>JAOTUB010000007.1 GCA_029864095.1 Gammaproteobacteria bacterium | reverse complement strand
GCAGCAATGACAGCCGTTGCCGTGTTGTTCATGACATCCGACAGGGTCATCGTGAAAACGACGAGCAGCAGCAAAACCACCGCGGGAGAAAAACCTGCGGACAGGTCGACGATTCCCGCAGCAATCAATCCCGTGCCACCGGTATCCTGCAGCGCCGAACCGATTGGGATCATCGAGCCGAGTAACACGATGACCGGCCATTCGACCGAGTTGTATACATCGCGTATCGGTACAATGTTAAAGAATACATAGGCGGCTGCGACGCAACCCAGCGCCACGGGCAGGTAAACCAGCCCGACACTGGCAGCTGCGATCGCCGCGACAAAAAAACTGACAGCAAGCCACACTTTGTCACGCTGGATGACGGTGTGGCCACGATCTGCCAGCGGCAAAAGCCCAAGGCTTCCGGTAGCATCGACGAGCCGCTCGTCAGGACCGAGCAGTAACAGGACATCGCCAGGCTTGAGCTCGAGTTTCCTGATGTGGTCGCGAAAGCGCACGCCCTGACGGGAAACGCCGACCAGTGCCACTCGGTAGCGGTACAGCAGCTTTAGTGACATGGCGGACCGTCCGGCAAGTCGCGACGACTCCTGCACGACGACCTCATTCAATATCAGGTCGTCCCCCTCGAGAACGCCCTCCCCCTTGCCAACGTATTCCAGTTTCAATATTCCAAGCGCTTCCTCGAGACTGTCTGGACTGGCTTCAATGACGAGAATGTCGCCTGCCCTGATCTCGGCAATACGTGCCAGTCCTGGCAGTCTGCGCCCGCGCCGAATCAGCCCGACGATTTCGACGTCCGCCTTGTCAGCCAGGTCGTCGAGATCTCGCACACGTTTGCCGATAGCGGCCGAACCTTTGGGCACCCTGACCTCGACAATGTAGTCCGCAAGATCGAATAGCTCCTGCGCCGCGTTAGTGGATTGCCGATGCGCGGGCAACAACCGCCAACCAATGAGTGCAACGTATGCCACTCCGACGGCCGCACAGGCCAGCCCGACCGGCGCGAAATCAAACATTCTGTAGGACTCACCAAGTACGTCGCCACGAAACTCGGCGACGATGATGTTCGGCGGTGTCCCGATCAACGTAATCATGCCGCCGAGTATGGAGGCGAACGATAACGGCATCAGCGACAGTGCGGGACTCCGACCACTTTTCTTTGCCGCCTGCAAGTCCAGCGGCATGAGCAGCGCCAGCGCCGCGACATTGTTCATGATCGCTGACAATGCGGCCGCCAGGCCCGCCATGATACTGATGTGTGCCGCCAGTCGGCGCCCGGCGTCGACCACATATCGGGCGAGCAGCTCGATTACGCCGGAGTTGGATAAGCCGCGACTCACGATAAGCACCAGAGCGATGATTATTGTGGCGGGATGACCAAAGCCGGAAAACGCCTGCTCTTTCGGCACGATGCCGGTCAACAACGCGGCAAGCAGCGCAACAAAGGCGACCAGATCGTAGCGCCAACGCCCCCAGATCAGGAAAACAAATACAAATAACAGCAGCCCGAACAGCAAGACCTGGTCTGTCGTCACAATAATCAAACTCGCACAAGCCAACAGAGCACTGACAATAGCAGAACCTTGCAAAGGCACGATACGATGAGCATATGACTCTCTTCGTGATCTTGCTCGTCATCGCAGCTCTTGTCTTCGGACCCGGGCTTTGGGTGCAACGTGTTCTCGAACGATACAGCCTTCCGAACGATCGATACTCCGGCACGGGTGCCCAATTGGCACGGCATCTGCTCGACAAGAACGGGCTCAGCGACGTTGCGGTCGAAAAGACGCCGCAGGGAGATCATTACGATCCCGAAGACAAGGCCGTGCGCCTGACCGACGACAAGTTCAACGGACGGTCACTGACGGCGATAACGGTCGCGGCACACGAAGTAGGACATGCGCTGCAAGACCATGACGGCTATGCGCCGCTGCGAATCCGCAGCCGCCTGGTTCGCGCCAGCCGCAACGTCGAGCGCCTCGGCGCGGGCGTGCTGATGATCTCGCCGTTTGTTGGGGTATTGACGCGAGCACCCGGGCTCGGCGTTCTGATGTTTGCTGCGGGACTTCTGACGCTCGGTACATCGACATTGATTCACCTCGCAACGTTGCCAACCGAGTTCGATGCAAGCTTCGGCCGCGCCCTGCCGATGCTCGACGAGCACCGAATACTCAAATCGGCAGACCGGCCGCATGCACGGCGTCTCCTCAGGGCCGCCGCACTGACTTACGTGGCCGCGTCGCTGATGAGCCTGCTGAACATCGCCAGGTGGTGGGCGATTCTCAGGCGCTGACTACCACGGGTCGACGGCGAGTATGTCCACGGGATAGCCGATGTCCGCATGCAAGATCATCATTGCGTCGGCATTTTTGCCGCGCATCGGCAAGTAAAGGTAATCGCTGGCGTTGCGGCCCGTGCCTGACAGCCAGTGACGGACTTCGACTGCACGCTCTGTGTCGCCATTCAGCAATGAGCCGAGCGGTGACGCAGCAGCTTTGAGAACTGGTATGCCAACCGGAAAAGGTCTCCAGAATTCTGGCCGACGATCAATGTCCGGTTTGCCCTCAAAAAGCGTTTCGTCAATAAGCTTATCGAGTCTCGCCCCATCGCTTGGACGCTCCGCATAGACCAGCCGCGGTTCGTGGCCAGGACGTGTTTGCAAGGTGATACCCGTGATCTGCGTGGTATCGATCTCGGATCGCGACACTGACTCGAATCGGTCCACGGCGAAGACCGCGTAGAACGGCCGCTGGGCGTGGATCTGCGAAACTGCGAGGCTCACCGCGACGACCTCCAGCACCGCGAGCAGGCCAAGATCCATGACGAGGCCCTTTTTGCCGGGCCTGTATACGAGCGCCGACAAGCCTGGGCCGATAACCAGGACAACCGCGACCAGTATCAGCAACAATCTAGTGACCCCGGAGATCGTGAAGTACGCACCCGGATACCACAGCAAGCGGACGAGCGCATAGACCAGCAACAGCAGGCCCACCGTCGCCGCCAGGCGTAATTGAAACAGTCCTAGTCTCGTCATCGATCGATTCTGCATTGCCTCGAGCGGTGCATCATATGGGGTTTGCAGTGCAATTTCCGTGCGCCAGACCCTTGAGACAGGAACGGTGAGACCCCATGTCACGGATCCGGTGGATTTTGCTGAAAATTCGCTGGTTTAGGGGCGTAGGCGCTGCTATTATCCGCGCCCGAAAGCCCGTCCTGTCCGGCGTCATGATGCGTCACTGACTCCTGGAGGCCTCTGAGGACCGGCACTGACACGTGCAGCCACTTCGATTGTTATGACCCGGATTGCTTCTGCGAGGCCGTAAGAGCACGGGCACCTAACGAAAACCGGGTGGCTGCCTTTGACTGATAGAACTGAGTGACCGACATGAAAGACCTAAGGACCTACCGCAATATCGGCATTTTTGCCCACGTCGACGCGGGCAAGACGACAACGACCGAGCGCATCCTGAAGCTTACGGGAAAGATCCACCGTACCGGTGAGGTTCATGATGGCGAAGCCACAACAGACTTCATGGAGCAGGAGCAGGAACGCGGCATCACGATTCAGTCGGCGGCAACAAGCTGCATGTGGAACGACCACAACCTGAACATCATTGATACGCCGGGACACGTGGACTTCACCATTGAGGTTTATCGCTCGTTGAAGGTCCTCGACGGCGGCATTGGCGTATTCTGTGGCTCGGGCGGCGTCGAGCCGCAGTCGGAAACCAACTGGCGTTACGCCAACGATTCCGAGGTCGCTCGCATTATCTTCGTCAACAAGCTCGATCGCATCGGTGCGGACTTCTACAGCGTGGTTGAGCAAGTTAGAAGAGTGCTCGGTGCAAATCCGCTCGTTATGGTGTTGCCCATCGGCATCGAAGACGACTTCACAGGCGTCGTCGACCTGCTGACCGAAAAAGCCTGGGTATGGCAGTCATCGGACAATCCTGAGGATTATGAAATCACAGACGTGCCCGCGGATATGCAGGACCTAGTCGCCGAGTGGCGAGAGAAACTCGTTGAGACCGCCGTCGAGCAGGACGACGAATTGCTCGAACAGTATCTCGAGGGCAACGAGCCGTCGATTGACGACCTGATGCGCTGCATTCGCAAAGGCACTATCGCGCTCGACTTCTTCCCGACCTACTGTGGTTCTGCTTTTAAAAACAAAGGAATACAGAATGTTCTTAATGCAGTAGTTGATTACTTGCCGAACCCCACGGAAGTCAAACCACAACCCGAAATTGACCTCGAAGGTCATCCGACGGGCGGCGTCGCGACGGTCGATCCGAACAGGCCGCTGCGCGCGCTGGCGTTCAAGATCATGGACGACCGCTATGGTGCCCTGACCTTTACACGAATCTACTCGGGTAAGATCAAGAAGGGTGACAACGTCTTGAATACGTTCACCGGCAAGACCGAACGAATTGGTCGCATCGTGGAGATGCATGCCAACTCACGCGAGGAACTCGACTCGGCGCAAGCCGGCGATATCGTCGCTTTGCTGGGCATGAAAAACACCCGCACGGGCCATACGTTGGCGGACGCCAACAACCCGGCGACACTCGAACCCATGGTGTTCCCCGATCCCGTGATCTCGATTGCGATCAGCCCGAAGGACAAGGCTGGCAACGAGAAAATGGGTGTCGCGCTGAACAAGATGGTTCAGGAAGACCCCTCATTCCAGGTTGCGACCGACGAGGATTCGGGCGAGACCCTAATCAAGGGCATGGGCGAGTTGCACCTCGACATCAAGGTCGACATCCTCAAGCGAACGCATGGTGTCGAAGTGTCCATGGGCAAGCCGCAGGTCGCCTACCGCGAGACGATCACGCAACTGATCGAAGATACCTACACGCACAAGAAGCAGTCGGGTGGTTCCGGCCAGTACGGCAAGATCGAATACCGGATCGAACCGGCAGAGAAAAACGCGGGTTATGAATTCGAGTCGAAGGTCACAGGCGGCAATGTGCCGCGCGAATACTGGAGCGCTATCGAAAAGGCATTTGCGTCCTGCATGGACGAAGGCACTCTGGCCGGTTATCCACTGCTCGATGTGAAGTTCACGCTACTTGATGGCGCGTTTCACGCTGTCGACTCCTCGGCGCTCGCCTTCGAAATCGCAACCAAAGCAGCGTACCGCCAGTCGATACCTAAGGCCGGTCCGCAGCTGCTCGAGCCAATCATGAAAGTCGACGTGTTCACGCCCGAAGATAACGTCGGTGATGTCATCGGCGACCTGAATCGTCGCCGCGGTATGATCAAGTCGCAGAATGCCGGACCGACCGGGGTGCGTGTCAAGGCAGACGCACCTCTCGCTGACATGTTTGGCTACATTGGACATCTGCGCACGCTGACTTCGGGTCGTGGCCAGTTCTCGATGGAGTTTTCGCACTACGCCCCTTGCCCGCAGAATGTCGCTGACGAAGTGATCAAGGAAGCGCAGGAGCGCAAGGCCAAAAAGTAGCGACGCGGGTTATTCATCTCCCTCGTGGCTCGCTACGCTGCGTTTTACCTCGGTCGATAAATTCTCCGCCCGCGACTCAAACGACATTGGAATCGCGGGCATTCGACCGAACTGCGTCCACACTAAACAAAACGACGGCGATCCATATGCAGCCGAAACAGATCAGGTGCGGAATCGTCAGTTTTTCGCCGTAGTACACGCCAGTCAGGAACTGCAGGGTCGGCGACAGGAATTGCATGAAGCCAATCGTGGTTAGTGCCAGCCGCCGGGCTGCAAGCGCGAAACACAGCAGCGGCACGACCGTAATCGGCCCGGCGAGAAGCAACAGTCCTGTCATGCCGGGGTCACCGCCCGCTATTGCCGCGCCTCCCGAATAGACCAGCCACGAGAGCCAGATCGCTGCGACTGGGAGCAGCACGAGCGTCTCCACGAAGAGACCCGGCATACCGCCAATTGCAACTTGTTTGCGGATTACACCGTATACCGTGAATGACACGGCCAGAAACAGCGCGATGCCCGGGAATTGTCCACCGTTGATCGTGAGCACCAGCACGCCAACCGTCGCCAATGCGACGGCCAAGAACTGCAGCCGGCGCAGTTTCTCCCCGAGAAAGATGACGCCAACCAGAACGTAAATGAGTGGATTAATGTAATAGCCAAGGCTGGCCTGAAACACCTGGCTCTGTTGCACAGCCAAGATGTAGACGTACCAGTTCATGGCAATAAAAAAAGCCGCGGTCGCGAGCAACAGCAGCATCGTGCGGTGCGTCAGCGCACGACGGACCTCCGGCCACTGACGCCGCAGATGGATGATCAGGGCACCAGTCGGCACGGCCCAGACGATTCGGTGGAGCATCACTTCTGTTGGTGAGACTGTACCCACCAGTTTGAAATAAACCGGCAAAACGCCCCAGAATGAATAAGCGATCAGGCCCGCGATGACGCCGTCGCGGACATCATTCCTAGGTTCGATTTCAGTCACGCTCAGGCGGTTTCAGTGGTATCGGTGGTGCCGTGCCGGTCGAAAAGCCAATGGACTATCCTGCGCATCCGGGCAAAGCCGTCAATCTGCAGAAGGTACAGCGACGGAATCAGAAACAATGTTATCGCCGTGGCAAACAGGATGCCAAAGCTCAACGAGATTGCCATCGGAATGACGAACTGTGCCTGCACGCTGGTCTCGAGCATGATCGGCATTAATCCGGCCGCAGTCGTGAGGGAAGTCAGTATGATCGCACGGAAGCGCTGGGTGCCCGAATCAATGACGGCTTGCTTGAGCGGGACGCCTTCCTCGCGAGCCCTGTTGATAAAATCGACCATGATGAGACTATCGTTGACGACAACACCGGCCAGCGCCACGAGACCGAACAACGAGAACATGCTGATCGCCTTGCCCATGACAACATGCCCGATGACCGCGCCGATCAGCCCGAATGGAATTACCGACATGATCACCAGCGGTTGCGCATAGGAATGAAGCGGTATCGCGATCAGTGCATATATCAGGAATAGTGCCGCAATCGACGCGATCGTCAGATTCCGGATGAATTCCTCTTCTTCCTTGCTGGCGCCCTCCAGGCCGTAAATCACACCGGCATGACGCGACAGTAGTCCGGGTATGTAGTCTTCGGATATTTCGCGAATGACCTTGCCGGGTTCGACGATTTCCGGATCAATGTCCGCGGATACGGTTATCGTCCGTGCACGATTGAGTCGCGTGATGCTCGAGTAGCTTGTGCCGAAAGACACGCCGGCAACGGACTCAAACGGCACCTCGTCTCCGCCCGGCGTACGGATCCGCATATTCTCGAGATCCGCGACAGAGCGTCGATCCTCGCGAGGGTAGCGCACCATGACTTTCAACTCGTCTTTGCCACGTTGGATACGCTGCGCTTCCTCACCATAGAACGCCTGTCGCACCTGTCGGCCGAGTGACGCCATCGTCAGACCCAGCGCTTCTGCCTCGGGTTTTATCGACAGCTTTATCTCCTGACCGCCAGTGCTCGATGAATTCTGGACATCGAACACGCCTTCGTACTCACCGAGTTTCTGTTCGAGTTCCGCCGCGGCGTTTTCAAGCGCATCAAAATTGTCGCCACTGAGACGAAAACTCAACGGTGGCCCGCCCCCGAAATGCTGACCGTCAGTGAATGTCAGCTCTTTCACACCCGCGATCTCGCCAACGCGTTCGCGCCACAAACTCGTCACGCCGTCGATCTGCAGCAGCCGGTCATCGACCATCGGCAATTCCACCCATGCTACTGCGCCCGTGTCACTCGTAGTGAACGATCCAATATGCGAGATCATCGGATCCAGGTCAGGATTTTCAGCGTTGTACTCATCGTTCAGGTCGAGAACGGCTTGCTCGATTCTGTTCAGCGCCGCATTGCGAACCTCGGGCGCCGTACCGGTCTCCATTTCCAGCTGCATGCGAATGAAATCGCCGGGCACCTCGGGAAATAGGACTATGCGTACCAGGCTGCTGTTGACAAGACCAATCGTAACTATCAACACGCCGGCGAATAGTGCAACCGTAACGCCGCGATTGTCGATAACCTTCTCAAGCGCAGGCCGGTAATAGTCGTGAATCAGTCGCTGCAAACCGTGCTGGGTATACCGCTGGATCTTGAGAAAAAACCGCGGGATTCGCCGCAGCAACGAAATATGGTGATCCGGGTGAAACAGGTCCTCCTCATCCACGGGGTCGATTTTCGCGCGGGCGAGGTGAGCCGGCAGGATCAGCTTGGACTCGACCAGCGAAAATACCAGACAGAGCATGACGACTATCGACAGCGCCTGGAAGAAAGGCTCGACGATACCGCCAACAAACAGCATCGGCGCGAAGGCAGCGATCGTCGTCAGCACGCCGAAAGTCGCGGGCACGGCGACCTTGTGAGCGCCTTGGATAACGTTGTCTATCGTATGTCCGTCAGCGCGTATCTTCGTGAATATGCTTTCGCCAATAATGATGGCGTCATCGACAACGATGCCGAGCACGATGATGAAGCCGAACAAACTGATCATATTGATCGTCACAGGCCACGGTCCGTGCGGCATCAGCAAGAACGTGCCCAGAAAAGCAACCGGTATGCCGATGATGACCCATCCGGCCACTTTCATGCGCAGGAGCAAAGACAAGAGAAGGAAAACGAGCAAAGCACCCTGCCACATGTTCTTCATCATCATATCGAGCCTGCCCTCGAGATAGTGGGAGCGATCGACCCAAAGGTCTATTTCGATTCCGGCAGGCAGGTTCTTGCGCTTCTCGGCCACGTATTCTCTTACCGCGGCAGCCGTCTTCAACTCGTTCTGCTGACCACTTGCAAGGACATTCAGGGTAGCCGTCGGCTGGCCGTCGAAGCGACCAAAACCCTCAGACTCGACGAAGCCGTCATTGATCGTTGCAATATCCCCGAGCGTCAGCCGCGCACCATCAGGATAGGTTCGCAATACGAGGTCGGCGTACTCGAGGCCTGTGTAAACCTGGCCCTCGGTCCGCAACTGAATATCGCCGCCCTCTGTCTTGATCGTGCCGCCCGGCAGATCAATGGACGATGCGCGAACCGCTTCGGAGATTTCCGACATCGTCAATTCGTATTGACGCAGCACATGCTCCGATACTTCGATGCTGATTTCGAATGCGCGCTCACCGTAGATATCGACCTTGCTGATTTCCGGCAGCAGCAGAAGTTCATCGCGAATGTTCTGCGTGATGAGCTTGCGCGAGAATTCGTCGACTGCGCCATGAATGGCAACGAAGATGACCGGCGTGTCCGGCTCTACCTTGTATATCACTGGCTTTTCGGTCAGCGCAGGAAACGTCGCGATCGCGTCGACGCGCGTCTTAACCTGTGTCAGCACTTCGATGATGTCCTTGTCGCGCGCAACTTCGATCGTGACGCTGCCAAGCCCTTCATTCGCCCGGGATCGGATCTCAACGATGCCTTGAATGTCCTGGATGGCTTCTTCGACTTTGATGACGACGCCCTCTTCCACCTCCTGCGGGGCGGCACCCAGATACGGCACCTGCACCTGGATCCAGTTGAGTTCGATTTCGGGCGTTGTCTGCTTGCGAATCGTGAAGACGGAAATCAGGCCGGCGACAATGATAAACCACATCAGCAGATTCGCGGCGACATGATTGCTCGCAAACCACGCAATCAAACCTTTCTGGCTACTGACGAGTCGCGGCGGCATTGTCAACTTGCCTCTGCGCGTGACGCGATCTTTTCATCACTGGCGTCCTCGTCAGTCGGCGCCCCTGCGATTCGAACCGACATGCCGTTCGTCGGTGCTTCGATCGCTGTGGTCGTAATCCTCTCTCCGGCAGATACGCCGCCGACGGCATAGGCGAAATCTTCATCGCTTCTCACAATGTCGACCCTGCGTATCTCAATCTTGCTTTCGCTGTCGACGATTAACACCTGGTCAGCGCCGCGCAATGCCGTGCGAGGAATGCGAATAACGTCCAATACCGTCGAACTGTTGATCTCGGCCGCGACAAATGTCCCGACAGGCAGCGGTGTGCCGCCATTATGCAGTTGGTAGGGATCCAGGATCTGAGCGACGGCGTAAGTCACACGACTTTTCTCGTCTACGACTCCCTCTGAACGAACGATATGCGCGTCCCATGCGACTGGCTTACCCTTTTGTATCGCCGTCAGCTTTACTGGCGGTCCATCAGCCGAGCCGGTTGCGGTGATCTCGATCGCATTCGGCATTTCGACGAACGCCAGGTCCATGTCGGTTAATGGCAGCCTCACTTCTGCCTTGTCCGTTGCAAACGTGACACCGAGCTGCGTACCAGGGCTGACGAATTGGCCGATGTCCGCATTTTTGCTGAGCACCATACCCTCGTAGGGCAAACGGATGTGGGTACGCTCGAGATTGCGACGCGCGCTGACAAGTTCTGCTTGTGCGGACGCAAGCGCGGCGGCGGCCGATGCAAATTCTGATTCGGCGCGGTAGCCCTGGCTAAGCAGCTTTTTCGCACCGTCGTATTCGATCTGCCGCTGTTTGACGAGTGCTTCTGCCTTGTCGACCGCAACTGTATAGTTTGTCGGATCAATGCGCATTAGCACCTCGCGTTCGCGAAAAACGCCGCCTGCAATGAATTTGGGCGAAACGCTGACGATCGATCCCGAGACCTCGGCACTCAGCACGGTCTGCGTCCTTGGGCGAACCGTGCCCTGGCTGCGGATGCGAAAACTCTCGGACGAAAGCTCGAGTGGCAGCACCTCGACCAGCAAGTCGAGGTTCTCTTCTTCGCGCTTCTCCGGCTCGGGTTTCAACTGTGACAACAAGCCGGCAATCGCGATAGCACCGACAAAGATGCCGGGAATCAGAATCCACTTGCGATAAACAGGCTTCATTCAGACGTTTCCCGATATAAGGCGGAAAGACCACGTATTTTGGCGCTTTTTGATTGAAATCTCACAATTTTGTTCGTTTTCATACGCAGGCCGAAATCGGCCCAAATATTGCTTTTTTGTGACCTGAGACCATGAAATGCACCGGTTTTGGCCCCAAACTGCCGACTTAACAATGTTGCGGACGTATTTTCTGCGGATCGGACCGATATGTACGAGACCCATTTTGGCCTCAAAAAACGACCATTTCGCGCCCATGCGGCAGGCACCGACGTGTTCGTCGGGCCGCAGACCGCAGCGACCATAGCGGGCCTCAAGAAGGCGCTCACTAACCAGGACTCCATTGTCGCCGTCAGCGGCCCAATCGGCGTTGGCAAGACCACGCTGGTCAGACGTGCCCTCGATGCCGTCGGCAACAAGCAAACCCTTATTTCTCTGGGGCGCATGCACCTCGGGCACGATGAGGTTCTCGAACTGCTGCTTGAAGAGATGGGCGTGACACTGCCGGCTGGCACCGTGCAGAGGTTTACCGCCTTCCGGCGCCTGCTCAAGGAGCAATCCGAGCAAGGATCACGGGTAATCGTCGTTGTCGAAGATGCCACCCGAATCGGGACAGATGCGCTGTCGGAGCTCGAGGCGCTGACTGCCTCCGATGCCGGCGTATCGGACGGTGCAAATATCGTATTGATGGGCGACCAGGGCATTAACGCAGTCCTGAATACGCCGCAACTTGCGCGACTCAAGCAGCGCCTCCGGCTGCGTCAGTCAATCGCCCCGTTCAGCCGCGGCGAATTGACCGGGTACCTGAAGCACTGCTTCCGTCTAGCGGGCCAGGAATACGACACCGTGTTCGAAGACGGTACCGCGACAACCCTGCACGTGCTGAGCGAGGGCATTGCGCGAATGGCCAACAACTTGGTTGAGTCGGCTTTGACGGCAGCGGCCGATGCCAAGGTGAGTCAGGTTTCGGTTGCTCTGATCGAACGTGTGGCCGTTGACGAGTATGGTCTGGAAGTTGCGCTCGATCAGGTTGCTAACGAACACCACATCCGGGAACGTCGGACCGAAGATCGCCGCGCCGCGGATCGCCGAATTCAAAACCAGCAAATTGCGGAGCCAATAGTCCAGGAACCATCGCCAGTCCCGGAGGCCATCGAAACACCAGTCGCCGATACGGAGCCAAACGAGGCTCCGACAGACGAGCAAGACGAAGAAATCCCCGAGTTGATTCAGGATACGCTGCCCGATCTTGCTGTGCTTGCGCCTGCGCTTGTGACCGGAGTGCCACCCGAGGCGCCGGTCGACGAGATTGCCGCACCCCCGAGTTCAGCGCCGGTCCGGGCACCGGAGACCGCGGCCGCGGCACGGCAACCGCCGATGAAAACAGAGCCGCAGTCCGAGCCTGAGTTAACGCCTAAGATTGCTGCTGCCCTGGAGGCCGCACAGGTCGGCGAATCTGAGGACGAGATTCCGGAATGGGAGCGCGATCCAACGCTCGCAGAGTTGCGCCCGGACCTCGATGCCTTGGAGCACGCAATGTTGGTTGCCCAAGGCCTCGCTCCTGCGTCAGATGACGAGACGGAATTGGAGGCGGACGTTGACGAGCCGGCCGAACCGGTGCCGGAAATAACGCTCGACCGGGAGATTCAGGCCAAGATCGACGAGGCCACCGATATTCTCAAAAAGGCGGAACTGGAAGCTGAGGAGCAGGCAGCAGCGGAATCCGAAGTCTCCGACGTGCGCGATAGGCCCATTGCCGAAATCCTCGCCGTGGCGAACGAAAAAATTGAGGACGAATCACATTCAATCGAGTCACAGCTTGACGCCACGGACGCCTTCGCTCTCAACAAGATCGCAGCCGTAGCGGCCGCGGAACAGGCCGCTGAGGCCGCGGCTGGGATACCGGAGATACCGGTGCTTGAAACGCCAGCACCGCCCGTCGCTGAGGCACCGACGTTACCCGCTGCCGAGAAACCATCAAAGCCTGTCGCTGAGGCAGCCTCGTTACCCGTTGTCCAGGAACCGCTGCCGCCTGTCGCTGCGGCACCGACATTACCCGTTGTCGAGGAACCACGAGCGCCTGCGAAGTCAGCCGACGCGGGGATGCGTAAGATCGCTGCTGGCCTCTCCCGCGCAAAGACTATCGACGATATCGACGATAAGATGGCCGAAACATTATTCGGAGAAGAATTCAGTCTGATGGCAGCAGAAATCGCGGCGAACGTTTCGTCCGAGTCGTCCGCTAATGACGATTTCGAACTTTCTCTCGAAGAGTCTGTAAAAGTACCTGTCGTCGACGCCGAGGTCGCCGCGGCCGTCAACCTAGAACCCGAGCCCGAATTCGAGCCCAGACCCCAACGCGCAGCCGCGGCCAAACCCGAATCCAATCCCAAAGTGACTTTACAGGGCGGCAGCCCTAATCTTTCGGCGACGCAACAACGCCTTGCTACCGTGCGCGCGTTAAATGCCAGTACTAAGCCCGCTGCGCCAGCGGCAGAAGCCATCGTGCTTTCCGAGACGGGGCATGCCGTGCCGTCGGCCCCGGCTGGCGATCACCCAGAACCCATCGAGGAACAAATCAACACCTCGATCACGCAAACACTCAAGGCGTTGAGCGTTCGGCCACCGCCGACAGTCGACGAGGAGGAAGAGCAAGGGAAAAAAGGCGGATTTTTCAGCCGTTTTCGCCGCTCTTGATTGGGTCCCGCGTTCACAAATGAAAAGAGCCGGGCAATGCCCGGCTCTTTTTGCTTGCGAGCGGGGAACGTCTAGTCGCTTTCGAGTTGAATGTCCCACATATAGTCAGTATGTGGGCCGCAGATATCCGTGAACTCCTCACCGGCCTCGTTGTCTTCGGCATAGACTGCCTCGATCACCTCGCCGCGTGCTTTGAGCAACGATGACATGTCGCCCGCGGTCATCGTTTGCAGCTTTCGATACTTGCCGCCGACCACATGCGACATCCAACCCCACGACGTCAGCTTGCCGTCCTCGACCATCTGATTCAGGATCGGCGCGAAATGCGCATCGACAATCTCATCAGCGCGCTCTTCGCGAGTCAGATCACAGATGTGGTAAACGGAGAATCCTGCTGCACCGCGTTTCTTGCCGGCCGTGCCATTGTCGACTGACCAGATATAGTCGTCGTGCCGTGGGCAGATTTGATTGAGAGGAACGCCATCATCTTCTTCGTCTGACTCCTCGTCATCGTCGCCGCTATCTTGTACCGCACCTCCCGCTTCGAGCAAGGCCTCCATTGTCTCTGCCTGGTAGTAGAAGAGCCGTTGCCATTGGCCACCCGTGTGATGAGCCATCCAGCCCCAACGAAGGATCGTGCCGTCGTCGACCAGACCATTCAATCGCTCGGCATCGTCTTCGATGATCTCATCCGCGCGAGACAACGGGCCGCCGCCGCAATAGAAGTAGGTGGCATACGTGTAAGCGCTGGGCCCCTCGTCTTCCTCCTGTGCCACACTCGCAAGTGAAAGCACGGAAAGACCGAGGGTGATTGCGATGACTTTGATTGTTTTCATTTTTTGTCCCCAATGGTGCACTCACGTGCGGTGAACCGGAGTTTAGCGGAATCCTGCCGTATCGGCACAAATACGTAGCTTGACATTCACGAAGCCAAGACGTACACCGCGATAAGTACTCGCCGAAATTTCCCGTGCTGCCTACGGATACCGAGATGAACTGCGCGGCTATATGCTCGGCTCGTAAGCTGTTTTTGGGAGTCACGAGATCTATACATGGGTGATCTTACGAACTTCCTGTTGCCCAATGCGCCAACCTGCATCGTGGCATGCTCAGCGGCAGAGGCGCGGCTCTGGCGCTCGACCTCGAGATTCGGCGACTGGGAATACGTCACCACGATGTCAAATCCTTCGGCAACCAAGAGCGAGGCGGAATTCGCGAGCGACCGTCCGGGTCGAGCGTTCGACAGTATTGGCGCGGGCCGGCATTCAATGTCACAACCCGAGTCCGGCCAGCAACATGAAATGCTCGTATTTGCCCGGCGAGTCGCCGACTATCTCAATCGATGCATCGTGAAAAACGAATTCGCCCATATCGTGCTGATTGGGGCGCCGAAATTTCTGGGCTGCCTGAGAGCGGACCTGTCCGATCCTGCCAGGCGTGCTGTCGTTATGGAGGCATCCAAGAACCTCGGCGATCTTGATTCCAATGCGATCAAAAAGTATTTCGAATAACGAAAAACGCTGACTTACGGAGAATGAAATGAGCAACACGGTCCTCGCAATCATCGAACTGGAGCGATTCCCAAAGGAGGTCGCTAACCGCGCCGCGTGGATTGCAAAACACTATGGATGTGATCTTGAGCTCGTATTCAGCGATCCGACGTTGGGCTTTCTTCGCGACAGCTTCATGATCTCCGCCGACTCAAAGCAGATTTCGGAAACGATCAGGCAGGCACAGGAGGAAGAACTCGAAACCCTTGTTACATCGATCGCAGAGAAGGGCCTGACGATTACGACCTCCATTCTTCATGATCGCCCAGCCAGCGATGCAATTGTTGCGAAATGCCTGGACATCGAGCCTGTGATGGTCGTCAAAGGCACGGCCTATCACAGCCCGGCAGAGCGTGCGACCTTTACGTTTACAGACTGGCAGCTGATGCGCCATCTGAATACTCCGCTGTGGTTAGTCAAGCCACACAAGTGGAGCAAGAATCCCGTAATCGTCGCAGCTGTCGATCCGATGCGCCCGAAAAGTGAAGCCGCGCTCGATCAAGCCATCGTTGATGCAGCAAAGACGCTCGCGGCAAAGTGCAATGGCAAACTGCACCTGCTACACACGTATGAGCGACTAGGGGCAATTGGCGCTTACACGAAACTCACATTCAATCCGAAGAAAGTGCCTATAAGTGAAATTGAGAAAAAAATGCATGCCGAGCACCGCCGCCACCTGGACTCACTCGCGGCCAAGAATGACATCAGGCCGGAGGCCATTCATCTGCTACCAGGACGCACTCGGGACATATTGCCATCGTTTGCCCGTGCAAACAGCGCCGATGTCGTGGTCATGGCGGCGCTGGCGCGGACGGGGCTGAAGCGGCGCATTATTGGCAGCACGGCAGAACAGGTGCTTGACCACCTGCCCTGCGATATCCTGATCGCGCGCGCACAGTAACGGCCGGCAACCGCAAACGCAACCAAGTCAGTCTTTTTCGGCTGCGAGGGCTTCGAGCCTGGCCGCCTCGAACTCGTCGCCTTCGTTCCATACCGGCATGTCGTCGGCGTTCGCGATCGCGAGACCGGTCCAGTAGCCTAACTGTGCATCGGTGACCATACCGTCGAGGTTCCAGCTCGGATCATACTCATCCGACGGCTGGTGATAGTTCACCTCCGTGTAGTGATCCACCTGCTGCTTGCCCCAGCCCTCCGGACGGTCGACGAAATCGGTGCCTGGATCAAGGTATGCCGCGGGCACGCCGATACGAGAAAAACTGAACTGGTCCGAGCGATAGAACGAACCTTTCGATGGAAACTGGTCTGGTGTGATAACGCGGCCCTGTTCGCCGGCGATGAGCTCGACGAGCTGGTCGATCGTCGACTTACCCAATCCAACAAAAGTCACATCGTGAGAGTGGCCCCAGACGTTGCCGCCATCATAGTTAATGTTGGCCGCTATCTTGCCAACAGGAAACGTGGGGTTGCTGGCGTAGTATTTCGATCCGAGCAGCCCCTGCTCCTCTGCTCCTACGAGTGCAATCAGGACTGAGCGCCGCGGTGCTTCGGGAAGCGACGTCATGGCTTTTGCGATGCCCATTACGAGCGCTACGCCGGAGGCGTTATCGAAGGCGCCGTTATAAATCGTATCGCCTTCATCATTCGGCGGACCAATGCCCAGATGATCGTGGTGTGCCGAGTAGATGACGACCTCATCCTTGAGATCCGGGTCACTGCCGGTAATAAGCCCGAGGACGTTTGCAGACTGTACGCGGTCTATTTCCACGTCCATGGCGATCGATGTCGTCACGCCAAGGGGCACAGGCTGGAAGTCGCGGTTGTAGGCGGCTTCGCGCAGTTCATCAAGATCCATGCCGGCCAGCGCCACCAGCTCGCGTACGGCGTCCTCTGTCATCCAGGCGTCGAACTGCTTGCGCGCCTCATCACCGGCCGGCAACTCAAACTGAATGCCAGTATTCGAGGTCTGCAAGACCTGAAATGGGTACCCGGCTGAAGGCGTCGTGTGGATAATGATCGCGCCAGCGGCCCCCTGATCGGCCGCCTTCTGATACTTGTAATCCCAGCGTCCGTACCAGAGTCGCGTCTCGCCGGCAAAAAGATCCGCATCCCAGTCCGGGTCATTATTCATGATCAAAAGAATCTTGCCCTTGAGATCGGCACCTTTGAAATCATCCCAGTCGTACTCTGGCGCCTGAATGCCGTAGCCGACGAAAACGATCTCGGCACCGCGTACCTGGGCATGCTCATCCTGGATATCACTGTTGATCAGATACTGATCCCACTGCTTCAGCGTTAGTGACTCGCCATTGCCTTCAAACTTCCAGGTTTCTGGTTGCATCGTATGGACGCCAACGAGATCGAATGGCTGCTCGTAACTACCGTCTTCGCCTCCCGGCTCGAGACCGAGTTCCCGCATTCTGCCGATAAGATATTGCCGCGCCTTCACATCGCCCACGCTCCCTGGACCGCGCCCTTCGTAGGCGTCACTCGAGATCTCGGCAAGGATTTCGCGCATGTATTCATCGGTAATCTGATTCGCGGCTGCCTCCGCCATAGGATTGCCGCCGGCTGCTTCAACAGCAATTGGTGACGACAGCGCCGCCTCGGTGGACTCTGTTGCGGGCTCATCGGCCGTGCACCCGACCAGCCCGGACAGCACCGCTACAACGACCGGTAGTCGTTTCTCTATCACTCTGTTTCCCCTACTTGCCGAACAGTTCGCCAAGAAAATTTCGCATTGAGGTCCACGAACGACGGTCTGCCGACTCGCTGTAGACGGTGCCAAAGTCCGGATCGTTGGCCTCCGGATTGGTGAACGCGTGCATCGTATTGCCGTAGCCATGCAGCTGCCAGTCCGCACCCAAAGAGGTTAGTTCTTCGCCGAGCGCGATGACCGCATCGGGTGGCGCCATCGGATCGTCCCAGCCGTGCAGTGCGAGGACCCTCGCCTTGATCGTATTGCCTGTCGTGTTTCCGGGCGCGCCGAACAGGCCATGGAAACTGACGACACCGTCGATGTCTGCACCGCTGCGCGCTAGGTCGAGAACACAAAGGCCGCCAAAACAAAAGCCGATCGCCGCAACTTTCGACTGGTCAACCTCGGCCTGCTCGCGCATCGTATCCAGCGACACCAACAGGCGCTTTTGCAGCATCGAACGATCGTCGAGAAACGGCTGCATCAGTGCCGCGTTCTCATCCGTGCTGTTGCCAAGTACGCCTTTGCCATAAAGATCGAGCGCGAATCCCGTATAGCCCAGCTTGGCAAGCTCCACTGCTTTGTCGTTTTCGAAGTCCGACCGGCCTGCCCAGGCGTGACAGACCATGACCCCGGGTCTGGGCCCGTCAATCGCGTCGTCCCAGGCCAGTTGCCCCTCGAGGACAGTGCCGCCATCCTCATAGTCAATGAGTCGAGTTTGAATGCTCACCGTGGTCTCCTGATTTCTTGCGTATTAGTCGCGGCGTATGACAAAGACTTCGTAACGGCCTTCCGGACCGATGTACCACGACGCGATCGTGCTGGTGATGCCTACGATGATCGCGCCGAAAATCGCCGACCAGAATCCGGCCACCGAAAAATTGTCGAGCATCGCAGCTACCAGTCCGAACATCGCGGCGTTGAGAACCAGAAGAAACAGGCCAAGGGTCACAATCGTCAGCGGCAGGGTCAAGACGAACGCAATCGGCCTGACAAATCCGTTAACGAGCCCAAGCAGCACCGCGGCGATTATGAACGTACCTGCACCGACGATCTGCACGCCCGGGATGACGGCCGATGCGACAAACAGGCCCAGCATCGTTATTAGTGTGCGAAGGATGATCCCAGCCATGGACCAATTATGCGGCCAAGCATCACACTTTGCTAGAATTGCCATCCAAGCGCCCGTAGCTCAGTCGGATAGAGCACCAGATTCCTAATCTGGGGGTCGCAGGTTCGAATCCTGCCGGGCGCGCCATCACGGAAGAGTAGCGTTGACGCTGCGCCTCGACCTCAGGCTCGGGAGTTGGGACGATGAGTATCTGGTCACAGGCCAAAGATATGGCGGCGGTCACGCCCGACCAGCGAAATCGATACGTCGATTTTCTCCGTGCCGCATCCATTCTTGTCGTCGTCACTGGCCACTGGCTCGTAGCCGCTGCCTATTATCACGACGGCACTCTCACGCCCGGCGACGTGCTGGAATTGCAGCCAAAGACGCAATGGTTGACCTGGATTTTTCAGGTGATGCCGATTTTCTTTATTGTCGGTGGATACGCGAATGCGGTTTCGCTTGAGAGTGCCCGTCGACGTGGAATTGGTTATGCCGGCTGGCTGGCGGCGAGACTGCATCGTCTGGTAACACCGCTACTTGCCCTGTTACTGGGCTGGGCCGCGCTCGCAGCGACAATGTACTTTTTTGACGTCAGCGGCGACGTAACCCGGCTTGCATCGAGAGGGGCTCTGATTCCAACCTGGTTTCTTGCGATCTACATAGTAGTTGTCATGCTTGCACCGTTGACCTATTCGGCCTGGCGGCGTTGGGACTTCGCCTCTTTTTGGGCGTTTGCAGCCATCGCTGCGCTTGTCGATATCGCCTTTTTCGCCGCAGAGCTCAAATGGGCAGGCTGGAGTAATTACTTTTGGGTTTGGCTCGCAGTGCACCATCTCGGTTATGCGTGGCGCGACGGTCGCCTGGGCAGTCCGTCACGACTCCTGGCATTTTCCACAATCGGGTTGCTCGTATTGGTCTTCCTGATTTTCAAAGGACCTTATCCTCTGGCCATGGTGGGCTCACCTGACGAGGGACTGAGTAACACGCTGCCGCCGAAGATAACCTTGCTGGCGCTCGGCGTGTTTCAGTTTGGCCTGCTGCTGTCGATCGAATCGCCAATGCGGCGCGTCTTATCGGGTCTGCGCCTGTGGGCGGCGACGGTGCTGATCAACAGCATGATCATGACGCTTTACCTCTGGCACGTGACCGTATTGGTCATCATCGTTGCCTTCGCTTACCTGGCCGACGGTGTCGGCCTGGGCCTGGAACCCGGTACTCTCGAGTGGTGGCTCTCGCGCCCGATTTGGATTACGGTCTTGTATGCCGTGTTGTTGCCCGTTACATTTTTGCTCGCTCCGCTGGAGCGCCGTGCCCGTGATGCCGGCACGCCGGTACCATCCGCCGCGCGCCAGGTCGGCGGAGCCATCTTTATTTGCCTGGGTGTTGCCTATCTGGCGCTATTCGGGTTCGGCAGTGCTCCGCTCCCGGGCCTCGATATTGCGGCATTTGTGTTCGTCGTCGCGGGTGCGTTCGCGAGCGGTCTGTTGCCAGGTACACGATAGAAAAGAGACAATGGTCCCTGCAAATGATAACGAAAGAGATTGTTGGGAGACCCTGAATGCTCAAGGCCGGTAGCAAAGCGCCCGAATTTTCGCTGCAAAATGACGAGGGCGTCGATACGACCCTGACCGACCTGTTGCAGGATGGACCGCTGGTCTTGTATTTCTATCCCGCCGATTTCACTCCCGGCTGCACCATGGAAGCCTGTTCGATCCGTGATATCCATAACGACCTGGTCGCCGTCGGCCTGAAAGTCGCCGGAATCAGCCCGCAGGACACCGACAGTCACACGCGATTCCGTAAGGAGCACAACCTCCCGTTCGTCCTGCTCAGCGACCCCGATAAAGTGGCAATCAAGATGTATGACGTCGACGGGCCGTTTGGCGTTGGGGTCCGCCGCGCAACGTTTCTGATCAATCAGGATCGAACCATTCAGGATGCTGTGTTGGCCGACATCATGATCGGCCGCCACAAGGAATTCATCGACAAAGCAATTGTCTTGCGGGAAACGGCCGGTAAGCGTGGCCAGTCTGCCAAGTAACGTTCTACCCGGTTACAGTTACCGTTACTTTGCGTTCATGCCCTCTCTGGCGATGCTCCCATAGATACACACCCTGCCAGGTGCCGAGGTCACAGCGGCCTTGGCGCACGGGCAAATTCAGGTCCGCATGAGTCAGGACGCTGCGGATATGCGCCGGCATGTCATCAGGCCCTTCGGCAGTGTGAGTGTTCGCCGGGTCGCCGTCCGGCGCGAGTCGTGACATGAAGGTTTCGAGATCGCGCAGTACGGCCGGATCGGCATTTTCGCAAAGCATTAGTGATGCGCTGGTATGGCGGATGAAGACGTTGCACATGCCGATGTCGATATCGGAGGCGCGCACGGCTGACTGCACTTGCGCTGTCAGATCATACGTCCCGCGCCCGCGTGTTGTCACGTGGATCTCAGTTTGCCGAATCACGGCAATTGACCGGCAACGTAAGGTTCGCCGAATCGCAGTCGAATTGTCTTGGTCTTGCCGAACCACGGAATCGAGATGATGTAGATGTTGTCGTACTCATCTTCTGCAATGGGCGGCACATTCTTGCTCGCACCCAGATTGGCTATCAGCACCGGAACGGTATTGCTATGCCCGACCACGAGAATGATCTTGCCCTTGTGAGCCTTCAGGATCGTCTCGAGCACCGTCTCGGTGTCTGCAGCATCATAGGTGTTGACGGGCAAATCGAGCGCATCTGCTATCGGCCGCGCGGTTTCCTGCGCGCGCTGAAACGCGGTTGCGTAGACTGCATCAACGCCAGCGACCACATCGGCCTCGACGAGTTGACGCGTCAGTTCAGCGACGCGTCCCTCGCCGGCCTCACTCAGCCCGGGATCGGACGCAGGCGAATCCGCTTTCTCGGCATGCCGGACGAAAATGATCGTGGTTGTCGCCTGAGATTCAAAAAACCAGGCAAGACAGATCGCGATAGCCGTATAGACAACGACAACCTGGATCCGCCTCTGCCGCCGGCGACGCCGGCGGTCCAGCTCATTAGTGCTGCGCATGGAATGCGACTTTACGAGGTTTTACCGGGTTTGACTACGTCTCGTCACGGTCTTTGTGGACCACACGGTACTCTCCCTCGATGACGCTGTCGTGCGACGTCCGTCCGTCCGTTCGCTGTCGGCTGCCCGGATTCAGACCCATCTTGCGCTTGAGCCACCATACACGTACGCCGATGATCGCCGCGGCCACGAAGATGATCGCGCCAATAGCAAGGAACGCGAAAAAGCCCAACACGATTGACGCAGCGATAGCCAGAACACCGGCGACAACGACCAGTGCGTTGGCTATTGGATTGCCCGCCGGGAAGCTGTTCTTTGCTGATGAATGCTGCACCAAGATAGTGTTCCTTTCTGCGGCTTTGCGAACCTGCTAATAAAGATAAAAATCAATGACTTTTCTCATTTTTCTCGAAACATTACCAAGTAATATCCGGTCGTTCCATACGCTCAGACAGACTTATTGTCTTTCGGTTCGATTGCAAGCACAATTCGCGGCGCCAAAGCGCACACCGGAGAGGTGGCAGAGCGGTTGAATGCACTGGTCTTGAAAACCAGCAAAGGTTAGTAGCCTTTCGTGGGTTCGAATCCCACCCTCTCCGCCAACCCGGGAATTACCAGATGGCCACGATTTTGGTTACGGGCTGCAACCGCGGCATCGGGCTGCAGCTATGCAAACAGCTCGCTGAGCGCGGCGATGAGGTCATCGGCGTTTGTCGCAACCCCAGCGACGAAGTTCAGAACTTGCCGATACGCATCGTCGCAGGGATCGACGTCGGCGACGCTGCGTCGATGCCACGGCTCAAGGAGGCGCTGGGCGAGCAGCACCTCGACGTATTGATTAATAACGCCGGCATATTGCGGGCCGATAAACTCGGCGAGCTTGCCTACGACGACATGGTAGAGCAGTTTCGGGTCAATGCGCTTGGTCCGCTGCGTGTAACCGAAACGCTGCTGGACAATCTCGGCGAAGGCTCAAAAGTCATCATCATCACAAGCCGCGTCGGGTCGATCGAGGACAATACGTCGGGCGGCTTCTACGGTTATCGGGCATCCAAGACTGCCGTCAACCAGATCGGCACCAATCTCAAGCACGATTTGCTGCCGCGAGGAATCGCCGTGGCCCTGTTGCATCCTGGCCTCGTGGCCACGGACATGACCGGTGGCCAGGGTATTGCACCGGCCGATTCCGCGCGCGGGCTGATCCAGCGCATCGACGGCCTCGACCTGCAAAATAGCGGCGCATTCTGGCACGCCGAGGGCTACGTATTGCCCTGGTAATGGTAGACTTTGCGCCTTAATCAAGGAGGAGAATCCGGCATGCAAGACCAATTGAATTACCTGGCTCCGGCCGCACAGGCGTCGGTAGAGGAACGATCCGACTTCATCTGGAAAGTTTACGCACACGTCGTCGGCGCGATTCTGGCCTTCGCAGCAATCGAGGTCTACTTATTCAGTTCGGGTATCGCCGCGAGAATCGCGATTCCGCTTGCGAGCAACTGGCTATTGGTCCTCGGTGGCTTCATCCTGGCAAGCTGGCTTGCCACACACGTCGCTCATCGGCTGCAGTCCACGGCGGCGCAATACGCGGCATTTGCTTTTTTCGTTTTTGTAGAAGCGATTATCTTCGTTCCAATGCTCTACATTGCGATGGTCACGCAACCGGGAGTCATTGACAGTGCCGCCGGCGTAACGCTATTGGGCGCTGTGGGGTTGATCGCGACGGCCATGATTACACGCAGGGACTTTTCGTTCCTGCGCGGCATGCTGGTATGGGGCGGAATTTTGGCTTTGATCGGAATCGGGGCGAGTCTTATTTTCGGTTTCGAACTGGGTACCTGGTTTTCCGTGGCCATGATCGGATTTGCAGGGACCGCCGTCCTCTATGACACGTCGAACATCATGCATCACTATCCGCAGGATAAGTACGTGGCGGCATCGATGGCCTTGTTTGCCTCGATTGCGTTGATGTTCTGGTACATATTGCGCCTGTTCATGAGCCGCGACTGACGCAGACCCATAGCGCCTGCAGAGCGTCCGAAATCGGGCCCTTTTTTTCGCTGCAACGCTGCCCCGGCACGCAAAAAGCTGCGGCTTCCCCGTATGCAGTCGCCGGCAACTCTATGATATTACTAAACTACGAGCTGGCAAACGCAATTGATAGGAGCAATGCGATGAACAGATTTTCTTTGCTGACTTTGCTCTTGGCCCTTATCATCGGCCTTGGCGGTTGCGACAAAGACCGCACGATGTCCGAGCGCGGCTTCCGTTTGCCGGATGGCAACGCGACAGCCGGACGCGAGACGTTCCTGTACATGCACTGCAACCAGTGCCATACGATAGAGGGTGAAGAACTCGCTCCGATTCCCGGGTTCGAGCCGTATGTTGAGCTCGGTGGCCCGGTAACGCGCGTCAAGACCTACGGCGAGTTGGTTACCGCGATCATCAATCCGTCACACAAACTGGCAGATGGCTATCCTGCGGACCTGGTCTCCACGGAAGGCAAATCGAACATGTACGTGTATAACGGCTTCATGACAGTTCAGGAGCTGACGGATCTCGTGATGTTCCTGCAGCCGCACTACGAAGTCGTGCCGCCAGAGTTCCAGTACCGGGTCTACCCCTGAATCGAAGTGGCACCCCCCATGTAGGGCTGTAAAACGTCCGGCACGCGGATGCTGCCGTCGGACCGCTGGTAGTTCTCCATGACCGCGATCAGGGCGCGCCCTGCCGCAACGCCGGAACCGTTCAGGGTGTGAATGAGTTCCGGCTTGCCCGTTTCAGGGTTCCGCCGCCGGGCCTGCATGCGCCGCGCCTGGAAATCCGTGCAGTTGCTGCAAGAGGAAATTTCACGGTACGTCTCCTGACCGGGCAACCAGACTTCGAGATCGTAAGTCTTGGTTGCGTTGAAACCGACATCGCCAGAGCACAATGCGACGACTCGGTACGGTAATTGGAGCCGCTGCAGGATCGTCTCTGCATTGCCTGTGAGTTCCTCGAGCGCATCGACCGAGGTATCCGCGGCCACGAGTTGTACGAGTTCGACCTTTTCGAATTGATGTTGCCGAATCATGCCGCGCGTATCCTGCCCGTACGAGCCAGCCTCGGAGCGGAAACACGGCGTATGCGCCGTGTATCTGAGGGGCAGCTGATCCGCATCGAAAATCTTATCGCGAGCGAAATTCGTTACCGGAACTTCGGCGGTCGGTATTAGATAGAAAGGTGTCTCAGTCGTCGTCTGGAACAGATCGTCGCCGAATTTGGGCAGCTGGCCGGTTCCGATGAGCGCTTGCGACTGCACGAGATACGGCACATAGACCTCCTCGTAACCATGCTCGCCGGTGTGCGTGTCGAGCATGAACTGAATCAGCGCGCGTTGCATGCGCGCCAGCTGACCACGCAAGACAACAAACCGGGAACCGGAAATCTTGCTGGCCGACTCAAAGTCGAGCATGCCCAACGCTTCGCCAAGCTCAATGTGGTCCTTGATTCCGAAGTCGAATTGCGTAGGTTCGCCCCAGCGCCGAATCTCCGCATTGTCGGACTCGTCCACGCCGTCCGGCACATCGTCCTGCAGCAAGTTGGGCAAGCCGAGTTCGATCGCACGCAGCTCTGCCTGGATCGACTGCAGGTCCGCCTCGTTGCCCTCGAGCTTCTCGCCAAGCTCCTTCACAGCTTCGAGCAACGGCGCGATATCCTCGCCTGCTGCTTTTGCCCTGCCAATATTCTTCGAGCTCGTATTGCGCTCATTGCGCAGTTCTTCGGTCTCGACCTGCAGCAACTTGCGTCGCTCTTCGAGCGCCAGGTAACCCGCAGCATCGAAGCCAAAACCTCGACGCGCAAGGTTGGCAGCCACGTCTGTGGTCGCCTGCCTGAGTAGTTTGGGATCAATCATTGTTTTCCAGATTCGGCTTTCCTGATCTCGGCCAGCTTTTCGCGAATCTTGATCTCAAGTCCGCGCGGCACGGGATGATAATACGTACGCGAATCCATGTCGTCGGGAAAGTACTTTTCTGCTGCCGCCACCGCGCCTTCCTCATCGTGAGCGTAACGGTAATTCTCGCCATAGCCGAGATCCTTCATTAGCCGCGTCGGTGCATTCCTGAGATGCATCGGCACTTCGAGAGAGCCGAACTCTTCTGCATCGCGTGCAGCCGCTTTGGCTGCTTTGTAGACAGCATTGCTCTTTGCGGCGCAGGCAAGATAAACAACCGCCTGCGCAAGCGCCAACTCGCCCTCGGGGCTCCCGAGTCGTTCCAGCGTCTCCCAGGCGTCCAGGGCCAGCCTGAGCGCACGTGGGTCAGCATTGCCGACGTCCTCCGAGGCAACTCGAACCATGCGCCTGGCGATGTAAAGCGGTTCACACCCGCCGTCGAGCATGCGCATGAGCCAGTAGAGCGACGCATCAGGATCCGAGCCGCGGACCGACTTGTGCAACGCCGAAATCTGGTCGTAGAAGTACTCACCCTGCTTGTCGAATCGGCGCCGGCCTCCAGTCGCCACTTCCTTTACGGCTTGTTCGGAGATCTGCCGGCCTGCACTAAGATCCGCAGCAAGTTCCAGCAGGTTAAGCGCGCGCCTCGCGTCGCCGTCGGCCGCCGTCGCGATTATCATCAGCGAGTCCTCAGCGATGTCGAACCGTCCGGCCAGACCCCGCTCGCTATCTGCCAGCGCGCGTCGCAGGATACCGAGCAGTTCTGGCGTACCAAGGGTCTTCAGCACATAGACGCGGGCACGGGACAGCAACGCGTTATTCAGTTCGAATGACGGATTCTCGGTTGTCGCGCCGATGAACGTGAGCGTACCGTCCTCCACGTATGGCAGGAATGCATCTTGTTGAGACTTGTTGAAACGATGCACTTCGTCGAGAAACAGGACGGTGCCTTTGCCCGACATTTGTCGATGTTGCTGCGCCTGGGCAACCGCCACTCGTATGTCCTTGACGCCTGCCATGACCGCCGACAATGCGATGAAATGTGAGTCCGTCGTCGCCGCGATCATGCGCGCGAGTGTGGTCTTGCCTGTACCGGGAGGGCCCCAGAATACCATCGAGTGTGCTCTGCCCTGTTCAATGACCCGCCGCAGCGGCTTGCCTTCATCGAGCAGGTGCGCCTGCCCCGAAAAGTCGTCGAGAGACAAAGGCCGCATGCGATCCGCGAGCGGGCGCTCTGGAACTTCTGTTGCAACGTTCGCGAACAGATCAGTCAATGCGGGCACCTGATTTTCTATTGGCGAGCCAGTTCTCGAATCGCAGGCTCCAGCCACCAAGGCCAGCCATGGCCACTGCGAAGCCTACGGTGATACCGGCAGCATCGGCCACGATGTCGAACCACTCCGACGAACGATAGGTGACGAGTCGCTGGCATGCCTCGATCAGCATTCCGAAAAAAACCAGGCCGGCTCCGATTCGCCAATACGATGTCGGCCGATACTGTCCGGCAAACCAGATCGCAAGAAAGGCGAACGTAATCGCGTGAAGCCACTTGTCGGCGTGGATCAACCACGCAACCATCTCTTGCCTCTGTGGCCACATCCACACGGCTGGCATCATGGTCAGGGCGAGCACCAGCACCAGGAGCACGAGGCCGGCTATCCGCCAGCGACGCGCGTGGCGCAAGGGCAGCATCAGGGGGCCATCGCGTCGGCGACGGCCGGAACGCCGACGACGTCTACATCATCGGGCACAGTGAACTTGAATCGAGCAGGGTCTATCGGTTCATTGACCGTCACCTCGTAAAGCTGCACCAAGGTCGTCTGCTCGAGGTTGTCGTAAAACACCATTCGATTCAGCGTGTCTGCGATGAAGCCGAGTTCTACTCGCTCGAAACCGCTCTCCGTATTTTTCGGCACGAGGCGTACCCAGGTCGTTATCGTTTCGACGTAGCTACCCTGGTATTCGAACTGATCCAGCGCATCATCGGCACCACTCAGCAACAGCGCGGGCGTATTTGCCAACGCTTCTGCCTGAGGTTTGACCGTGACCTGCGCAAGGTCGACGTCGTAACTCCAGATATTGAGGCCATCGGCGACCAGCCATTGCTCATACGGATCGACATAGGACCAGCGAAACTGACCGGGGCGCTGAATCTCGAGCGTGCCGGACGTATTTTCGGCAACGTGCCCGTCAGCATCGATCAGCGATTGTTCGAAACTGCCCCGGAACGTAACGACATTGCCGACAAATTCGTCGACAAGGCGTTTGCCCGCATCGTCGTTGTCCGTCTCACCGACGGCGGACGCCGCCGCGAGAAGCAGTATCGCAATGCCTGTCACTCGTTCTCTCAAACTCCAGCTCCTAGTCTTCTGCCGTGCCGGGTACGAGTATCTCCCGCGTCCCGTTTGGCTGTAGCGGCCCGACCAACCCGGCGGCCTCCATCGATTCGACCATTCGCGCGGCGCGGTTGTAGCCGATCTTCAAACGTCGCTGCACGCCCGAGATCGATGCTTTGCGCGTATCCATGACGACCTGCACCGCCTGGTCGTAAAGTGGATCCTGCTCCGCATCAGCGCCAGCTGCCGGAAAATTGTCCAGTCCGACCAGTCCTGGTGTTGGACCCGTTGGGCCCTCGAGAATTTCATCCAAATAACGCGGCGCTCCGCTTTTCTTGAGGTGACGGACGACCGAATGTACTTCGTGGTCGGCCACGAACGCCCCGTGCACGCGTGTAGGCAGCGATGTGCCCGGCGGGAGATAAAGCATATCGCCGTGGCCCAGCAGGTTCTCCGCGCCCATTTGGTCCAGTATGGTCCGGGAGTCCACCTTTGCTGAAACCTGGAACGCAATGCGACTCGGAACATTGGCCTTGATCAAACCGGTAATCACATCAACCGACGGCCGTTGCGTTGCCAACAGCATATGAATGCCGGATGCCCTGGCTTTTTGCGCAAGCCTGGCAATGAGCTCCTCGACCTTCTTGCCGACGATCATCATCATGTCAGCCAGCTCATCGATGATGACCACGATGTAAGGTAACGGTGTCAGCGTCGGGTACTCAACGGGCTTCTCTTCATCCTCAAAAGGCGGCGGAACGAATGTCGGATCCCTGATCGGGTCCCCGGAATCGATTGCCTCTTTGACCTTGCGGTTATAGCCCCCGATATTGCGTACTCCGAGAGCCGACATCAGTCGATAACGTCGATCCATTTCCGCAACGCACCAGCGCAGCGCATTGGCGGCCTCGGACATGTCAGTAACGACCGGTGTCAGCAGGTGCGGAATACCTTCGTAAACTGACAATTCGAGCATCTTCGGGTCGATCATGATCAGCCGAACCTGCTCGGGCTGCGTCTTATACAAAATGCTCAGCACCATCGCGTTGATCGCGACAGACTTGCCCGAGCCAGTCGTGCCAGCAATCAGCAGGTGCGGCATGCGCGCAAGATCGGCAACAACCGAGTTACCGCCGATGTCCTTGCCAAGCGCAAGCGTCAGCGGTGATGCAAGATCGTCATAGGCACGTGACTTGAGAATTTCTCCGAGCGTCACGAGCTCACGACTTTCATTGGGAATTTCAAGGCCAACAAATGACTTGCCCGGAATAACCTCGACGACACGAACGCTGACGACCGATAGCGATCGCGCAATATCCTTTGCAAGACTCGCGATCTGGCTGACCTTGACGCCCGGCGCAGGGTCGAGTTCGAAACGGGTGATTACGGGTCCGGGCGAGACCGACTTGACCTCGACGTCGACGTTGAAGTCCTTGAGCTTCAACTCGACCAGACGTGACATAGCTTCCAGAGACTCCTCGGAATAGCCCTTCTTCTGCAGCGGCGGATTATCGAGCAGAGATAACGGAGGCAACTCGCCAGCGGCCGGCGGGTCGAACAGCGGTACCTGCCGCTCGCGTTCCGCACGCACGCTCGTTTCCAGCGCCGGCACGACCGGCTCGATCCGAGGTCGCTTGCGTCCGGCGGTGCGTTGTTTCTCGACTTCAAGGATGTCTTGCCGCGCGGCATGCTGGCGGCGTCCCTCGGCCTTGTCCTGCAATTCACCGATCTTGATGCGGGCTCGTTCGTAGCCCACGAGGCACCAACGCCCCACCCGATCCATTACATTGAACCAGGATATGCCGAGAAACAGCGAGATCGAAGCAACCCAGACTACGAATAACAGCGTGCTTGCGCCGAGCAGTTTCATGACTGACTCGAGCCACTCGCCGACGATACGCCCGACAATGCCACCGGCCGTCTCGTTGAAGCCGACCGGTGAAAAATGCAGCGTGGCGAGCGCGCAACTCGTCACGAGCGTCGCGACAAATCCGCTGACACGCAACGCATAATCCATGCGCGTGTAGCCGTGTTGCGTCTTTTGCTCGCGATACAGCATCCAGCCTAGGTAGACGACCATAACCGTGAATAAATAGGCCGGCCGGCCGAAGAAATTGAACAGAAAGTCCGCGGCGAACGCACCGGCCCGGCCCATGCCATTGTTGACTGCGGTACTGCTCGTCGCTTGACTGAATCCCGGATCCGATACGTCGTAGGTAAACAGCGCGTACCAGAGGATGAACGCCAGCACACCCGAGATAATCAGGGCGCCCTCCCGCAGCGCTCGTGAGACCTGAGCGGAGATGCGCTGTGCCGGTTGCGTGCTCTTTTGGGCTCTTGCCATATCTAAAGTAAACTGCGGCTCATCTTCGGCGTCCGGATATACACAAGCCCGCAAGGATGCCCTTGAAAGTCCTCGACGGGACCGTATTTCCTGGGCTTCAGCGGGCTGATGTGGTGCCTGAACAAATAAGGACAAATTATACATGAGTGATTTGCGACATATGCGGCTTGTGATTCTCGGATCGGGCCCAGCCGGCTATTCGGCAGCCGTTTATGCGGCACGCGCCAATCTGAATCCTGTGATCATTACCGGTATCGAACAGGGAGGCCAGCTCATGACGACGACGGATGTCGACAACTGGCCGGGCGACGTGGAAGGCCTGCAGGGGCCCGAGCTAATGGATCGGATGCTCCGACATGCCCAGCGGTTCAAGACCGAGATCCTCAATGATCACATCCACAAAGCGGATCTGTCGGTGCGTCCGTTCAGGCTCGATGGTGACTATGGTAGCTATACCTGCGATGCGCTGATCATCGCAACCGGTGCCACGGCGATGTATCTTGGCCTGCCCTCCGAAGAGGCGTTCAAAGGCCGCGGTGTATCCGCGTGTGCGACCTGCGATGGCTTCTTTTATCGTGGCAAGGACGTCGCAGTAATTGGCGGCGGTAATACGGCCGCGGAAGAAACACTGTATCTGAGCAATATCGCGTCGAAAGTGACACTTGTACATCGTCGCGACGAATTACGCGCCGAAAAGATCCTGCAGGATCACCTGTTCGAAAAAGAGAAGGAAGGGAAGATCGAGATCATGTGGGATCATGTCGTCGACGAAGTACTCGGCGATGATGCCGGCGTCACGGGCTTGCGCGTACGCAGTACCAAGGACGAATCGAAAACCACCGACATCGAGCTGGCGGGCATTTTCATTGCCATCGGACACAGTCCGAATACTGGCTTGTTCGATGGTCAGCTCGACATGAAGAACGGTTACATCATCGTGAAATCCGGGCTGGAAGGGGACGCGACAGCGGCAAGTGTGCCTGGAGTATTCGCCGCCGGAGACGTTGCCGACCAGGTCTACCGGCAGGCCGTCACGTCCGCGGGCGCAGGTTGTATGGCGGCCCTGGATGCAGAGAAGTATCTTGACGCACTCGAATCGGCTCACGACGGAGCTGCCAAGACCGGCGATGCCGCCTGATGATACGGTGTCCCCGTGAGGACAACGCAGGTCACGGTTAACGCGTCTATTGCCAACATCGCCAGCGATGAGTGGAACCGGCTCGTCGGCGATGAGTATCCCTTCTTGCGCCACGAGTTTCTGCTTGCGGCTGAGCGCAGCGGCTCGGTGTCAGCCGAGACCGGGTGGCACCCGTGTCACCTTTCCATGCGCGGTCGCGACGGCAAACTCCGAGCAGCTCTGCCACTTTATAAGAAGGACCACTCTTGGGGCGAATTCGTTTTCGACTGGGCCTGGGCGCGAGCTTACGAGCAGGCCGGCCTGGCGTATTATCCAAAACTTGTATCGGCCGTGCCGTTTACTCCTGCGCCCAGTCGCCGTTTGCTGTTGCGTGAGGCAACGGATACTGAGGCCGCCTCCAGGCTGCTGCAAGCCGCGATAACGCTCGCCGACGAAAGTGGCTGTTCATCTCTTCACGTGCTGTTTCCCGAAGCTGGCGACCTTGACCTGCTGCGCGATGCGGGACTGCGTACGCGCAAAGACTGCCAGTTTCACTGGCACAACGACGGCTATGTCGATTTTGATGATTTCCTTGCCGCATTCAGCTCCGCAAAGCGCAAGAAGACTCGGCGCGACAGGCGTCGTGTTATCGAAGCCGGAATTACATTTCGCCGACTGCACGGTGGCGAAATCGATGTGGCGACATGGGACACCGTCTATCGCCTGATAAGTTTGACGTTCATGCGCAGAGGCTCTATGCCCTACTTCGGACTGGAATTTTTCATCGAAATCAGTCGCTCACTACCTGACAATATTCTTGTCATTCTTGCTGAAAGAGAGAACCAGCCGATCGCGGCAGCTGTGTTTTTCGAGAGCCAGCGAGTTCTTTATGGGCGCTACTGGGGGAGCAATGGCCACTACGACGCGCTGCATTTCGAGACCTGCTACTACCAGGGCATCGACTACTGCATTGATACAAAAAAACAGCTTTTCGAACCGGGCACTCAGGGCGAACACAAGATCAGCCGCGGATTCGAGCCGGTTCCGACGTGGTCGGCCCATTGGCTGAGACACCCAGAGTTCTTTGCAGCTATCGGCAACTACCTCGACGAAGAGCGCCGGCATATCGAGCGTTACATGGACGCTGTTGATGGACGCAGTCCTTACCGTAACGATCGCAATCGCTCGAATGACCCGGTTATATCTGCGACCAGGTCACGTAATCGCGAATGAGCCCAAACCGCATTGCGTGGCTCAGTCCGGCCGATGCGGCGGACGCATTTCCCGACGTCGAGAATGCACTCACCGAACCAGACGGTTTGCTGGCTGCCGGCGGCGATCTGAGCCTGGACCGACTGCTGTTTGCCTATCGCAAAGGAATTTTTCCGTGGTACGACACCGGCCAGCCAATACTCTGGTGGTCACCCGATCCGCGCTGTGTTTTGCGACCCCGCGACCTGCACATTTCACGACGATTGCAACAGCAGATGCGTAATTCCACAGCGCAGCTGCGTTTCAATTTCGCCTTCGCAGATGTTATTCGTGCGTGCGCCGGCCGGCGTAAGTCGCAACAAGGTACCTGGATTACCGACGATATGATCGACGCGTTCGAGAACCTGCATGCGCACGGCTGGGCGCACTCGATCGAGGTCTGGGAAGCTAACGAGCTGATAGGGGGCGTCTACGGTCTGTACATAGGCAAGGTGTTTTTTGGGGAATCAATGTTCAGTGCCAAAGCAAACGCTTCGAAGATGGCGTTGTTGGGCCTTAGCAAACATATGCAGGACTCTGAGGCCGAACTTATCGATTGTCAGGTCGTATCGCAGCATCTGATGACACTGGGTGCGAGCGTGATTCCTCGCCCTGATTTCACGCAAATCCTCGATCGAGCCTGCGAACCACCGACGCGACATACAAGCTGGCCGCAGGGTCCGCTCACAATGCCGGAGATACTGCGCAATTAGTGGCCCGTCTCGTTGCATAACGCGTGCGATTTCTGCACAATTCGCGAGCCTTTTCGGACAGAGACCTACAGACCTTGGCGAAAGAAGAAGCCATTCAGATGGAAGGCGTCGTAACCGAGACGCTTCCCAACACGACTTTTCGGGTAGAACTCGAAAACGGGCATCTTGTGACTGCGCATATCTCGGGAAAAATGCGCAAGAACTACATCCGCATCCTGACCGGCGACAACGTTACAGTGGAATTGACGCCATACGACCTGTCCAAAGGGCGCATCGTTTACAGAGGCAGATAGAACCGGGTAACCGTCATAGGCGCCCGCCGTGCGGGCGACTAAGATTCTGGAAGGTGCTCCAGTTCTTTGAGCACCGGCTCCGCATTCAACTGCAGCTCGTCATCAGCGCCGACGGTGATACGCACGTGACCACCGCCCTCCAGGCTGCCGAATAGCAGTTCTTCTGCCAGCGGCCGCTTGATGTGCTCTTGAATGATGCGAGCCATCGGCCTTGCGCCCATTTTCTCGTCGTAGCCTCTGGCAGCGATCCACTCTCTGGCCGCATCATCCAATTCGAGCGTTACGTTGTTGCTGTCCAGTTTCGATTCGAGCTCAACAACGAGCTTGTCGACAACGCGCTTGATGGAATCGTGACCGAGAGCTGCAAATTGAATAATCGCGTCGAGGCGGTTGCGGAATTCCGGAGAAAACTGCTTTCGAATAATCTCCATGCCATCGCTGCTGTGGTCTTGCTTGGTGAAACCGATCGATGCTCGACTCATCTCTTGTGCGCCGGCATTTGTGGTCATAACGATGATGACGTTGCGGAAATCCGCTTTGCGGCCATTATTGTCTGTGAGGGTTCCATGATCCATCACCTGCAATAATAGATTGAAAACTTCAGGATGAGCTTTTTCGACTTCATCGAGCAGCACAACCGCGTGTGGGTTTTTGGTTACTGCCTCCGTGAGCAATCCACCTTGGTCGAATCCAACGTATCCGGGCGGCGCGCCGATCAGTCGTGACACCGTATGTCGTTCCATATACTCGGACATGTCGAAGCGAATGAGCTCGACGCCCATGCAATGGGCAAGCTGACGTGTAACTTCTGTTTTGCCGACGCCGGTCGGGCCAGCAAACAAAAACGAGCCGATGGGTTTTTCCTCCTCGCGCAATCCCGAGCGAGCCATCTTGATCGCTGAACCCAGCGCCGCGATTGCCTGATCCTGGCCAAAAATCGTCAATTTCAGGTCCCGCTCCAGCGTCTTGAGCGCGTCACGATCAGACGCTGAAACGCTCTTAGCGGGAATTCGCGCCATCTTCGCGACGATGTTCTGGACCATTTCGACCGTTACCATATCGCCTCGATCTTCTGCTGGCTGGAGCCGCAGGTTCGCGCCAGCCTCATCGATGACATCTATCGCCTTATCCGGTAAGCGACGATCATTGATGTGCCGTGCGGCAAGCTCTGCCGCAGCCTCGAGCGCACCGTCCGCATATTTGACGCCATGGTGTTCCTCGAATCGCGACTTGAGACCGTGCAGGATCGCCACAGTTTCCTCGAGGCTGGGCTCTGGCACGTCAATCTTCTGAAACCGGCGCGCAAGGGCGTGGTCTTTCTCGAAAATGCCGCGATACTCTGCATAGGTTGTGGACCCGATGCAGCGGATTTGTCCGTTCGCAAGCACCGGTTTGATCAGGTTGCTCGCATCCATCACGCCGCCCGACGCTGCGCCAGCGCCGATGACCGTGTGAATTTCATCAATGAAAAGCACGGCGCCCGGATTTTCGCGTATCTCGGCAATTACGCCTTTCAGGCGTTTTTCAAAATCGCCCCGATACTTGGTGCCCGCGATTAAACTGCCCATATCGAGGGCATAGATCGTGGCATCGAGAAGAACCTCAGGTACACGTTCTTCGGTAATCATTCTCGCGAGACCCTCGGCAAGCGCCGTCTTGCCCACGCCCGCCTCGCCGACATAGAGCGGGTTGTTTTTGCGTCGACGACACAATATTTGCACCGTGCGCTCGATTTCCACTTCGCGACCGATCAATGGATCGATCTTTCCTTCGATCGCCATTTGATTCAGATTCGTCGCATATTTCTGCAACGGCGACGCCTCAGGCTCGGCCTCGCTATCCAGCGATACCTTATCTTCCTCACGACCACTGTCACCGGGCAACTGCGGCATACCGTGCGAAATAAAGTTGATTACATCCAGGCGCGTCACGTCTTGCAGGCTCAGGTAGTAAACGGCCTGCGACTGTTTTTCGCTAAAAATAGCAACGAGAACATTGCTGCTGGTCACTTCCTTTTTGCCACTCGACTGCACGTGAAAAACGGCACGTTGCAAGACACGTTGAAAGCCGAGCGTGGGTTGTACGTCGGTATCGTCGTCGTTCGGCAGCAGCGGAGTCTGCTCCTCGATGAATTCGGTGAGTTGCCGACGCAGCTCGGAAATATTCGAATTACAGGCCTTCAGAATTTCATGGACCTTCGGAATATCGAGCAGCGCCAGCAACAGGTGTTCCACCGTCATGAATTCGTGACGCCGATCGCGTGCCTGCTGAAACGCCTCATTCAGGCAAAATTCGAGCTCGCTGCTTAACATGTGTTTCCTCTGGTTCCTCAGGATTCTTCCATTTCGCACAGCAGCGGGTGCTGATGTTGCTGCGCGATGCCCATAACCTGTGCGACCTTGGTCTCCGCAATCTCATAATTGTACACGCCGCATATGCCTTTTCCTTTCGTGTGTACCTCTAACATGACCTGTGTCGCTCGCGTACGTTCCATGCCAAATACCGATTCAAGTATGTCAACGACAAATTCCATGGGAGTGTAATCGTCATTGATCAACACGACGCGATACAGCGGCGGCTGCTTGATCTTTGGCCGTGCTTCTTCAACGGCCAGGTCATACCCGTCGGTGCGTTCTTTGTCAGGTCGATTCTCGCTCATCATTCCAGACTATGTTCAATTCATCATCATATGCCACTAATTTGACCATGGCCGATGGGTTGCGGGTTATTATATATGGGCTCAAGGCGGCGATCTCCAAGCCTGGTTCACGGATTTTCTTGTCGGGCACAGTGCTCCGGCACCGTGCCAGCTAGTCATTTACGCGGAGAAAGTCGTCTATATCATTGCTAAATATAGGTTTTTCGCCCTTACGGGCTTGTTTGCAGAGTGCGTCAACCCTTATCATCTTGGCGCTGCGTTTAAAGGAAGAGCGGAAATCAAGAGACGGCCGACATGACCATGACGACCGAAGCAAAATGGTCGGATTTCGCAAGCATGAACAGCGCGAAAACGCTCGCGGCTGCCAATCGCCTATTGCCGGCATGGGTTAGCCTGTTGCTCGTGGTTGTCATCGCGTGGCAGCTCGCCAGGATCATATGGATGCTTGTGCCCGGTCCATCAGCCGGCGACGCGGTTCCGGTCCCGGCCAGCGAGCTTGCGTCTGCCGCCCGCTCAGATGACTCGGCCGACGCCCAGGCAATTGTCAGCGCGCATATCTTCGGCATCGCGGCCAGTGGCACGGAAGCCAGTCTGCAGCCAATCCTCGAAGACACGTCGAATCTGCGTGAGACCAAGCTGACGAACCTGTCGCTCAAAGGCACGATTGCGGCGAGCTTCGAGGAAATGGCCGTTGCGATCATCGCCGACGGCAATAACGAAGAAAAAATTTATACGATCGGTGACCCTGTGACGTCAGGGGCGAATCTCCATGCTGTTTATGCAGATCGTGTCGTATTGAATGAGAATGGCGTACTGACAAATTTGAAATTGCCCAAGGACTTTCCGCAAAGCAGCACCACGATGGCACGGCGCGACACCAGGACCACAATCAGGGCGGCAAGCGATTCGCAGAGCATTCAATCGGTCGTTGCGCAAAACGTCTCGAAGCTCGCGGACGTAATTCGGCCGACACCGTACTTCGTCAACGGCCAACAGCAGGGCTATCGCGTCTATCCGGGCCGCGATCGAGCACAGTTTGCGGCGCTCGGCTTGCGTCCGGGCGACCTGATCAAGGATATTGACGGCCAGGCGCTCACGGATCCAACTCAGGCAATGCAGATCTTTCAATCACTCGATAGCGCGGACCAGGTATCGGTGACCGTTGAACGTAACGGTCAGCCGGAGGTCATCGTGCTTAGCACCAGTCAACTCGACCTCGGGGACGAGAGCACCAGATGAAATACTTAAGAAGTATGCAACCACGAGTTCGCCTTGTTGTCGCGCTGAGTCTTTGCTGCCTGATGGCCACACCGTTGACGTGGAGTCAACAAGCGACGATAACGCCGAATTATAAGGAGGCCGACCTGCGGCAAATCGTCGAGGCTGTCGGCGAAGTTACGCGAAAGAACTTCATCATCGACCCCCGCGTGAGCGCTAAGGTCACGATGTTGTCCTCAAGCCCCATGACACCCGATGCATTTTACGAAGCATTTCTGTCGATACTTCAGGTGCACGGTTATGTCGCGGTCACATCGGGCGACCTTATCAAGATCGTACCGGATGCCACTGCACGCCAGTATGCCGGTCCGCTGGGGGCTGCTGGTTCTGCGGGTGCGGATGACATCGTCACCCAGGTTATTCTGGTGCAGAACGTCGGTGCGGCGCAGCTCGTGCCTATCCTGCGACCGCTGATTCCGCAGTACGGCCACCTGGCCGCCCATCCCGGTTCCAACATGCTGATTATTTCGGACCGGGCAGCCAACGTGTCGAGGATGATCGCGATCATCCGGCGCATTGATCAATCAAACGACGAGGACGTCGAAGTCGTTCGACTCGAACACGCGTCGGCCAGCGAAATCGTCAGAATCATGACGGCGCTGACCCAGGCGCCGCGCGCGGACGGCGTCCCGGTGTCGACCAGCCTCGTTGCCGATGCCCGCACGAACAGCGTTCTGATTGGTGGCGACAAGAGCGAACGACTGCGTCTGCGCGCCCTGATCGCACATCTTGATACGCCGCTTGAAGATGGAGGCGATACGCAGGTTCGCTATCTGCGCTACGCCGACGCCGAAGAGCTTGCAACGAAGCTGCAGCAGCACTTCACGGCGCAGTTACAGGCTACCGCCGGGCAGGCGGCCGCAGGTGCGTCGTCCGATTCTGTCAGCGTGTGGGCTGACACGCAGACCAACGCGATAGTCATCAATGCACCTCCGAAGATGATGCGGTCTCTGATGCAAATCGTCGACAAACTGGACATTCGCCGTGCCCAGGTGCTCGTCGAGGCCATCATTGTCGAGGTCATTGCCGACAAGACCTCGCAGTTTGGCGTGACATGGGCGGTTGAGGGTAGCGGTTCAAATACGCCGATTGGCGTGACCAATTTTCCGGATATCGGCCCTGGCGTCGTACAGATTGGCGGCGCCGCCGGCAGTGGCGGACAAATAGATCCAACCAGCCTGATCGGCGAAGGCATAACTATGGGACTGGGCCGCATCACCGATTCGGGCGTCAGCTTTGCCTCTATCATCACGGCGCTGAGCGGTGACGCAGATACCAATATCATCTCGACGCCTTCAATCGTAACCACCGATAACGAAGAAGCCACACTCAATGTCGGCCAGGAAGTGCCGTTCGTAACAGGCTCGTATTCGAATACCGGCACCGGGACAGGGGGAGCGGTCAACCCGTTTCAGACCATTCAGCGGCAACAAATCGGCGTCAAGCTGGCGATTACGCCACAGATCAACGAAGGCGATTCAATGTTGCTGACAATATCGCAAGAGATATCCAGTATTGCGCAGTCGGCCGCCGGCGCAGTCGACCTGATTACCAATCAGCGCATCATCGAAACGACCGTCATCGTCGACGACGGCGAAATTCTTGTTCTCGGTGGTCTCCTCGAAGACGTACTTCGGGAAAGCGATCAGCGTGTGCCAGTGCTGGGCCGAATTCCTATTCTTGGCAATCTGTTCCGCAGCCGCAAGACGGACAAGGTCAAGACGAACCTGCTTGTATTTATCCGCCCGAAGATCCTGCGCAACTCCTCACAGACTGCCGTCGAAACTAACGCGAAATACAATTACATTCGCGACATTCAGCAAGGTCGTCAGGGAACGGGCGTGTCGCTGATGCCGCGCGAAGACCGTCCGATGCTCCCACCGCTCGATGAAAGTGAGCAGCCGGATCAGACCGACGAGGCAGGCGACGAGTAGGATCGCGCTGGTCATTTAATGGAAAGCGAAACCGAAATCGTACTCGAAGCGGCGCCAAATGCAGCTGTTGAGAACACAATATCTGTGGCTCGGGCCCTGCCATTCTCCTTCGCCAAACGTCACGGCGTGCTGATTCGCGACATTGCATCGGACATCGCGGACACGGTCTACAGGCCGGGGGCATCAGCAATGAGTCTTGCCGAGGCGCGTCGCTTCGCCGGCGTGCCGCTCAAACTCTCTCGCGTTTCATCTGACGAGTTCGATGCGCTGTTGCAGGAGTCCTACGAGCAAGGCAGCAATAAAGCCATGCACATGGTCGATGGGCTCGGTGACGAGATGAATCTGTCACAGGTCGCGCAGGAGTTGCAGGAACCGTCTGATCTGCTCGAAAGTGACGATGACGCGCCTATAATACGGTTTATCAATGCTGTGTTGACTGAAGCGGTCAAAGACAACGCGTCTGACGTGCACATCGAGCCTTATGAAAACCGCCTGGGTGTACGATTTCGCATCGATGGCGTTCTGCGGGAGATACTGGAGACACGTCGCGCACTTGCACCGCTGGTCGTATCGCGCATAAAGGTCATGTCGAAACTCGACATCGCCGAGAAGCGCTTGCCACAGGACGGACGTATCTCTTTGCGCATCGCCGGTCGCGCAGTCGATGTTCGAGTGTCGACGATGCCATCCGGCCATGGCGAACGGGTCGTGCTCCGGTTGCTCGACAAACAGGCGGGGCGACTTGATCTTACGTCTCTGGGCATGGATGACCAGACGCAAATAACCATGGACAAGCTGATCCATAAGCCACACGGGATCATTCTCGTGACGGGCCCTACCGGATGCGGTAAGACGACAACACTGTATGCGGCGCTCGAGCGCATTAACGACAACACCCGCAATATCATGACGGTCGAGGACCCGATCGAGTATTTTATCGACGGCATCGGACAGTCGCAGGTCAATACCAAAGTGGAAATGACGTTCGCGCGCGGACTACGCGCGATTCTGCGCCAGGATCCGGACGTCGTGATGGTTGGCGAGATCCGGGATCTAGAAACGGCCGAGATCGCCGTGCAGGCGAGTTTGACCGGACATCTGGTGCTATCGACTTTGCACACGAATACTGCGTCCGGTGCAGTAACCCGGCTTCGGGATATGGGCGTTGAACCGTTTCTGCTGGCCTCGAGCCTGATCGGCGTGCTTGCACAAAGACTCGTGCGAGTGCTCGACGACACGACAAAAGTGCCCTACAGGGCCCTGGAACACGAGTGCGAGATCCTCGAAGTAGATCCGGCCAACCCACCGACGCTTTATCACCCTGGCGAAGGAAGCAATGCCGGTTTCGCAGGCCGTACCGGAATCTACGAGCTCATTGCCGTAGATGATGAAATGCGCGCGATGATCCATTCCGGCGTGAGCGAACAGGATCTGGAGCGCCACGCGCGAACCATGGGCCCGAGCATACGTGCGGATGGGCGTCGCCGTGTTCTTGATGGAAACACCACGATCGAAGAACTCCTCCGCGTCACCCGAGAAGATTAGTCGTCATAGCATGGGGGCATACGAATACGTTGCGCTGGACCAAAAGGGCAAAGAGTCCAAAGGTCTGATTGAAGGGGATACCCCCAAACACGTTCGTCAGATTCTGCGCGACCGCAAGATGTTGCCGGTGCAGGTCACCGAGGTAGCCCAGAAAGAAGCCAGGCGGCAAAGTACGTTCTCACTGCGCAGCGGAATTTCGACTGGCGAATTGGCATTGCTGACGCGACAGCTGGCATCATTATCGCAATCCGGGCTACCGCTCGAAGAAGCATTGATCGCCGTATCACAACAGAACGATCAGCCGCGGACCAAGAGTATTTTGCTTGGCGTCCGGTCACGGGTCATGGAAGGCCACACTCTTGCCGACGGACTCGGCGAATTTCCGCAGGCATTTCCCGAGCTGTATCGTGCCACGGTAGCTGCCGGCGAACAGTCCGGCCACCTCGACGTCGTGCTCGAGCGTCTCGCGGATTACACCGAGGCGCGTCAGGAACTTCGGCAACAAGTTACGAACGCCATGGTCTATCCGATTGCGCTCGTGGTGATGGCATTCGCGATTATCAGCTTCATGCTGGCGACGGTTGTCCCGAAAATTGTCGGGGTCTTCGAGAATGCCTCCGGGGAACTCCCTGCCCTGACGCGTGGACTCATCGCGACCAGCGATTTTCTGCGCAATCACTGGCTCATACTGATTATCGGCGTGGCCGCAGTTTTCTACGGGATCTGGTGGCTATTACAGCGGGACGGGCCGAGGCGCAGTTACCATCGCCTGTTGCTGCGAACGCCAATTACCGGCCGGCTGACTCGCGGCATCAATACGGCGCGATTCACACGCACGTTCAGCATTCTTGCCGGAAGTGGTGTACCGATTCTCGACGCACTGAAAATCGGCGCCGAGGTCATCGAAAACCTGCCAATGCGGGATGCCGTTAATGAAGCCACACTCCGCGTTCGCGAAGGCGCGTCGATCAGCCAATCGCTCGCTGCCAGCAAGCTGTTCCCGCCTATGATGATCCACTTGATTGCAAGTGGCGAAACCGGCGGCAGGCTCGAAGAGATGCTTTCCAGAACGGCGAATTACCAGGAGCGCGAAGTCGGCAGCCTGATCGCCACGCTGCTTGGAATATTGCAGCCTCTGCTCATTGTTCTGATGGGCGCCGTCGTAATGACCATCGTGCTCGCGATCCTGTTACCCATCTTCGAAATTAATAACCTGATTCGCTGATTCGTACCTTGCGCGGCCCCATTTTTCGGGGTATACCAATGAAAAATACGGCCTCAGGGCCTGTGTTCCATGGAACTGGTTGTTGCGCGGAGAGCTAGCAATGAACGGTGAACTTGATAACGGTGACAAAGATAACGATGTAGAGGATGACTTCGAGTTGGAAGATACTGTCGTTTTGACCGATGTTATCGATGTCGACAATGTCGGCGACATCTCCGTTGAGATCAATGTTGAGGAACTGATTGCCAAGATCGAAGCCGGCGAAGGTGACGCCGAGCAGCACAGGAAGGAAATCCGGCGCCGCCTCGATGAACTCGAGGAACAGCGAAGAATCGAGAAAGAACTCGAAAGCACGTTCAACTTTAATCTCGACGACGATTTATAGGAACTGACACGGGCGGGCGACCGCGGCCGGCATGTACGTTATCCGCATGGCTCGCTGCGCTGCGCTTTACTTCCGATAACGCACATCCCGTCCACGCCCGCCAAGCGTTGGATTTTTAACGAAAGTCCCTCGAAGTCACAACGAGGTTTCCCAGCATGTCAGTGTGGTCGATGAGTTTTCTCGCGATGACGTGAATGACCTGCCCTTCAATTTGTAGTTCTCCCTGAACTCCCATCAGTCGCGCATTCAATAGCGCCGCACGATAGTCCTCCGCAACCTGCTTCCAGACAATGAGATTGATGTGCCCCGTTTCATCTTCGAGCGTGACAAATGTAACGCCGCTTGCCGTTCCGGGGCGTTGCTTGGTGATGACGAGCCCCGCAACACGGACGTTGGCGCCGCTCCTGAGGTCAGGCACTCGTTCTGCCTGCAAATACCGGTAGCGGGCCAGTCGATGGCGTAACAGGTGCAGCGGGTGTCGTCCAAGTGTCAAACCAAGGCTTTGGTAGTCCGCGACAATGTCCTGCCCCTCTGTCGGCTTCCTGAGCAACGGCGCCGCCTCGTAGCGGTCCAGCGATGTCAGCAAAGGCGTCGGCTTTTCGGCGCCGGCCACTGCCCAGCGTGCTCTGTGGCGATGGCCTTCGAACACTTCGAGGGCGCCTGCCGACGCTAGTACGCCGAGTTCGCGACGATCGAGCCCGACCTCTTCAAGCAGTTGCTGAATGCTGTGATAGCCTTTCGCATCGCGCCGCTCGACAACCCGCCGTCCTGCCTCTTCGGCGAGCCCTTTGACCATTCTGAATCCGAGACGCAGCGCCGCCGCGCCATCATCCCGGGCTTCCAGTGTGCAATCCCATTGGCTTCGATTGATATCGACGGCCCTGACTTCAACACCATGCCGGCGTACATCCTGAGTCAGCTGCGACGCAGAGTAGAAACCCATCGGCTGACTGTTCAGGAGTGCCGCCGTGAACGCGGCCGGCTCGTGACATTTCAACCACGACGACACATACACGAGCAACGCAAAACTCGCCGAATGTGACTCCGGAAAACCATACTCGCCAAAGCCCTCGATCTGGCGGAAGATCTGCCGCGCGAACTGCTCCTCGTAACCGCGCTCACGCATACCGGCAATCAGCTTATCCTCAAACGGTCCGAGGCCGCCACGCCGTTTCCACGCCGCCATCGCACGCCTGAGCTGGTCGGCCTCCCCGGGCGTGAATCCTGCCGCAACGACGGCGAGCTGCATGACCTGTTCCTGAAAGATCGGCACGCCGAGCGTGCGCTGCAATACGCCTTTGACATCGTCGCTTGGATAGTCGACGGCCTCCTCACCGTTACGCCGGCGCAGATACGGGTGCACCATATCGCCCTGAATCGGGCCCGGCCGGATAATCGCAACCTCGATGACCAGGTCGTAGTAACAACGTGGCCGCAGACGCGGCAACATCGCCATCTGTGCGCGCGACTCGATCTGGAACACGCCCATCGTATCGCCATCGCAGATCATGTCGTAGACGACCGGGTCCTCGGCGGGCACCGTGGCGAGCGTCAGTTCCTGGCCATCGAACTCGCGCAACAAATCGAAGCTGCGACGAATCGCCGTCAACATGCCAAGGCCGAGCACGTCGACCTTGAGCAGGCCGAGGTCCTCAAGATCGGTTTTCTCCCACTGAATAACGGTCCGATCCGGCATCGCCGCATTCTCGACAGGTACGAGTTCGGACAGCGGCCCCTTCGAGATAACGAAACCGCCGACATGCTGTGACAGGTGACGTGGAAATCCGAGTATCTCTCTGACCAGATAAAGGAGCCGTTTGATAATCGGACTATCGGGATCGAGCCCGGCTTCGAGCACGCGACTGTCATCGACGCGCTGCCCGTCCCACCACTGCATCGAACGCGCCAGGCGGCCAACCTGCAAATCGCTCAGCCCCAGCGCCTTACCGACGTCCCTTAACGCACTGCGCGGCCGGTAGGTGATGATGGTTGCGGCAAGCGCAGCACGGTCCCTGCCGTACTTTCCGTATATATATTGAATCACTTCCTCGCGGCGTTCGTGCTCGAAGTCGACATCGATGTCGGGCGGTTCGTCACGTTCTTTGGAAATAAAGCGTTCGACAAGCGTTGCCATACGTCCTGGATCGACCTCGGTAATTCCGAGGCAATAGCACACCGCTGAATTCGCTGCCGAGCCCCTTCCCTGGCACAGAATTTTTTTCGCGCGTGCAAATGCGACAATGTCGTACACGGTCAGGAAGTACGGTTCATAACGAAGCTCGGCGATAAGCTCGAGCTCATGCTCAACCAGATCGATGACCTTGTCCGGGATGCCATCAGGCCAGCGTCTGCGCATGCCCTGCTCGGTCAGGTATCTGAGATAACTTGCCGGCGTCTCACCGTCGGGGACGATTTCGTCGGGATACTCGTAACACAATTCGTCCAGAGAGAAATCGATCGTCTCTGCAATACGTACGCCCTCGGCCAGCAGTTCCTGCGGGTAGACGTGCTTCAAGACCTCGAGCGAACGCAGGTGGCGTTCGCCGTTTGGATACAATGCAAAACCGGCGTTATCGACCGTAACGCCTTCGCGTATCGCCGTCAGCGTATCCTGCAGAATACGCCGCGACCGGCAGTGCATGTGCACATCGCCACATGCAACGAGCGGCAGCTTGAGTCTGCGGCCCTCTGCATAGAGTTTTTTGAGCTGCCTGCGCTGTTGACCATCGGCAAGTAACTCGACGGCGATCCACAGGCGATCGCGGAATGTTTCACGTATCCAGTGATCCTCGACGTCGAGGGACAGGGCATCGTCGGGCACCCAGAGCACGACGCAATCCATGAGACCATCCTCGAACGCGCGGCGCGTTAACTCGTACGAGCCTTTGTCAGCCGCGCGTCGGGCTTTTGTGATCAACCCACAAAGTGCTGCATAGCCGTTCTGATTCTGCGCGAGCGCCACCAGCTTGCGGCCGCTCCTGAGACGCAGTTCGGAACCAATAATGAGCTTCTTGAGGCCATGCTCCTTTGCAGCCGTATGCGCTCGAACGATGCCTGACATCGTGCATTCATCGGTAATCGCAAGCGCTTCATAGCCGAGTGCGGCAGCGGTCTCTACGAGTTCCTCCGGATGTGAGGCACCGCGCAAAAAGGTGAAATTACTGAGTGCATGAAGTTCAGCGTAACGCGTGTGACCCATTACCCAAAGAAACCGTGCAGATACCAGGAAGCGTTATGACTGCGGTTACGAAACACCCACATGTGCATACCGCGTGGATTAACGGCCGTATAGTAATCACGTGCAATACCGTCCTCATCCCACCAGCCCGTTTCGAGCCGTTCGGGACCTTCAAGGATCCTCAGACGGCCCTGGTGTAACGGATAACCTTGATCAACCGGTAGCAAAACAGGTTCCGGCAATATCCAGAGCGGACGTCGTAATCCCATCCGCATCGCCGACACGGTGTTGCCTTTCTTGCCAGAGAGCAAACCTTGCGAGCGCCACGCCAGCTGTGGGCGATGCTCAGCAACGGTCGTCACCCCGGCAACGGATTGATTACCGACACGCGCGATAAGGCGCTCGGCAAGTTGTGTCATCGAAAAACGCAGTCCTTGCCCGGCAGCCTTACCCTGAAACCTCAAACGCCGGGTCTCGGCCCGCACTGCCTGGGAGTGACCGCCGCGTAGGCGAACCGATATCACAGGCTCAGGCAATGTCAGCTTTTCAAAACGAATGCGCAGCAAATCGAACCAGCGATCGGCCAGGCGCTCAGGCTCGGTACAACCCAATTGCAATTGAGTAGCGGGACCGCGCAAGTGAAAAAAGCTGAACAACAAGCGCTGCACGCCAAGTTGTCGTGTCAGCAAAAACCGTTCGAGCGAAAGCAATAACTCACGACAGATTGCAAGCAATAACTCGCGGTCGCTTTGTTCCTCGGTCATCTCATAGTCTGCACAAAATCGTTCGGGCGCACGCCAGCTGGTACGTGGATCCGGCAAACGTCCCAAGGCACGATCGAGCTCGATGAGTCGCCGCGGCCCGAAGCGCCGTGCAAATCCTTCCCTTGGTAAACGCAGACAGTCGCCGATGTTACGAATGCCCATACCGCTCAGCGATTCGCAGACAGCATTGGGCCAATCGAGGCACGTAAGCGGCACCGTGCGCAAAGCAGTTGCGATGTTTGCAGTGTCACGAATACAGGCGCGACGACCGCTCTTCGCCAGCCATGTCGCCGCAAGTGGCGTCGGTGCAATTGCCAGTAAAGCGCTAAAGCCCTGCTGCTCGAGACCCGCAGCAATTTGTTGGCGCAGGCTTAAAAGACCGCCGTATAAACGCAAACTACCTGCAATTTCCACGAGCAATACATCGGTGTCTGCAAAACAAACAACCGACGTAAACTGTTCCAGCCAACACGAAAGATTCTCCAGCGCTTGTTGTTCCGCAATCTCACTCCGTGGTTCAACATGGAGCATTGGTAACAGTGCGAGCGCTGCGTTTGCCGATTGACCCGGCATGATGCCGGCAGCCTCTGCCTTGGTTGAGGCCAGTAATACACGATGGATTCCCTGCTGTTCCACAACGACTGCTCTGGCTTCACCCCCGGGCCCACTGGCTTCGAGCGACAGCTTCGGTAAATAGATGCAAAACCAGAGCCGTTTGAGAACGGGTGCGGTTACAGCCTGCGGCTCTGCCCTGGGCTCCTCAAGCGCTAAGGAATGTTGGTCGAACAGCCCCCGATTGGAGCGATGATGTCGTGCCGTCGACATAACTAGATAACATCATGCAATACGGCAGGTCGGCCGCCACGACTCTTCAAAATATGCAGACGTGTGCCCTCACCGCTCGACAGCAATTCTATGCGCAATGCTGCCGCAGAGGGTTCGGTACGCGCCATTGGTGGGCGAAACGCGATGGCCCAGCTGTTGCCCTTTTCGGCCGCCAGTTGCAAACGCCGGCTGGCCTGATCATCGAGCGCGTCGGGCCACAGCAAGACGGCAGCGCAAGTCCCTGACGACAGCGCCTGTTCGGCAGACCAAAGCATTTCACTATCGTTCTTTGGACGCACGATCAGCATGCGGGACAGATTGATACCCCACTGTTGTAAAGCCGGTGGGTAAGGCTGAAACGGCGGCGCTACCCAGGCGATCCAGCCCGGCTCAGCATAGTTGGCATTCTCCGTGTTGCCGTGCTCGGCGCTCAGTGTCGCAAGCGCCGGCATCAGCAAACGCAGTTCACCGATGCCATAGTGTTCGACAAGAATTTCGGTCAAGGAACATTGCGGCCAGCCGCCCCCGGGCAGGTGACGATCGAGTGCCTCATAACCGCTGCTGAGCCCCGGAACTGTATGCGCCTGGCCATGGCCGCGCCAGAGATGCGGGTTCTCGAGCAGTTTTTCCAATGAGGATGAATCGCGCCGCATCTCGACAACACTTAATGTAACGGCATGCCGTCACGAATAACGCCGACGACAACTCCCTCGATCACCATCGCCTGCTCCTTCAGATCGATTTTTATCGATTCGAAATCTTCATTTTCAGGCAACAACTCGACGACAGAACCCTTCTGGCGATAGCGCTTAACGGTGACTTCATCATCGAGCCGCGCAACAACGATCTGTCGGCTACGCACTTCGGGCGTTCGATGCACAGCCACGAGATCGCCGTCAAGAATGCCGGCATTTTTCATACTCATGCCATAAACCCTGAGCAGATAATGCGGTTTCGGACTGAAAAGCTGCGGATCGAGCCTGTAATGCGTCTCAATGTGCTCCTCTGCGAGAATGGGACTGCCCGCCGCAACCCGACCAATGAGCGGCAGTCCCATCTGTTCCCGCAGAGAGTCTTTAAGCTGAATACCGCGCGACGCACCCGGCACGAGCTCCAGGACGCCCTTCTTCTGCAGCGCCCGCAAGTGTTCCTCGGCTGCATTAGCCGACTTGAACCCGAGTTCCCGCGCGATCTCGGCACGCGTCGGTGGCATCCCGGTTTCGGCCATAAAATCTTGAATCATCTGGAGAATTTGCGTTTGTCTTGGGGTCAGTGGGCGCATTTGAGCAATCCTGTATATATAAACAGTGCATGTGATTATATACAGTACTTCGATCAGTGCAACCCCCAACTACAGGGCTACGACCGGGACATTTCTCATCGAAATGGCTCGCTGCGCTGCGCTTTACTTCCGATGAGCAACATCCCGTCCACGGGCCTCTCTGAACGATTTCCCGGATCTGCACAACCTTTCAAACGGATCGATCGGTGACGGTTGCGTTGTCGCCCAAAAACGACAAACCGCAATAAAAACAGGTATTTTCATTGCGAGAAGCGACGGTTTGGGAAATAATGCGCCTGCAATTATGTCCCCAACAAAGGAATCTTGGATAATGAAAAAGACCGCACTCAAAATAAGCGCACTGCTGCTCGTAGCCACACTGGCTACAGGCTGCGCCAGCACCACAGAAAGCGACGCAACAGTAAACCGCGCAGCTGCTGACGCTGCTGCTGCTGCCTCAGCCGCCGAGGCTGCTCGTGCAGCTGCCGATCGTGCAGCACAGGCTGCTGCACGAGCTCAGAGCACTGCCGACCAGGCATTGTCTGCTGCTACCAAAGCACAGTCCTGCTGCGACGCAAATCGTGAGAGCATGGAGCGTATGTTCCAGAAGTCGATGTCGAAGTAATTAGGCCTAGAACTTCTAATGAAACGCCGCGCTTGTCGCGGCGTTTTTTATTTCCTGCCCCACCGCCGTCGGAATCCCGTCCGACCGGCCGACGGTCTCTTCGGCCAGATACCAGTCCAGCTGTCCCGCGCGCTCGCCGGTCGCATAGATGAATTGTTCGGTCACATGCGTTAGCGGATCTTTCGCGACGGCGACCTCGGCTTCAACGTCAGGCTCGACCGGGTCATCGGTCACACCATGCTCGTCCCTTGCATCCGCGGTCATTGCCGGGATCGTTACTTCGAGAACCGGGTGAACTTCCATGACCAGCTGATCACCGTCCCAGCCCATCTTCACAGGCTGGTTGATGATTCGAACTCGTGTGTTCAAATCGACCTGGGGAAACAGGTACTCGATATCCTCAGGAAACATCCGCACACAACCATGAGTCACACGCATGCCGACGCCTGCCGGGCGATTAGTGCCGTGAATCAAATACCCGGGCAGACCCAGGCGCATCGCGTATTCGCCCAGTGGGTTATCCGGCCCGGGTGGAACAACTCTCTCCAACGGCCGGCCGTCTGCCGCATGTTCATCAAGCACTGATTGCGGCACATACCAGTTCGGATTGCGGACTTTGGAAATGACCTTGGTCACACCGAGCGGTGTTTCCCAGTCCATACGACCAATGCTGATCGGATAGGTCATCACGTAGGCTGTCTCACCGGGCTTCGCCTCCGGAAAATAGTACAAGCGATACTCGGCAAGGTTCAGCACGACACCGCGCCGCGGTCCGGATGGCAATACGAAGCGTGTCGGCAATAAAATCTCGGTTCCGGCGCCGGGGACCCAGACATTGACGTCCGGATTTGCGCGCACAATATCCTCATAGCCGAGGCCATGTCGACGCGCGATGTCGACGAGGGTATCTTCGTGACGCGCGGTGATCGTGGACACGGCGCCGATAACGTCGTAGCCCGGTGGAGGTAACTCGTATATTTCTGCCTTGACTACCGTCACAAATAGCACACAAAGCACCAGAATCGAGCGCACCGTGCGAATCATCGGCCTTTTTCTTCCCGCTCGATTACCTCGACCTCGCATTCCGCGGCGGCAAGCCAATCCTGCATCGCTTCGCTCTCCAACAAGCGATGTGGATAAAATCCTGCCGACTCCGGCACTTTGATGCCATAGGTGCGAAAACGCAGGACGACCGGCGCGTACATCGCATCGGCCACACTGAAGTGGCCAAACAGCCAGCCGCCCTTACCGCTGAACCGACGGTGACAGTCCGACCAGATGGCGATGACGCGATCAATTTCGTCAGTCAATGCATCGGGCAACGGAACCTCCCGGCCCATTGCCCGGCAGTTCATCGGCATACATTCCCTGAGTACCGGAAAACCCGCGTGCATTTCCGCGCAGATGCTGCGCGCATGCGCCCGAATATCCGCGTCCTCGGGCCACAGGTTTCGCTCAGGCCAGCGCTCAGCAACCGTCTCGGCGATTGCGAGCGTGTCCCATACCGTCAAGTCGTCGAGCTGCAGCACCGGGACCGTTTTGCCGGCATTCAGCGCGGCAATTTCCGACGCCGTGCTCTCCTGATCGAGGCAGATACGCTGTTCGTCGAAATCGATGCCCGACTCGCGGAGCAGCAACCACGCGCGCAGTGACCAGGTGGAATAGTTCTTATTGCCGATTATCAGTTTTGGTTTCATCGAAGTGACCCGCATTCCGACTTGCTATGGTAAACCATTGATAGCGTTCGCGTCGTGTACCAGTTCGAATTCTGATTGACCCTGACAATCCTGGTCGGTAGCCTGTTCGGCCCACCAACGCTTTCTCGTGAATGCCATGGGCATGAAACTCTCATTTGAACTCAGCGACCGGGATTTGCGCTATTTTCGCAAGGCGCTGAGGCAGTCACGCGAAGCCGTCCGCGATGCCGAAGAGCAGGAAATTATCGATGCGATACAGCACGCCCTCGATGACATTCGCAGCAACGAGCCACTACCCGATTTCGTCGCTCAGCGCATTCCGGCACTGGAATTGCTTGTTGAGATGCTAACCGATGCTGAGTGGCAGCTACCCACCAGCCAGCGAGAACGCCTGCTCGCGATGTTTGTCTACTTTAGTGACCCCGAAGACATATTGCCTGACGCTATTCCCGTTATCGGCTACCTCGATGATGTGATCATCATCGAACTGATCATGCAAGAATTGCGGCATGTTCGAGATGCCTACGATGACTTTCGGAAGTTTCGCACGGACTTCGACAAACAGCATGGACTAGCTATCGACGGGGCCATCCGTCGCGACCGTCTTGATCGCAGGCGCCAGCAATTGCATCAGCGCATGTTGCGGCGTTCGCAACGAAGTAAAAAGGCTGCCATCTGGTAGCGCCGAATTGCAGCGCAATCGATCAGAAGCGCAATAGGATGGAGCCCCAGGTAAATCCGCCGCCAAAAGCTTCCATCAACAACAACTGACCGCGCTTGATGCGCCCGTCACGCACGCCTACATCGAGCGCCATCGGTACCGACGCTGCGGACGTGTTGCCATGGTCCTGAACGGTCAGTATGACTTTTTCCATTGGCAAGTCGAGACGTTTGGCCGTCGCCTGAATGATTCGAATGTTCGCCTGATGAGGAATCAGCCAGTCGAGTTCACTCTGATCAATACCGGCTTTTTCGAGCACTTCCGTAGCGACGTTGCCCAGAGTCTTGACTGCGACCTTAAAGACTTCATTGCCCTTCATCATGATTGAGGCTGCGTCGGTTCCGGCTTTACACAGATCTTTCGACACGCCGACCGGATAGTAGAGCAAGTCCTTATACTGACCGTCGGCGCCCAGGTGCGTTGCGATGATGCCTGGCTCCTCCGATGGTTCGACAATTACCGCCCCGGCGCCGTCACCGAACAATACGCAGGTATTGCGGTCAGTCCAGTCAACCAGCTTCGTGATGCATTCGGCACCGATAACGAGAATGCATCTGGCCTCGCCGGCTTTCAGGAATTTGTCGGCCGTCGTCAGTGCATAGATAAAACTCGTACACGCCGCTTCCATACCAATGCACGGGCATGCCGGAATTCCAAGCCGCTGCTGTACGAGTGTTGCGCAATTTGGAAAGACCAAATCCGGTGATGTCGTGCCGACAATGACCATATCGATATCGGTAACGTCGATGCCCGCATCCTGGATCGCGATCTTCGCCGCCGCGACACACATATCCGAGGTCGTTTCGTCCTCGCGAACCCGATGCCGGCGCTCCACCCCCGTGCGCGCACGGATCCATTCGTCGCTCGTATCAACCATCTTCTCGAGATCGAAATTGGTCAGAATTTTCTCGGGCAAGTAGCGGCCCGTTCCGGCAATCCTCGTGTACATCATGCAGCTTCCTGTTGCAGCAGGTTGCCGATCTGCTGTGGTACCTGGTTTTGTACCTCGACCACAGCAGTTTCAATTGCGTGTTCAAACGCGAACGAATCGGCGCTACCGTGACTCTTGATGACAATACCATTAAGGCCAACAAGAGTCGCGCCGTTATATTTGCGCGGGTCCATACGGCCCGCGAGGTGGCTCAATACCGGACGCGCTAGCATCGCCTGAATCTTTGCAAAGAGATTGCGCGTAAAGGCTCTTCGCAGGGAGTGCACGATCAGATCGACTGTGCCCTCCATCGTCTTGAGAGCAACGTTGCCGGTAAAACCATCAGTTACAACCACGTCGGCTTTGCCCGAAAACAATTCGCTGCCCTCTATGAACCCAATATAGTTCAATGTACTCCCGTTGAGCATCGCGGCAGCATCTTTGATTGTACCGTGACCCTTGGAGTCTTCTGCGCCGATATTCAACAATGCAATGCGCGGATTTTCGATACCGGTGATGTCCTCCGTAACAATCGAACCCATAACCGCAAACTGAAACAGATGTTCCGCCGTGCACAGCGTGTTGGCACCAAGATCGAGCATGTGCAAAGAGCCACCCTTTGCGGGTAACTCTGTAATAATCGCCGGCCGATCGATACCGGGCAGCATCTTCAGGACAAACTTTGCTGTCGCCATCAAGGCGCCGGTGTTGCCGGCACTTACGCACGCGTCTGCTTTGCCTTCCTTGACCAGGTTAATCGCAACACGCATCGACGAGTCTTTTTTCTTGCGCAACGCGTCTGCGGGCGACTCTGACATTGCCACCACTTCGCTCGCATGCACTATTGACAGCCGCGGCTCATCACCGATGATGCGCATGATGTGACCACGCAGCTCTTCCTCATCGCCGACGATCAGGAGTTTGAGCTTGGCATGTTTGTGCAACGCCCGATGAGCTGCACGCACGACGACCTCGGCGCCTAGGTCGCCGCTCATCGCATCGAGGGAAATGATCGAGTGTGTCGGCACAAAGAAAACGGTCGCCAGCTATGACGACCCGTTTACAGTGTGTACTTACTCGTCGTCGACTTCGTGAATTTCCGGCTGCGTGACAACCTGCTCGCCACGGTAAAAACCGTCCGGCGAAACACGATGCCGCAAGTGAGTCTCGCCGGAAGTCGGGTCGACCGACATGGCAGGTTTTTTCAACTTGTCATGCGAACGCCGCGTCCCGCGCGTTGAAGGGGTTCTGCGACTCTTTTGAACAGCCATAATTTTCTCCAGTCACCATGACGCACCAGCGTCATTAGTCAATTCAGTCATCTTGTTCCATCTGCGACCGTAATCCCGCAAACGGTCGTATTCTCGCACGTGACTCTTCCTCGAGCACGTCGGGCCCCTGACATGTCGCATCATCGACATGCATCGCCGCGAACGGCAGTGCCATGACCAGCGCTTCATCAACGAGGTCGAGCGGTCGAAGCGTATCCTGCTCGAGCTCCCAAACCTCGCAGCCGCCGTCGGCGACGGACATTGCCGCATCCGTGGTAAAAAGCAGCCGCAGATCGGCGATCAGCGGCAGCCGAAACGGCTCCAGGCAACGCTGGCAAACGGCATCGATCGTCGTCGTCACCGTGCCTTTAAGCGTCGGCCACGGGCGCTCGGCGCGCAGACCAAATTGCGCATCCGAAAATCCGAACACCAGCCGGCCACAAACCTCGGCATCGCACCAGTCGGGGCGTATCTTAGCAGGATCCAGCGCATCCAGATCAGCCTTGACAATCGTCGCCAGCCGCACAAAGTCAGTAATTTTATCTTTAAAATCAATGACTTGACCGCAAGCCGCCAGCTCAGCCGGGGTGCGGCGATCTCGCAGCGGATTGCCCATGGCGCGCGCATGATAAGGACGTCTTGGCCCACTGTCAAAGGCCGCGGCCGCGAAACTATCGGCTCCGGGCGGCAAACCGGGTAAACTGCGCTGGTTTCGCGCCAAGCAATTGATTTTATGCAAAATCCTTCGTCCCCACGTATCATTCTGGCGTCCGCGTCGCCGTATCGGCGCGGCCTGCTCGATCGCTTTCTCGACGATTTCGAGACCGTGTCCCCGGATATCGACGAAAGTAACGAACTCGGGCTCAGCCCGAAAAAGCTGGCTCGCCACCTGGCCAAGACCAAGGCGGAGACGGTCTCGATGCAGGCGCGAGACTCCCTAATTATCGGTGCCGATCAGCTTGCGGTGCTGGATAGTCGGGTACTCGGCAAACCGGGCAACCACCAAAAGGCAGTTGAGCAACTTATGGCGGCCGCTGGCAAGGTCGTCACGTTCAGGACAGCCGTCTGCATCCTCGATCCGGTCGGCCGCAATCGCTACGAGCACGTCGACAAGACGACGGTTCATTTTCGTCAGTTCGACCGGCGCCTGGCCGAGTCGTATTTACGGCATGATCAGCCATACGACTGTGCCGGGAGTTTCAAAATTGAGGGGGCCGGATTCGTACTCCTTGACTCGGTCCGCACGGATGACCCTACTGCCCTGATCGGACTGCCAATGATCTGGGTCTCGGACGTGCTGTTGGAACTCGGCTATTTGTCAGCGTAGCGTAGCGCTGTCCTTCATCCGGACACGAACCACAACGCCCGACAAAAAGGTCAATGCTGCGATCAGCCACAGGGATGCGCTGAGCCCTGCCAGGTCAGCGACAAGGCCCGCGAGCACCGCACCGACAGCATAGCCAAGATCGCGCCACAGTCGATAAACGCCCACCGCGGACGCGCGCCAGGACGGACTGACCGAATCGCCGATCGCCGCCAGCAGGGTCGGGTACACCATTGCCGTCCCGGCGCCGAGCGTGACGGCGCCTGCCGCGAAGCCCGGGAAATGCGAGGACAGCGCAAGTACGGCAATGCCGAACGCCTGCAACCACATGCCACTTGCTATTAACCCTTTGCGACCGATGCGGTCGGACAGCGCGCCCGTGTATAGCTGACCGAGTCCCCAGACAGCCGGGTAGATCGCGGCCAGCCAGCCGATCTGTTTCAGACTCATGCCGGCCGCGGCATATACGAGCGGAAACAGCCCCCAGGCCATGCCATCGTTGAGATTATTGACCAGGCCTGCCTGACTGATCGACGACAGGTTGCGGTCCCGAAAAGACGTTCGCAGGAAGACGTCTCGTTTGCCAGGCAGCTCCTGTGCTTGCGCATCGCCCGCAAGGCCTGCCTCGTGATCGGCGTGCTGCCGGGTTTCGCGAACCAGCAATACGGACAAGAAAAGCCCGATGACAACGAAGCCAACGCCGAGATAAAACGGCTCCGGTCGGAGACCCCAGACGCTGGCTACGTAGCCGGTCGCCAATGCCGCTACCGCCACCGCGAAATAGCCCGCGAATTCGTTTAGTCCCATAGCGAGACCGCGGCGTTCGGGACCGGCGAGGTCGATCTTCATGATCACGGTGGTCGACCAGGTGAAGCCCTGGCTGACGCCCAGCAGCAGATTTGCAACAAGAATCCACGACCAGGAAGGCGCCCACATGAGCATGAACGGCACTGGGACTGCAACCAGCCAGCCGGCAACAAGAATGACTTTGCGGCCGTATACATCCGAAAGATGACCCGCGACATAATTGGTGATTGCCTTGCTGATGCCGAAAACGACAATAAAAGACAGGATTGCGGTTTTCGCGGCCAGCGAGAAATCCTGCTCGGCAATGGCCGGCAGAATACTCCGCTCCATGCCGACCATCGCACCAACGAAGGCATTGACGATGACGAGTAAACTGAACTGCGCCAGGTTCGCGCGCAGCCCAAGTTCTGGTCTGCCCACTTGATTTTTGGAGGCCGACAAGTACTACCGTTTCCTGCGCGGTGTGTCCCGCTTTCGCTCACGCTCGCGGCGAGCATCGACGATGCCGACGGTCAGGAATCGCTCGAGATCGTCAGCGAGCGGCACAGTGAAATGCAGATCGTTGCCGCTGTCATCTGGAAATGCGATCGACTGCGCGTGCAGGAACAGGCGCGACAAGCCGAATTTCTTCGCGCGCCGATTCTCGGCCTCGTCACCGTAGCGCTCGTCCCCGGCCAGCGGGAATCCGACATGCTGCAAATGCACCCGAATCTGGTGTGTTCTGCCCGTCAAGGGGGAACATTGCAGCAAGCTGTATTGCCCGAATGTGCGTGATAGCCGTACTCGAGTTTGCGCCGGTTTGCCGTCACCGCTTACAACAACATGGCGCTCCCCGCCCCTGCGATTCTGCACGAGCAGCGGCTTGTCGATCAGCTGCTCGCCGAGCTGCCAGTCGCCGATCGCAAGTCCGATGTAGTTCTTCTCCACAAGACCGTCGCGAAACTTAGCATGTAATTCGCGCAACGCGCTGCGCCGTTTCGCGAGCACCAGACAACCGGACGTCTCGCGGTCGAGACGGTGCACGAGGGACAAGTCCCTAAGCTCGGGGCGCGCGTGACGCAGCAGCTCGATCACGCCGTGGCTGATACCGCTGCCGCCGTGCACCGCGATTCCAGTCGGCTTATCGACAACCAGCAGCCGCTTGTCTTCGTACAACACGCGATCGGCCATCTGCGCCGCAATAGCGGCGCTCGGTGCGCCGCCGGGCGCCCGGATCCGCGCCGGTGGGACCCGCACCTCGTCGCCGTCCTGCAGTTTGTATTCAGCCTTGATCCTGCCGCCATTCACGCGTACTTCACCGCGCCTGAGCAAGCGATACAGGCGCCCTTTGGGGACCCCGGGCAGTTGCCGACGCAGGAAATTGTCGATGCGCTGCCCTGCCTGCTCCTGGCCGATGCGTATTTTTCTGACTTTCGTGGCGACCGAGTCCGGGCTTTTTTCCGACTTTTGCTGCATGATCAATAACTTGATGGATCCGAAGGGTGTGTTATATTAACCCTCTGCGACACCCCTGGGATGACATTTCGGGCCATGCGCAGAATCCAGCGGCCCCGATCGTGGAACAGCCGCACCGTTAAAGAGTGTAATCATAGTTTTTTTGGGCTTCGCATCGCGAGGCCAACCAAGATGGCAGCGAGCACGGATAGCAGCGAGCGCCAAAGCGGCATAGCCGCAGGGAATACATGCTGAATTTATTATGGGACCTGATCTCTCTGGGTCAGGCCCAAAACAAGCCCTTCCACCACACAGGTGGCGCCATAGTGCGCCACTTAATGCTGTGTGAGGTCCCCTGCGCACGCCCCCAGGCACTTCGTCCCGACTCTCTGCCCTCTCTCACACATCAAGTAGGGCATCATGAAGAGAATGTTAATCAATGCGACTCAGCAAGAAGAGTTGCGCATGGCGATGGTCGACGGCCAACGCCTTTACGACTTAAATATTGAATTACCAGCAGGCGAACGCAAAAAAGCCAACATCTACAAAGGAAGGATAACGCGCATCGAGCCCAGCCTCGAGGCCGCGTTCGTCGATTACGGCGCCGACCGCCACGGCTTCCTGCCGCTCAAGGAAATCTCCAGCGAGTATTTCGTCAAGCCGGTCGAGTCCGGCAAGAAGCCCAATATTAAGGAAGTCCTTAGAGAGGGTCAGGACATCGTTGTCCAGATCGACAAGGAAGAGCGCGGCAACAAGGGTGCGGCACTGACGACGTTCGTCAGCCTGGCGGGTCGCTTTATCGTACTGAAACCGAATAAGCAGCGATCCGGGGGCGTTTCGCGCCGCATCGTAGGCGACGATCGGGACCTCGCCAGAAAATCACTCAACGAGATTGAAGTGCCGAAAGACATGAGTGTCATTCTGCGCACCGCCGGCATCGATCGCAGTGCCGAGGAACTCGCCTGGGATCTCGAGAACTTGCTGACGATCTGGACCGCGATCCTCAATGTCGTACTCGAGCGCAGCTCGCCATTCCTTATCTACCGCGAGAGCAATTCCGTTATTCGTGCGCTGCGAGACTATCTCACTAACGAAATAGGCGAAATTCTGATCGACGATGCGGAGACCTATAAAGAGGCCATCGAGTTTGTTGAACAGGTGATGCCGCACAACCTGCGCAAGCTCAAGCATTATGAAGACCCGGTGCCGCTGTTCACACGCTTCCAGATCGAGACACAGATCGAATCTGCTTTCTCCCATTCGGTAAACCTGCCATCCGGCGGCAGCGTCGTTATCGACCACACCGAGGCGCTCGTATCAATCGACATCAACTCGGCCCGCGCCACCAAGGGTGGCGATATCGAGGCAACGGCGGTCAATACCAATCTCGAAGCCGCCGACGAGATCGCACGACAACTGCGCATTCGTGACCTCGGTGGTCTGATTGTCATCGACTTCATCGATATGGGCCCGCAAAAGCACCAGCGCGATGTCGAGAACCGCCTGCGTGAAGCCGTGCGCCAGGACCGCGCGCGAGTGCAGATCGGCAAAATTTCTCGCTTTGGCCTGCTTGAGATGTCGCGGCAGCGGCTCAGACCGTCGCTCGGTGAATCCAGTTACCTGACCTGCCCGCGCTGTTCCGGCATTGGCACAATTCGCAGCGTCGAATCCCTGGCACTGGCCATCCTGCGAATCATCGGCGAAGAAGCGCGCAAAGAGCGCACCGCCCAGGTCATTGCGCAGTTACCTGTCGAGGTCGCAACGTTCCTGCTGAATGAGAAACGGGACTGGGTGCAGAGCCTGGAATCACGGAGCGAGACGCGAGTTGTACTTGTCGCTAATCCATTGCTCGAGACACCGCACTATGACGTGCGCCGGGTGCGTGATGATCAAACGGATCTGCCGGAGAATGTAGGCGCGAGTTACTCCCTCGCAGACATTGATGCTGAGCCGGAGACACCGCAAGCCATACTCGAACGCAAGGCAATCGAACCGGCCGCTATCGCAGTCATGAAGCCCTCGACGCAGGCGCCGAAACCCAAGAAAGCACGCTCAGGATTCCTCGCGAGCCTGATCGGATTATTCTCGGGTGATAACGGGCAGGCTGCGAAGAAGAAGCCACAGACACGACGCCGCAGCGCTGCCGGCCAGGATTCCCGCTCGCGAGGTGGACAGCGCAGCCGGCGTCGCCCGGACGCAAAACGTGCGGACAGCAGCGGGCCGGCCAGAAAAAAGCGATCAAAGAAGACGGCCAGCAAAAAGACGGCCAGCAAGAAGACTGCCGCCAAGCCGCAAAGCCGGCAGACCAAAGATATCGCCGGCACCCGAGCGCCGAAACCCAGGGACGCCGCGCCGAAGGGCCGTGATGACGTGCAGGATGAGGAACGCAAACCGTCACGGAACCGGCGCAGCCGCGGCGGCCGGCGCCGCCGGCGCAGCGCAGATCAGCCAGCACCGGACCAAGCTGCCGAGCAACAGCAGCAAGCTCAGCCAGCACCGGACGAAGCTGCCGAGCAACAGCAGCAAGCTCAGCCAGCCGATCACGCAAAGCCGGCGGAGACCCCCGCCGCGCCAAATCCCCAGCGCACTGCCAATAAGGTAACTCAAGGCAAATCCGAGAAGGCGCGAGAACCGCAAGCGTCTCCGGAGCCCAAACCTTTACAAAAACCGGTAGACAGTGGACCACCAAGGGTGCGTACCGACGCCGAGCGCGCGGCAGATGCTGCGGCGACAACGAAGAAAGATCCCGCACGGGATCAAACGTCGCCAAATCTGAAAGAGGTCAGCGAACCCAATGCTACCAGGCCGCAACAAGCAAGAGTGCCCGCTCCTTCGGGCAATGGCTCGTCAGAACCGCGGGCGGAGCCCAAACCCCTGGCAAGGACTGAGGCCCGGCCCGAGGTAAGGACCGAGGCGAAACCGGAAGCAAAGCCCGAAGCGAAACCGGAGCCCAAACCAGTACCGCAACCGGCGCCAGTACCTGAGGCGAAGGCTGAGCCCAAACCGCAGCCTGAAGCTGAGGTGAAGGCTGAGCCCAAACCGCAGCCCAAGCCTGAGGGGCGGCTGTTGCCCTGGGATAACGAAAGCCCGCCGACTGACTAGAATTTCCGGAGCATCTCGAGCAAGCCTCGAGATGCATCCTCTACCAGATCAAGCACGCGCTCGAATCCCGCGGCGCCACCGTAGTAGGGATCCGGAACTTCATCCTCGCGGCTGGACGAGAATTCCAGGAACAGACGAATCTTGTGGTGATGCTGCGCGTCCGCCTGATCGATCAGCAACTCGAGGTTGTCACGGTCCATTGCGATGATGTAGTCGAAGCGTTCGAAGTCCTCTGCCTGCACGCGTCGCGCGCGAATATCAGACAATGTGATCCCGCGACGCTCTGCGGCCGCTTGCGCGCGCCGATCGGGCGGCTCATTGACATGGTAAGCGTGAGTACCGGCCGAGTCGACTTCGATGCTCTGCGCAATACCTGCTTCGGCAGCGAGGTGTCGAAACATGCCTTCGGCCGTCGGCGATCGGCAAATATTGCCCATGCATACGAAAAGTACCCTTATGGGTGATGCTGGATTCATAAGCATTTGTTTATCTTAATTTTCCTGTCCGGGCACGTCCGACGAATTCCGAGGGCATCTGAGAAAGGTTGTAGCCAGAATTGTGCCCAAAAGCACGTTCCACAGTTCAGAAGATACCGGGTCCAATGTCCATTGCCTTGTGCGGAATGCCGATGATATCGATGTTCTCACCACTGACGATATAGAAGATGATGTGGCTACCTTCAGGGAGGCTCCGGTAACCGGGGTGAACGTCGTTTCGTTCGCGCCCTGCGTAGCGGTTTCGGGCCAGCCACTTGAAACGCCTGTTCAAGGATCGCAGGTAGTCCGCCATCTGGGCCGGCCCCCACTCCTCCATCGTGTAGTCCGCAATCTCGTCGAGGTCTGCAGCTGCTCTCGCGGTGAGCCGGAATTGGGCCGTCATGCCCGAGCTTTGGTTCCCTCAATAACCGACTCGATGTCAAAGCCCTCTACAAATTCCTCCCTGGCCGCCTGACCGGCCCCTTCGGCCAGGTGTGCCCGAAGCGCTTCGAGGCGCTTGCCTCGATCCTCGAGTGCACGAAGAGCGTCTCGCACGACTTCACTCGCCGTCGAGTATCGGCCACTCTTGATCTCTTGCTTGATGAACTCTTCCCAATGCCCGCCGAGGCTTAGTGACGTAGTTGCCATGGATCATGTATCCCTAAATTATTCAAAATGAATAGTATCCCAAAGAACCCGGCAAGGCAATCGGACAAAGACAGTGAATCAATGCAAGGTAGGACTCTAGAAATCCGAGCGTCTGCTCTCAACAATAGCAGTCGTTTGAACGGCGCGGTTCGACAGAGGCAAATAGTCGCTTTTCGGCCATAAGCAATGGGATGGACTCCTCCTCTCCTTAACGGCATCTAAAGTGCCAGACTGGAAGAAGCGTGTTTTCCAGTAACGGGTAGAGAAGGAGTCCACTCATGAAGCTTAGCTACGTTGGCGTTGATTTGGCAAAGAACGTATTCCAATTGCACGGTGTTGATCGGTCCGGCAAGGCCGTGTGGCGACGTCGGTTGAGACGACACCAGTGGCTGGGTGCATTGATGGAAGCGGCGGACAAGAGCTGCGCGATCGGCATGGAAGCCTGTACTGGCGCCCACCACTGGGCGCGGCAACTGCAGGCCCACGGCTACACGGTCAAGCTAATCCCGCCACAGTTCGTGAAGCCGTACGTGAAGAGCAACAAGAACGATGCCAACGATGCCGAGGCGATATGCGAGGCAATGAGTCGACCGCACATGCGTTTCGTTGCGGTGAAGAGCGTGGAGTAGCAGGACATTCAGGCCACGCACCGGATCCGCGCAGAACTCAAGGACCAGCGCAACGCCAAGACCAACCCGATCCGCGGACTGGTTGCGGAGTACGGCCTGGTGGCACCGCAGACGCT
>JAOTUB010000207.1 GCA_029864095.1 Gammaproteobacteria bacterium | reverse complement strand
TCAGACTGGCCGCGAGTCAGCTTGAGATCCTGCACACGCAGGCCCGCCGTGCCATCTGCAGGTGAAACGATGCCACGATAAAAGGCAATGGCCTCCCGCTGCTCCTGAATCTTCGCCTGCAACGCCGTGAGGCTTGCCTCGACATCCTTGTACGCTTCACGATCGATGTCACGATGCGTCGCGAGTAGTGCCACTTGCTCATCAAGCGCGACGATGTCGCCTTCGAGGCCCTGAATACGATCCTGGTAAGCCTGGCGCTCCCGGGCGGCATCGACAATATTGTAATTGGCCTGGATGCGCCCTAACTCAAAGACGAGATAAGCGACCCCAGCAATCACGACAGCCAGCACGATACGCGTCATCAGGATGCGCACCGGGCTGTGTAGCTGCAACGGTGAATGTCGGACCACAGAATTAGCCTGTCAGCAAAAGACGTTATGTTACGCGGTGGCCCGGTGACTTAGAAGTGCTCCAGGTCACGATTTGGCAGCGGCGATGTCCTTATCGAATACGGCCCGCCAGCGTTTTGGCCACCACCGTGGCCGTGGCGGCAACGCATGCGGATAGACCGTCGAGCCAAGTTCGTGCAATGCGTGCGCATAGACGCGGCGCTTGAAGTAGATAACCTCGTTGACGGGTCGCCAATAGTCCACCCAGCGGATACGGTCGAATTCGGGCTGATCGCAAAGATCAAAACGCACGTTCTCGGCCGAAGATACGAGCCGCAGCATGAACCAGCGCTGCTTCTGGCCGATGCACAGCGGCTTGCTGTTACGCCGGATGAACTTGTCAGGAAGCCGATAACGCAGCCAGTCCGCCGTTACTCCCAGCATTTCGACATCGGCTCGATCGAGGCCGACCTCCTCGCGGAGTTCGCGGTACATCGCCTGTTCGGGTTCCTCGCCGACAAGTACGCCACCCTGCGGAAACTGCCAGCCCTTGCTACGGGCACGGCCGGCCAGCATCACCTTGCCGCCGCTATCCGCCAGAATGATACCGACGTTAGCGCGGAACCCCTCTGCGTCAATCCAATCGTTGCTCATTGCAACCGATACGAAAACTCTAACTGCCTTTAACTTTACACCAAATACGGGCATTGTCGGCGACTCCGTTCACAAGAGAGCCCCGTTGCTTACCAAGCGCCCCGCAGTGCTGTTTGCCGGACTGATTGTCTTTGCTGCCGCCGCATTGGCAATTGCGCTTCTGTCCGGCAGCGCGGACATCAGTCCAGGCGAAACGATCAGCGCGTTGCTCGGCAAGGCGCCGGAGAGTACACGATCCTTGATCATGAACTTGCGGCTGCCGCGCGCGCTAACGGCCTTCTCGGTTGGCGGCCTGCTCGCGGTTGCCGGCGTGCTGATGCAGGTCTTGTTGCGCAACCCGCTCGCTGAACCCTATATTCTCGGTACGTCGGGCGGCGCTGCCGTCGCCGCTTTGCTGGCGATGATGCTCGGACTGGGCAGCATCATGATCGATCTTGCGGCATTTGGCGGCGCGATAGCGGCAACCCTGCTCGTGTTCTCGATCGCGCACGGCACCGGCAGCTGGGCGCCGGCACGATTGTTACTTACGGGTGTGGTTCTGGCGGCAGGATTCAGCGCCGCGACGACACTGCTTCTCGCGCTCAGCCCGGAACACAATTTGCGCGGCATGTTGTTCTGGCTCATGGGCGATCTGAGTTTTGCCTTCGAGCCCTCGCAGACGCTGTGGCTACTCATTGTCCTGGTAGTCACTGGAACTCTTGCCGCCAGACATCTCAATGTCCTCTCACGCGGCGAACTCCAGGCAGCCATCGTCGGCATGCCGGTTGCTGGATTTCGCTATTTCGTGTTCGCGGCCGCATCGCTTGCAACGGCGATATCGGTTACAACGGTCGGCGTTATTGGCTTCATCGGCCTTGTCGTGCCACACCTTGTTCGGCTCGTGTCGGGCAGTGACCATCGCATCGTAGTGCCGGCTGCCGCGCTCGCGGGTGGCAGCTTGCTCGTCATCGCCGACACGCTCGCACGAACGGTCATGGCGCCACGGCAAATACCCGTCGGTGCGTTAACGGCTGCAATCGGCGTGCCGCTGTTCTTGATCCTGATGAGTCGCAGCCGCGACTCTCGATCGATCAGTTAGGCTCTGCTCAAATCCACAAGCGGACATTCAAATGTCTTCGACAATTTGAAAGGCAGCCAGCAGTAGCCATTCAATACAACTGAATCGCGCAAATTTCAAGGGCAGAAAACGGCCAGTTGCAGTCAGCTACTCGTGAACCGCTCGGCGCAGTCAAGCAATTCGTAGCTCGTACCCACAGCTGCGTTAATTAGCGTGCTAATCTCCTGAAAGCCCAGCTGCTCAGCGTCAGACAGATTAACGCTGCGAATCTCGTGCACCAAAATGTCGACAGTTCCACCGCCGCACACAGCCGGATATTCAACGCCAGTTCTAATTCCGCAGCTTGATCTAATTACGTCTATTCCTGCGTTTATGAGTATTTGCGCGCTTGCTTCAAGTGAAACCCCATCTGACTCACACTGACGTACTTCTCGATCGGCGTACACAAGTGCATCTTCCGGCGTGATCAACACGTCCGGTGTGATCAACTCTTCCGGCGTTACCATGTCTTCCGGCGTGACTGAGTCTTCTGGGCAAGCAGCGAGAATAAGAGAAACAACACAAATTGCCCATCTCATATCCATCGTGTGTACCCTCGTGACGTGCACCACTCCCTCCTTGGTTGCTCCAGTGTATTTCTTGAAAGGATGTCCCAGATCTGAGAATGACTGCACTTTACAGATTTGCGGGTGCGCAATTTCTCCTCCTACGGAAGCTGCCAAAGTTCATGGTTCCCTCTAAGACCCTATATTTCCACGCGCCTTGCCGATGTCAATCCGGAATATCGCTTAGCCAGATTGTCTGTTTTGGGTCATTAGCGGCCCTTCAGGGCAATTTTACCTGAATGTCAGCCTGCGCCCAAAGCGGACTGTTGGACCGGCAAGAACCGGCTGTCTTGAAGGGTCGCTTTCGGCCAGACGCTTTCCGACCGTGGTCCGGCGGCTGCCAGGCTAAAGGCGCAGCGGCCCCCGACCCGCATAGCGGGGGGGGGTATCGCGACAGAACATTCAGAGCAGCCGCAGTAACAGGCTCTGTCAAAGCGAGAAGGTAGACCAGCATGATCAGGCTCCCGGGGCCGATTCAAAGTCGCGCGCAAACATAGCCGATTCGGTCAGCCCGAATTGCGGACGAGCGACTCAACGGTATCGGGCACGCTCCGCGAGTTTGGCTGCCGCGTCTTCGTGCCAGGCGATAAGACTGACATTCTTTGCACTCACGTTTATCGGGCCTGCAGCATCCAGCGCCTTATTGTATTTGGCGGTTGGGTTAGCAGGATACGCGACATCATGTGACGCTTTTGATTCCTGCACATCCTTCGACAACAGCCACTCGACCAGAGCGCTTGCGCCCTCCGGATTGCGCGCGTGCCGCGCAACGCCGATGCCATCGACATCCGCATAGGTTGTGGCCGGTGTTATTACCGATACGTTGAGCTTGGAATCATCTGTCTTCGCCTTCGCAATCGCAGAACTCGAGACGATGCCTATGCGACACGAACCGGATCGAATCGCGTCAATGAGCTGCAACTCGCTGTCGAATACCGGCAAAGCCAGATTCGCCATCCAGCCGCGCACCGCAATTTCGGCCGGGCGAACGCCCATCGTTTCGATCATCATCGCAATGACCGCGCTGTTCACTTTGTTCGTTGACGACGACAGGCATAAGGACTTGTGGAAGCTTGGTTCCGCGAGGGACGCGAAGTCCGGCAAATCCGCGTTGCCGAGATCTTCCATAGCATGGACGACGACCGCCGTTCGGTAGCCCGTGGCCAACCACAAATCGTCCGGATCACGCGACCAGGCAGGCAACTGCTCGCGCCCCGATACCGAGAATATCGGGCGTAGCGCCCCATCTTCCGCAGCACGCCAGACGTCGGTCACGGACCGCGTCATCAGTACGTCTGCCGGTGGAGAGACCCGGTTCTCGATCACATCGTTGACGATGCCCTTTGCCTCGCCGCGACGGACAATGACCATCACACCGGTCTGTTCAGTATAGGCAGCAAAAAGGTCCCGCAGCTGTGCATCGTCTTCGAATGCCGCGTACACGACGACAGGTTCCTTTC
>JAOTUB010000206.1 GCA_029864095.1 Gammaproteobacteria bacterium | reverse complement strand
TTTGAGGTCTACGCAACCGGCATCCTGCCCCTCAGCGAGCGCTGGGAAATTTTCGGCAAGGTCGGAGCTCTGTCGTGGGATGGCGAATTGACGGTGGATGGCGTGCGTAGCAGCACTGATGATACCGATCTGGCACTTGGCATCGGTATTTCCTGGCGGACAGACAGCGCTCTTGCTGCCCGAGCAGAAGTCGAGGGATTCGATCTGCTGGACGGCGTCTGGCTCTGGTCTGTGTCGGCCATCTATCACTTTCATTGATCGCCGATGTTTTTGATAGCGCACGTAGGGCCCCGAAAGTCGCTCAATATCATTTAGGAAAAATATTCAGGAAGTAGCAGCGTTCGAAAACCATCGGTCTCTCCACTCTTGTGGCAGTATTTTCTCGAAAGTCCGCTTGTGGCCGATTGCAGGCGGTCACGACTTCCCTAAAACAGACGTTCGGGCGGCCGGTCTCCGGAATAGCGGACACTCAAGCTGAGCGGCCAGAAAGGGTCAGAGCCGGCCGCTCGCCCCCTCTACGCGACCTCGTCTCAACTATTGTCGACAACTCAGCATCGGGACCTACAGTTTCGACAGCAATAGCATCCCAGGAGAAATATCGATCGGCACATTTGTTCGAACAATCGCAGCCATCAGCCAATTATCGAGCGATCTTGGCTGGATAATTGCCGTCGCCCGATTAGGGCTTCCCATAAGCTCCCAATATCCAGGTTTAGACAGTGTGTTTCTCCCGGATGAATGCGACGCCGCAATTAGGGCAGTCAGATATTACGAAACTCAAACACAATTCAAACATCTTATCGACTTCTAAACTCCAAGGGAATCGATCTCCACAGCTGGCGCAGATATAGCTGCGGTGCCAATCAACGCCATCTTTATAGTCGGCAGTAATTTTCTGCTCGAGTATTTTCGCCATTGCATTCATTTGGAGCGTGTTCTCGTGCATCGGGCCAACTACTTCACCGTACAATCGTTCAGCTCGCGAGGCCATTTCTAACGCTTGAGCAAGGTCTTTCGCGTGCACAAATGCGTTCGGTAGATTTGCGCAAGCGTCTGCAAGCAGCGCCGGGTCATCGGAACTCTCGGCAATCGCGAGCAGCCCTCGGGCGGCTATAAGTGCCCGTTGGGTATTCCCAATAGAATGATTAGTCATGATTCTCTGTCGACACCCATGAAGTCTTCCGGCAAAATTTTGCAACTATAGGGTGTACATTCAAACACTGACTATGCAATCCCAATCTTCCGCCCACGCCAAATTAGTGTTGCGCTGCGAACTGCGCAAGAGCGACGAAGTCGCCTTTGCGAGGCCAATCAATCCGGCAGGCGCAAAAAGTATACTCGCCACTCCTGTCACGATGTCGATCGCGCCATGAGTTAGACGAGACTTTTTTTCGCGCCGGGCTTTGATCTCGTACAGAAACGCTGCGATTCGCTCGCGATTTTGCGGACTCGGGTCAGATAGGTCGAACTGTTCCGCAAGCTCTGTGAGACTTTCGAGGAAAATAGCTTGATTCCCCCACCGTCGCACCTCATCGATCAGTTCGACAGAGGCACTGCCAACGGACGTGTATTTCTCATCCCAGTGCCCGAGTGCCGGCGGCTTCTCGATTTTTCCGTACTACACTCTGGCAACTGACAAAAACCGCGCATCGCTGCTCGCTGGTATCAGACCGAATTGCTTTTTCATGAAAAAAGCTTCCTGAATCATATTGACCTTGACAGTGGGATGCCCTTCGCTAAGCCTGTCCTCGCGTATCGCCGTTCGAATCTGATCGCCATCGATCTCCATAGCGCGGCGGCTTTCATTTTCAAAATCAATATATACATCACGCCATCGCTGCCGACAGTAATCGTACCCGGGAAAAACGGTTACGCATCCGCGCTGAACAAAAGGTTTCAGGGCCACTAAGTCGACTACTGCATCCTTTAGGTTTCTAAGGACGTCGCGATAAGTGCCGGGCGTGTTCTGAGAAAGAAATCCGAGTACGTCCGAGACCCAATCTTGCACTGCAACATTTGGCGCATAGCAGAGCAATTTCTTTATTTCCGAATTTCCACCCAAAATGTTGCGTTGTTCGGTCGATTTATCAGGCGTTTTTTGCGCGCCACAGAGAAGAAAACCGGGTCTTTCCTGAGTCAATTCGATGCTCAGGCTACGTTCATACCTTGGGTACCAGAATTCTTGATGGGCTCGGTCGACCTGTCGGCAGATAGATTGAATGGTCTTCGAGTCAAAGCGTTGTTCATCTATTAATGAAATTTCGCGAAGGATATTCTCGAGAAGTGCGAGGTACTCGATGCTTACGGTATATAGTTCATCGGTGACCATTCGACCGGTCCAGACCCTTCCTAGCCGTATATCGCGCAAAGGCCTCGCATACAATGAGTATATCAGTTCTCGCCGATGTACGGCCATGCCAGCCCAGCTTTTGGATGGCACGTGCCCTTCAGTATTTACACTGAGTTGGCAATTCGCGGTGATCGAGAATGCCCCTGCCATTTGGTTCTCGGTTTCTTGATGGATACCAATGTTCTAGGATAGGTCAACGTGTCTTCTCAATTTACACGTCATTGTGCTCCCCAGATACAGGAATGGAGACATGGAGCTACAGACTGTTAAACAGGCCAGAGCAGCGTTTCACGAGCGCCACGCCTCGAAATACTACTCTGGTCCTTTGCATCTCGCGACAACCGTTGGTATCAGTCTGCTGGTCGCATCAATGAGCGCCATGATGCTCGACAAAGTCAGCCCGCTGGAATGGATGACGGTCCCACTAACATTCCTGTACGCAAATCTGATTGAATACCTGGGCCACAGAGGGCCGATGCATCACAAGACGAGGTTCCTGAGCGAGGTATTCAAGCGCCACTCAATCGAACACCACTCATTCTTTACAAATGAAGCGGCTACATTTGACTCAAGCAGGGATTATAAAGCAGTCCTGTTTCCACCCATCCTGCTGGCGTTCTTTCTGGGCTGTTTTGCCATGCCGGTCGGAGCAATTCTTTACAATTTCGTATCACCGAACTTCTGTTTTCTATTTGTATCGACTGCAATCTTGTACTTCCTCAACTACGAGTTACTACACTTCGTTTATCATATGGATCCGCAGTCAAGGGCCGGTAGATTGCCATTCATGAGTCGCTTGAGAAAGCACCACATCAATCACCACAACAAGTCTCTGATGACCAGTTACAACTTCAACATTACATACCCGATCTGCGACCGTATTTTCGGCACGATATACCACGGCAAGGATTAGTAGCTCTCAGGGTCGGAGCAGCACCCGCCCCCAACGTTGGGCCAGGAGTTAACGCCTGACTCTTGCATGGATCTTGGCGCGCTCCTCCACTTTAGGGGTCGAGTATCGGCCAGAAGTTGCCCTTGTTATGTCCGCTATGCTCCCGAATCCGGCCGCTCAAACGGCTGCTTCCGGGATATACTCAAGCACTGCTATTGACCCAGAGCAGACATCGCAATGTCGTATAATTTGAGACTACTCATAAGGCAGTTTTGTCTGATTGGTAGCAGCTGAACGTTTATTAAGGATGTAATCATGACCATTCGCGGCGGCTGCCTGTGTGGCGGCGTGCAATACGAGATTTCCGGCAAGTTGCATGACGCCGGGAATTGCCACTGTTCGATGTGTCGTCGAACGCATGGGGCTGCGTTCGGCACCTATGCGCGTGTTGATGCAGATGAGTTCCGGTGGTTGTCTGGCGAGAATCTCATTGCCACCTACGAATCCTCGCCCGGTGGATATCGCTGTTTTTGTCGTCAATGCGGCTCACCTTTGGGCGCTCGGGCCGAAGGTGGGAAGTTAGGTTGGGTTACGCTGGGCACGGTTACGGGTGACCCCGGGTTGCGTCCCGGCGCCCATATTTTCGTCGGCTCAAAAGCGCCGTGGTATGAGATAACAGACGATATCCCCCAATTTGATGAATGGCCACCGGGTTTCGGACCCAACGCTGGGTCCGCATCATTCGATAGTATTGGGCGCAGCCAGATACCCGAGAAGTGAAGAAGCTGCACGAGTTGCCGCGCGAGGAACTGGAACGGATATTCAACGCCGCGCCTTTCGTGGCGAGCCTCGGCATTCGCCTTGTAACCATCGGTTCGGGGATCTGCGAAACGGAACTCAACGTGGAGCCGCGGCACCTCCAACAGGACGGC
>JAOTUB010000068.1 GCA_029864095.1 Gammaproteobacteria bacterium | reverse complement strand
TGCGTGTAGATCAGCTGGACTTCCGTGCCGTCGAACGGGCGCCACAGGAACTCAGTTTCAAAACCCGAATTGTCGATCTCGCCCGCATTCTGCAGATTGAAACCGGTGCCCGTGAAGCTCTGCGCCTGGAAATCATCAAACGTAGTGTCGTAGTAAGTCAGCGCCATACGAACGGGGCCGATATCGCCTTTGAAACCGATTTCGAGAGACTCCGATGTTTCCGCCTCGAACAGTGAGCTGAACTGTGCGGCGATGCGTTCGGTATTCGTGCCACCCGACTTGAAGCCCGTGGAGTAGGATGCGTATACCATGGTCGCATCGCTCGGGAACCACGTGAGTTTTGCGGTGCCCGTGAACTGGTCATCGCTCAATGTTTCGTCGAGATCTGGCCGCGGCGAGACCGGCTGTACCAGATAGTATCCCCATCCATCAACGCCAAACGGCACGAAGGTGTCGAGCGTGCTTATATTGAACGGCGGTTCGGCCGGACGGAATGGATTGAATACCCCTACGCTGAGGTCGCACTCCTCGCCGAGGCCCTGAAGGAACAGGACGTTCAGAAGCCGGCAGCTCTCGAGTGCGAACGCAGAAAAGTTCGGCGGGTCCGTGAACGGTACGGTCTGCGTGTATTCGGCATCGATATCTTTTTGCTCGTCGGTGTAGCGACCGCCGAGCGTCAGAATGAATTTCTCACCGAGCGGAAAATCGACCTGGCCGAATACGGCCCAGCCGTCCTGGTCTTGAACGATGTCATCACGCGACAACAAACCGAGTGGGAACGGACTGGCCGCAACGGGGTAGCCAACAGCTCCAAGCGGGAACTCATCGCCATTACCCGGGATGCCGTCCGGATCGATAATCGTGCCATTCACGGTATCTACGGCAAAAATAATGTCCTGGAACGTACTGGCTGCTGTCAGGTAGCCCTCGATGAACGGCGTATCGCCGTCCGTTATCGTGATCTGATCGATCTCCTGCGCGAAATAGTAAGCGCCAACGACGTAATTGCCGCCCGTGCCGAATTCACCGGCCAGCCTGAGTTCTTGTGAGAACGAACTCTGGTCGGCTTCGTTGATGCGTGTGCCCAGGGTAGCGTTCGTAAAGTCGAGATCAATTTTGTCATACGTATCGAACGAACGAAATGCCGTGATCGACGTCAACGTCATGCCGTTGTCAAATGTCTTGTTGAACTCGACGGAAAGGCCGGTGTCCTCGTTTTCCGATTCCGGCGCGAAGTTATACCCCGTCACGTAATCGTCGCTGCCGGATCCCGTGACGATGCGGTCGGGAAGGGTGCCCATCGGGTTCCCTGTGAACACAAGTTCAAGGAATCCCGGCGGATACGGAAAGTCGGTGAACATCGTCCCGGCGAACGGGTTGGGCCCTCCGAGCACCTGGCCGCCAAGTGCCGCGTCCGAACCAAAAGCGTCTGGATCAATGGCAGGCAGATTTGGCAAAGCAGCCCGGCTGTAGATGCCGTCGACCAGCGCCACCGTGCCGCAACAGGATTCGTCGATCTCCGCGTAGTCGGCGATGATGCGCATGTTGAAGCTGTCGGATGGCTCGTATGCGAGCTGCAAACGGACGCCCTGACGGTCGCGATCGTTGTACAGATCTTTGCCCAGGTTGACGTCGTCGATGTAGCCGTCGCGCTGTGATGAAAAGATCGTGCCGCGGAAGGCCCAGTCGTCGTTTATGGGCATGTTTGCGGCGGCACTGACCCGGATCAAGCCTAAATCGCCAGCCGTCACGTCGACGAATGCGTCACGATCCTGGCTCGGGGCCACGGTCCGGACCTGAACCGCGCCCGCCGGAGTGTTTTTGCCGAACAGCGTGCCTTGCGGGCCGCGCAGGACTTCCACCGCCTCAACATCGATCAGTTCATTGATCAGAGAGCTTTGCCGGGACCGGTAGACCCCATCGACATACAGTCCGACGGACGATTCGACGCCGAAGTTGTTCGACGTCGAACCGATGCCTCGAATCGAAAAACCGGTCGTCGTCGCTGTCTGACTTCGCGTCATGGTCAGACTTGGTACGTTCTGTTGCAGGTCGAACACATCCTTGATGCCGGACTCCACGATCTGCTGGCCGCTGACGGCGCTGACTGCGACCGGCACCTCCATGATGTTCTGTTCGCGCTTTTGCGCGACGACGACGATTTCCTCAAAGATCATCTCGTCTTCTTGGGCGCTGGCCGTGAAGCTGATGAATAGCCCGGCGGCGGCAAGTGACAAAAAGGCGCCGAGAACCGGCACGCGTTGCACAGATATCTGAATTCCGTTCTTCATTTTCTCCCCTTTTCGCCATCGGTCCGAGGCGTAGTTATTGCCGATAAGAATATCACGGATCGCTGCAGAATAAGCGCGGCGGGCCGTTTCGGAAAATGCGTAGAGGCTCGATCCGCAAAGCTTTTCTGGTAAATTGACGATGGCAGTCTGGATTGGGGAACGAACGTTATGCAAGGTCTGATGATGAACACGCCGCTATTGATTTCCTCGATAGCGGAGCACGGGGCGCAGTACCACGGTGGACGGGAGATCGTCTCCGTGACGGCCGATAATCCACGCCATCGCTACACCTACAGGGAATGCGTCGGCCGGGCCAAGCAACTGGCGAACGCGCTCGGCACACTCGGGCTCGAGCAGGGCGATCGAGTGGCGACCCTGGCGTGGAATGACTACCGGCACCTCGAGGCCTACTATGCCATCAGCGGTTCCGGCTTCGTCTGCCATACAATCAATCCGCGGCTGTTCCCGGAGCAGCTCGTCTTCATCATCAACCACGCGGAAGATCGCTGGATCCTGACCGATATCATGTTCGTGCCGCTGCTCGAAGCGCTGGCCGACAAGATCCCGGTGGTTGAGGGATTCATCGTGATGACCGACGCAGCGCACATGCCCGAGACGTCACTCAAGAACGTGCATTGCTATGAGACCCTGATCGGCGATGAGCCGGGCGAGTATCAGTGGCCGGAGTTGGACGAACGGGCCGCGTCGGCGCTGTGTTACACCTCAGGCACGACCGGGGACCCGAAAGGTGTCCTGTACGATCACCGTTCGACGGTGCTGCACGCCTTTGCCGCCGTGGCGCCGGATATCATGAACCTGTCGAGCCGCGATACGGTGCTGCCCGTTGTGCCGCTGTTTCACGTCAATGCCTGGGGCATCCCGTATTCGACGTTCATCACCGGGGCGAAGCTCGTCTTCCCCGGACCGAAGATGGGCGATGGCGAGGCGCTGTACGACTTGCTTGATACCGAAGACGTTTCGCTGGCCCTGGGTGTGCCGACCGTGTGGCTCGGGCTGCTGCAATACACGGACAAAGCCGGGAAACGGCTCGACAAACTGCAAAGGACGCTGGTTGGCGGCGCGGCCGTGCCGCGGTCGATGATCGAGGCGTTTCGCGACAAGCACGGCGTAGAGCTGCGGCAGGGCTGGGGCATGACCGAGACGAGTCCGCTCGGTGCGTGCAATTGCCTCAAGGCGGGGCTCGAATCGCTGTCGGAGGAAGAGCAGCTCGATCTTGCGACCAAAGCAGGGCGCGGACTCTATGGCTGCGAAATGCGCATTGTCGACGACGAGGGCGTGGAATTGCCGTGGGATGGCGAGGCTTACGGGGCACTGCAGGTGCGCGGGCCCTGGGTGTGCAGTGATTATTTCAAACTCGAGGGCGGCGCAGGGTCACACACCGACGATGGCTGGTTCGACACTGGCGATGTCGCGACGATCAATGCTGAGGGTTATATGGCGATTACCGATCGGACCAAGGATGTCATCAAGTCCGGCGGCGAGTGGATCAGCTCCATCGAACTCGAAAACACGGCGATGGGCCACCCTGCCGTAGCCGAAGCCGCGGTCATTGGTGTAGCGCATCCGAAGTGGACCGAGCGTCCGTTGCTGATTGTCGTAAAAGCCGAAGGCGAGGACGTCAGCAAAAAAGATCTGCTGGCCTGGTTCGACGGCAAGGTAGCCAGCTGGTGGATTCCGAATGATGTCGAATTTGTCGATGAAATGCCGCACACGGCAACCGGCAAGATCAAGAAGATTGAATTGCGCAAGCAATTCACTGACTATCAGCTGTCGGAATAACTGGAGCAACCATGGCCGATCCCCTTCGCCTCTATGGCCTGAAAGCGCTGGTCACCAACGCCGCGAGTGGCATCGGCGAGGCCGTATCGCGCACGCTGATCAAGCACGGTGCGACTGTTTTGGCGGTCGATACGGTCAACAGCGGCGTCGAACAGCACTATGCGTCGGTCAAAGGCATCGACGGCCATACGGCCAACCTGACCGATGCGACGCGCATGCCGGCCCTGATCGAGGACGCTGTGGATCGTCTTGGCGGCATCGATATCCTGGTCGTCGATTTTCCTCTTCAGGCCGATCCGCCTATCGCTGATGGTGATGCAGCGCTCGACAAGCTGCTGGAGGCGCGTGCAGATCTGATGATGTCGATTTGCCGATCCGCGCTGCCGCATCTCAAGAAGAGCCCGTCGGGACGGATAATCAGCATCGGCTTTCTGCGCAGCACCTTTGCCGCGAATGGCTCCGACGCGTTCTCGAAGGCTGAGCACAATCTCGCCCAGATCACGCGCGCACTCGGCGCAGAGACCGGCGAATTCGGCATCACGGCCAATTACATCCAGCCAGGGGCCATCATGACCCCCAGCAGCCGCGATGCATTCAGGAAAGATATGGGCCTGCGCGATTTCTGCATTAAACAGTCAGCCGCGCAGCGCCTGGGAGAACCTGTCGACGTTGCGAAAGTCGCGCTGTTTCTCGCCAGCGATGACGCGGCTTTCGTCAGCGGCACCGGTATCGCTGTGGACGGCGGCCGCACCAGTCCCTAGCAGCGTATGCACCCGGTTCTCGATGACCTGATCACGCTCCTCAAACTAGAACGTATCGAGGAGAACATCTTCCGCGGCGACAGCAGGGACATCGGCAGCGCCCAGGTATTTGGCGGTCAGGTGCTGGGACAAGCGCTCTCAGCAGCGCAGCACACGGTCGAAGGTCGCGTCGTACATTCGCTGCACGCGTACTTCCTGCGACGCGGCGACATGAAAGCACCGATCATCTATGAGGTTGATCGGGCCAGAGACGGCGGCAGTTTTTCGAATCGTCGTGTCGTCGCGATCCAGCACGGTCGGCCGATTTTCAATTTCGCCACATCCTTTCAGAACCCGGAACCCGGTCTGGACCACCAGGCTGAAATGCCGGATGTGCCGGGACCCGATGGCCTGAAGGACCTCTACGAAATAAATTCTGAGGCATTGGAGAAGCTGCCCGAGAAGATGCGGCGTTACCTGACCGACAAGCGGCCGTTTGAGTTTCGGCCTGTCGAGCCAGTCAACCTGGCCGAACCGGAGTGCCGGTCGCCGGTCAAGCATGTCTGGATCCGAACGGTCGACGCGCTGCCCGACGATCCGGCATTGCACCAGAACCTGTTGGCCTACGTCTCAGATTACGAACTGCTCGGTACGAGCACACTGCCGCACGGGCTTCCGTTCGGTCGGGGCAAAGTCATCATGGCGAGCCTGGATCACGCGCTGTGGTTTCATCGCGAGTTCAAGATCGACCAATGGCTGCTGTATGCGATGGATAGCCCGAACGCGTCCGGTGCGCGAGGCCTGGCGCGGGGTCAACTGTTTACAGAAGCCGGCGAACTCGTCGCATCGACAATGCAGGAAGGGCTGGTGCGTGTGGTTGAAGAAGAGAGATCCACGCGGTCCGATCCGCGACTGCAAGTCTGACTTCGGCGAACGAGTACATCACTTAGCTTTGCCCTGGGCCGCAACGGCTGCCGCTGCTTTCGCGACGGCGTCAGGGTCTCCGAGAAACTCGCGCGAGACAGGATTCAGGTCGTCGTCAAGTTCATACATCAGCGGGATGCCGGTGGGTATGTTGAAACCCGTAATTTCATCGTCGGAAACCTTGTCGAGCATTTTGACGAGCGCGCGAAGGCTGTTGCCGTGCGCCGCAATGAGTACCCTCTTGCCAGCGCGCAGTTCCGAGACGATGGTCTCTGCCCAGCACGGCCTTACGCGCTCGAGCGTCATCGCAAGAGATTCAGTTGCAGGCAGGTTCTTGATGCCTGCATACCGCGGGTCGTGCGCAGGGTGGCGCTCGTCATCGGCCTCGAGTGGGGGCGGCGCAATGTCGTAGCTGCGACGCCAGATATGCACCTGTTCGTCGCCATACTTGGCGGCTGTCTCGGCCTTATTCAGGCCCTGCAGTGCACCGTAATGCCGTTCGTTCCATCGCCAGTCCCGAACCACCGGAATCCACATGAGGTCCATCTCGTCGAGTATCAACCACAGCGTGCGTATCGCGCGCTTCAATACCGACGTAAATGCGATATCGAACGTATAGCCCAGTTCGCTGAGCAGCCGGCCTGCTTCGACAGCTTCGGCAATCCCTTGTTCAGTGAGGTCGACATCCGTCCACCCCGTAAACAGGTTTTTCAGATTCCAGTCACTCTGTCCGTGACGAATCAGTAGCAGCTTGCCTGCCATGGTCTCTCCGTTGTTTTTTCGATGTGTATCATGTCGAAATCAAAGCCCGCAATTCCTGCGCGGCGACTGAAAGAGTAGCAAAATCGAATTCACTCCGTAGTTGCATTTCATCGACCATGTCGTGGAATCGTTTCACTTCATTCGCATGATCGTCGAGCCACTTGTCGACCGCCCGGGCTAACTCTGTTCTGCCGCCCTTGCTCAGGAATCGAGAGGCCAGTTCTCGACGGATGCGGTACAGATCCTCACGAAGGTTGCTACGAGCAATCGCCTGCCAGCGACCCTGCACCTGTAAATCCTCCGCACCAACGTGCAACCAGAATAAACCTAGCTCACGATTAAAGGCGGAATAGAGTTTTGCAGTTTCGATGACGTCACGTTTGTATTCCGCGGCGAGATCCGCAATATCGAGCGCCGCTCGCGTCAACTGCAGCGAAGCCATGCGATGCGCAAGATTTTCAGCTACGCCCATCTCGATGTATTGGGCCGCAGCGTCATTGTGACGCATGCGCGCGTTCGGCGACATCGTATTACCGGTACGCGTGTATACATCCGTCATGCCATCCGTCAGGCGAGCAACGGCCGGTTCGATTTGTAGCGAGTCACCGTAGCGATTGATGAGCCAGTAACACGCGTGGCGCAACGACCGGCTGACTTCGAACATCATCGACATCTGGGCGCGCGCCGGAATCTTGTTGTCGAGCGACTCGATTGTCTTGAACAGATTGCGCGCGCCGCAGATTTTTCGCGCAACCGTATACGCGCGCGCGATCGTTACAATGTCTGCACCGGTATCGTCCTGGACACGTTTGACAAAGGCGGGCCCCATGCGATTGATGAGGTCGTTGGCGATCAGAGTTGCGAGTATTTGTCGGCTCAGCCGGTGGCCAGGAATAAACTCGAGGAAACGTCGTCGCAGCACCTTCGGAAAGTAACGCAGCGGGTCGACGATCAGGAAGTCCTCCAGCGTTTCTCCCGAGTCGATCAAGCCGTTGTACAGATCGATCTTGGCGTAACTAAGTACAATAGCCAGTTCTGGCCTCGTGAAGCCCTGGTTGAGATTTCGCCGTTCAACGATTTCCGTCTCGTCCGGCAGATACTCGAGATCCCGGTCGAGCAAACCGGTCTTCTCGAGATTTTTGATCAACTGGGCGATCTCGTCGATGCGCTCGAGCGAGCGTATCTCACTCATGCTAATAGACTGGGTTTGCAGATAATTATTGCGCAGCACGAGTTCAGCAACATTATCTGTCATAGACGCCAGCAGTTCGTCACGCTTCTCGCGCGACATGTCCGTTGCTTTGGTAACATCGCTCAGCAGTATCTTGATATTCACTTCGCGGTCCGAACAGTCGACGCCCGCCGAATTGTCTATAAAGTCGGTATTGATTCGTCCTCCGGCAAGACTGTATTCGATTCGCGCGCGCTGGGTCAGGCCGAGATTGCCGCCTTCGCCAACAACCTTGCACCGCAGTTCCTTCGCGTCGACGCGAACAGCGTCATTGCTGCGGTCGCCAACATCAGCATCGCTCTCGCTGCTTGCCTTGACATAGGTACCGATGCCGCCGTTCCAGAGCAGATCAACGGGCATGCGCAGGATCGTCTGGATCAGCTGATCGGGCTGCATCGCGGTTTCAACGGTATCGAGCAGATTTCGCGCCTCGGGACTCAGTCGAATGGTCTTGGCCTGCCGCGAATAGACACCGCCACCCTTCGAGATCAGCGAGTCATCATAGTCTTCCCAGCTCGAACCGCGTTTCTTGAAAAGCCTCTGCCGTTCCTTGAAACTGGTGGGCATGTCCGGATCAGGGTCGAGAAAAATATTCCGATGGTTGAACGCGGCAACTAGTTTGATCTTGCGCGACAGCAACATGCCATTGCCGAAGACATCGCCGCTCATGTCACCAATGCCCGCCACCGTGAACGGATCTTTTTGCACATTGAGACCTTGTTCGCGGAAGTGGCGGCGCACGGCCTCCCAGGCGCCGCGAGCGGTGATGCCCATTCCCTTGTGGTCATAGCCGGCTGAGCCACCGGACGCAAACGCATCGTCGAGCCAAAAGCCGTAATGCGTCGAAATTTCGTTGGCGATGTCCGAAAACGTGGCGGTGCCCTTGTCGGCGGCGACGACGAGATACGGATCTTCACCGTCACGTCGGATAACGTCTTTGGGCGTCACGACTTTCCCGTCGACGACGTTGTCTGTAATGTCCAGAAGGCCCGATATAAAGGTCTTGTAGCACTGAATGGCCGTTTGCAGCACCGCGTCCCGATCGCCCTCGGGGAGCCGTTTCGGAAAAAAGCCGCCTTTGGCGCCGGTTGGCACGATGACCGTGTTCTTGACAATCTGGGCTTTCATCAGGCCCAGAACTTCGGTGCGAAAATCTTCGCGGCGATCCGACCATCTGATTCCACCGCGCGCGACCTCGCCGCCTCTGAGATGCACACCTTCGACATCGGGCGAGTAAACAAAAATCTCGAACTTCGGTTTCGGCAATGGCACTTCCGGCAATTGCGATGGATCGAGCTTCACGGAAATATACGCATAAGGCTTGCCATCGGCGCCCTTGAGGAAATAATTGCTGCGCAATGTCGCATTGATGGCGCGAGAAAACGCAGACAGAATTCGGTCCTCGTCGACGTTTTTCGCCTTAGTTACCGCCCGTGTAACCGCCGTAACGGTTGGCGCCAGCGCAGCTTCACGTTTGGCATTCGAAATAGTCGGATCGAACTGCAGTTCAAACTGCTGCACAAGCAGCTGGACGAATCCGGCGTGAGCGACAAGGACATCCTCCATATAGGCCTGACTGAATGGCAACCCGAGTTGTTGCAGATACTTCGCATAACAGCGCAGCAAAGCCGTCTGACGCCAATCGAGTCGTGCAGTCAAGACAAGCCGATTGAGTCCGTCACTTTCGGCCTCACCCGACAGCGCGGCCAGGAAACATTCTTCGAATCGCCGCGCGATCGCGTCGACGTCGAGATCCGTGTCGCTGTCTTGCCGCAGATGGAATTCCTGGATTGAGAATGGCGCGCCGGAATGCAATGTGAGTTCGTGGGGATGCTCGGTATAGACGTTGACACCCATGTCCTCCAGCAGAGGCATTGCATCCGACAGGGTTAATGGTTCATCTACGCTGTAAATCATAAAATGCATATGGCCGGGCGAACTTTCGGCACGTCGATACAAGTCGACGGAACGTCGGGTATTGCTGGCCAGCATGTCTTCAATACGTTCGATATCGCTGCAGGCTTCCCGCGGCGTTACGTTTGCCTGATAACCGGCGGGAAACACGTCGCGATACGCGCGAAATAACAAGGGTCCATCTTCGTGTCCGAATGATTCGCTTAGTTGATCGCGCAGTCGGTCAGCCCAGGTGATAACGGCTTTGGCGATTTGCTCTTCAATTTTTTGAATACTGATGCGCGGCCGATCGCCAGACGGCGTGTGTACGATCAGGTGCACTCGGGCGAGCGCCGAGTCCGAAATCTGCACAACCGAATCGACGGAGGTGCCACTAAATGCTTCCTTGAGAATCGACTCTACTCTGCGTCGAATTACAGTTGTGTACTTTTCGCGTGGTATGTACACGAGACAGGAGAAGAAGCGCCGCAATGTATCGCGCCGGAGAAAGAACTTGACGCGCTGCCGATCCTGCAAATTCAGGATGCCGACCGTCGTCCGCATAAGATCTTGCACCGACGCATGAAACAGCTCATCGCGCGGGTAGGTATTAATTATGTGCAACAGGGCTTTGCCACGGTGGCCGGCAGGATTGACGTGCGCGCGTTCGATTATTTTCTGGATCTTGTGTCGCAGCAGCGGAATGTTGCGCGGCGCTTCGCTGTATGCGGCTGACGCAAACAGGCCGATAAAGCGGTACTCGCCGCTGACCTTGCCATTGTCGTCATATACCTTGATGCCGATATAGTCGAGATAGGCATTGCGGTGAATCGTCGAGCGCGAATTCGCCTTGGTCAGAATCAGCCAGTCTCTGGCGCGCGACAGGCGATGCATTTCTTTGGTCAGCTCGATCGTATGGCCTTCGCGCCCATTTCGAGAAAGCAGTCCCAGCGCGGTGCCCTTGACGGGTCGCAGATATACCTTGTCTTTGCGGCGGACAAGCGCATATTCACGATAACCGAGAAACGTAAAGTGGTCGTCAGCCAGCCATTGCAGTAATGCCTTGCTCTCAGCACGCAATTCCTCATCGGCACGTTGAGGCCCGCGGTCAAATAAAGCCGCCGCCTCGGCCATTTTTGTGCGCATTTTTTTCCAGTCACGAACGGCGAACCGGATATCGGAGAGAACGCTGCGCAGCTCATGTTCGAGGAGTTTCAGCTCCCGCGGATCGGTCTCGCGATCGATCGCCAGGCGAATAAATGACTCGGCGGCGCCGCTCTTGTCCCCCGGCTTGCAGACATTGATGATTTTGCCGTCGCTGGCGCGATGGATGCGAATGACCGGATGGATCGTTATATGAACGGCAAGGTCGTGACGATTGACGGCAGCTGAAACGGAGTTGACCAGAAACGGCATATCGTCGTTAATCATTTCGACGAACGTGTATGCCGATTCGTAGCCGTATTCTTTTTCGGTCGGGTTATAGATCCTCAGGCACGGTCGGCCTTTACGGCGCCGGGCGCCAAATTTGAGGTGATTCAGCGCAATAGTCGCCATGATTCGCGGTGACCTGCCTTCGAGATCTTCAACCGGCACATCGGCCACGTACTGCTCGAGGAACACGCGGGCCTGCTGTCGGCTCGACAACGGCGCAAAGTCAACGCGGGCGGCAAGTATCTGTCGGACAATGCTGTCTTTGCGATCGCTGCCCCGGCGCAGCTCTTTTCGAGTCACTATTCTTGTCTCCCGGTTAGCTAGTCGCCGAGTTGGCTTGCCTTCTCGAGCAGTTGCTCGAGCACCATATTAAACTTCGCGTAGTCCTCGTCGCCGATGTCCTGCAGCAGCTCGCGCTCGAACTGCAGCGCGAGCGGCGCGATTTCGTTGTGTACCTGCCGGCCCTGTTCCGAGAGGTTCAATATCGAGCGACGCCGGTCGGCGTCAGCAAATTCACGATCGATTCGACCGTTCTTGATCAACTTGGTGACCGCGCGGCTGACCGCAACTTTATCCATCAGGGTGCGATCGGCCACCTCGACGGCAGAAAGGCCAGGATAACGGCCAAGGATCGCAATTACGCGCCATTCGGGAATCGATACGCCGAAACGTTTCTCGTAGACGCGAGCAATATTGGTGCTAACCGTGTGCGACGTGATGGATAGCCTGTAAGGCAGGAATTCTTCTAGAATCAGTTCGTCTTTCATCGTCCGAGGCTCGGTGCGGGGCATTGCTGACAGGAACACAGTTTACGCCAGGTGAGGCGCGGCGAGGTAGTCGGTCGATTGCATCTCGATCAATCGACTCACGGTTCGTTCAAATTCGAATGCGAGGCGCTTACCCGCATAGAGCGAGTCCACGCTCGTCGCGGCCGCAATGATGAGCTTTACGCGGCGATCGTAGAATTCGTCGACAAGCGCGATAAACCGGCGCGCCTGATTCTCGAGTTCGCTGCCGAGCGCAGGAACCCCGGAGACGATGACCGTCGGATACCAGCGCGCGATTTCGATGTAGTCGTTCTGGCTGCGCGGGCCGTCGCAGATGTCCTCAAAGTTGAACCACGCGATGCCTTTTGCGCAAAGTCGCGCCCGGATTTCACGGCCATTGATGTCCAGCATCCTGTTGGCCGCGATCTGGCTGGACGCCGACTCATCGAAAAACTGTTGCAGCCTGATCTCTGCAGCATTGTCATCCGGTGAAAAGTAAGTGCCCGCCTGCTGCAGCAGGCGCAGTCGATAATCGACACCGCTATCAATATGCACGACGTCGGTGTGCGCTTTCAGTAGCTCGATTGCAGGCAAAAAGCGCTGTCGCTGCAGACCGTCCTTGTACAGGTCGTCCGGAGGCGAATTGGATGTTGTGACAAGCGTGACGCCACGTCGGAACAGACCATCTAACAGCCTGGCGAGAATCATCGCGTCGCCGATGTCGCTGACGAAGAACTCGTCAAAGCACAGCACGCGCGTGTTTTTTGCGATCAGGTCAGCAACCTGATCAAGCGGATCTTCGACACCACTGAGTGACTTAAGGTGTTCGTGAACTGCATGCATCATGCGATGAAAATGAACGCGCCGCTTTTGCTCTATCGACAGCGTCTCGAAGAACAGATCCATCAGAAATGTCTTGCCGCGTCCCACGCCGCCCCAGATATACAGCCCGATCTCGCCTTTACTGTCTGGTTGTGCGACATGCCTGATCAAGCCGCGTAGCCACCTTCCGGACTGGGGCGCAAGGAGCCGTTGTTGCAGGGCATCAAGCAGGGCAACGATCTTTTCCTGAGCCGCATCCCGCTCATGGCCTTCGCGCTGGAGGTTATCCTCGTAAGCCTCGCGAACAGTCAAAATACCGGTTATCCTTTTTCGCCGTGCAGAAGTGCCTGGCCGGACCACGATTCTATCTCTGAGTTTGGGGAATATGACAGAAACAACAAAACGCGAGTCCATGGAGTTCGATGTCGTGGTTGTCGGCGGCGGCCCTGCGGGTCTCGCCGCAGCCTGCCGATTGATGCAGTTGGATGACAGCCTGACGGTCGTCGTTGTCGAGAAGGGCTCGGAAATCGGGGCACACATTCTCTCGGGCAACGTGTTCGAACCGACCGGACTCGATGAGTTGTTTCCTGACTGGAAAGAAAAGGGTGCACCGGTCAAAACGTTGGTCAAGGGCGACGACGTTTATTACCTGACCAGTGCCGAAAAGGGCATTCGTATGCCGGGCCTGTTCGTGCCACGGCCGATGCACAACAAAGGCAATTACATTATTAGTCTGGGTCGCTTGTGTCAGTGGCTTGGTGAACAGGCCGAAGCCCTCGGCGTCAATGTGTTCCCGGGCTTTGCCGCGTCCGAAGTGTTGTACGACACGGACGGACGCGTGACCGGTGTCGCGACGAGTGACATGGGTATCGGGAAAGACGGACAGAGAAAGTCGACATTCCAGGCAGGATACGAACTGACAGCACGCTACACAATATTTGCCGAAGGCGTGCGCGGCAATCTCGGTGAGGAAGTGATTGATCGCTTCAATCTCCGCGAGAATTGTGATCCCCAGCATTACGGCATCGGCATCAAGGAAATCTGGGAAATCGATCCTGGCAAACATGATGAAGGACTGGTCGTACATACGGCCGGATGGCCGCTGGACGGTCACACGGAAGGTGGCGGCTTCCTGTATCACGCGGCGAACAACCAGGTGTTTCTCGGCCTGATAATCGCTCTCGACTATGCAAATCCTCATCTGTCGCCGTTCGAGGAGTTCCAGCGTTGGAAGCTGCACCCGAAGATTCGGCAGTATCTCGATGGCGGCAAACGCGTGGCCTTTGGGGCGCGTGCAGTGAACAAAGGTGGACTGCAGTCACTGCCGAAGCTGGCATTTCCGGGCGGCATGCTGATTGGCTGCGACGCCGGATTTCTGAATGGCGTAAAAATTAAGGGCGCGCACACAGCTATCAAGACTGGCATGCTCGCTGCCGAGAGCGTTCATCGCGCCTTGTCCTCGGGAGACACAGGACAGTCGGAGCTGGGCGACTACGAAGAAGGCGTCAAAGCGTCGTGGGTCTACAAAGAACTGCATCGGGGTCGAAACTTCGGACCCGCGCTCGTCAAGCTGGGCACATTCTGGGGCGCCGCGTTCACGTTCATTGATCAGAACATCTTCTTCGGCAAGTTGCCGTTCACCTGGCGCAACCCGAAGCTGGATCACGAATCCCTCATGAAAGCGGCCGAGGCCGAGGCTATCGATTATCCGAAACCGGATGGCGTCATAACTTTCGATCGGCTGTCGTCAGTATTCCTGTCGAGCACCAACCATGAAGAAGATCAGCCGTCGCATCTGAAGCTCAAAGACGATTCGATTCCGATCGACTTCAACCTGCCCACCTACGACGAACCGGCACAGCGCTATTGTCCGGCCGGCGTTTATGAAGTCGTGGAGGAGGGTGGCGCGAAAGTGTTCCAGATCAGCGCACAGAACTGCGTCCACTGCAAAACCTGCGACATCAAGGACCCGCAACAGAATATCGTCTGGACGGTACCCGAAGGCGGTGGAGGCCCGAACTACAGCGGCATGTAGCGCGCAGGGCCCGCGCGCGGGATTTTTGTCGAGGGAAGTAAAGCGCAGCGCAGCGAGCCATGACCGAGATAAATGTCACGCTCGCGGGCTGTACAAATTACTTGGGCTGCATTCGAATCGCGCCGTCGACGCGTATGGTTTCGCCGTTGACCATTGCGGTTTCGTAGATGAACTCGACCGCAGCAGCATATTCCTCGGGCCTGCCGAGCCGTGGCGGAAAGGGCACCTGCCTGCCCAGGGACTCCTGCACTTCTTCCGGCATGCCGGCAACCATTGGCGTCAGGAATACGCCTGGGGCGATCGTGTTGACGCGGATACCGAACTGGGCGAATTCACGCGCCAACGGCAACATCATCCCGACGACACCGCCTTTGGATGCGGAGTATGCAGCCTGACCGATCTGGCCCTCGAAGGCAGCGATTGATGCGGTGCTGATAACTACACCGCGCTCGCCATCTTCATTCGGATCATTGTGCTGCATGAAAGCCGCTGCTTCTTTGGTGACGTTGTAGCTGCCGACCAGATTGACCTGAATGACCTTGTTGAACAGCTCACTCGGCCACGGGCCATCGCGGCCGAGCGTCCGGCCCGCCGTGGCGATTCCGGCGCAATTGACGGCCAGGGTGATGCCACCCATGGTTTCGTTCGCGTGGCTAACCGATTTCTTGACCGATGCTTCGCTGGCAACATCGGTATTTATGAAGGACGCCCGCTCGCCAAGGCTCGCAGCGCTGGCGGATCCCTGCTCGTCGTTGATGTCGAGCAACACTACCTGACCACCGGCATTGACAATGTGCTGCGCGGTCGCGAAGCCTAGTCCCGACGCGCCGCCCGTAATGACAGCCTTTGCGGTTGCTAATTTCATCGCTGTTGCCCTTAGTTGATTTCGATACCGATGGCGACTGCTTCCCCACCACCAATACATAGTGACGCAACGCCGCGTTTCAAGTTGCGTGCCTGCAAGGCATGAATTAGCGTCGTTGTTATGCGTGCACCGGATGCGCCAATCGGATGTCCCAATGCGCAGGCGCCGCCGTTGACATTTATCTTGCTGTGATCGATGCCGAGATCGTGCATTGCGGCCATTGTCACGACGGCAAAGGCTTCGTTGACTTCATAAAGGTCGACGTTATCGGGACTCCAGCCGAGCTTTTTGTGCAGGATCTTGATCGCAGATACGGGCGATGTCGTGAACCACGCCGGCTCCTGGGCAAAGCTGGAATGTCCGATGATCGTGGCCGCCGCCTCTAGGCGGCGTCTGTCTGCCTCCGATGCGGTCATGAGCAACAGGGCAGATGCGCCGTCAGATATTGATGACGAACTGGCTGCGGTCACGGTACCGTCCTTGCGAAAGGCCGCTCGCAAGGTCGGGATCTTATCGACGTTGACGGTGCCCGGTGTCTCGTCATCGGCCACCGTGACGTCTCCCTTGCGCGAAGTGATCGTAACCGGGGCGATTTCGGCAGCGAACGCACCGTCCGCAACGGCGCCTTGCGCACGTGTAACCGATTCAATCGCAAAGGCGTCCTGTGCTTCACGCGTGAAGCCATACTTATCGGCCGTGTTTTCGGCGAAATGTCCCATCATTTGGCCCTCGTACGGATCCTGCAGCCCGTCGAAGAACATATGATCCAGCACCTCCTGGTGGCCCATGCGGTAACCGCTGCGCGCTTTGGGGAGCAAATACGGCGCATTGCTCATCGACTCGAGTCCGCCGGCGACGACCACCGCCGCACTGTCAGCCCTGATAAGATCGTGCCCGAACATGATGGATTGCATGCCTGAGCCGCACATCTTGTTGACGGTCGTGCACGGTGTACCGACCGGAATGCCGCCGGCAAGGGCGGCCTGGCGGGCAGGTGCCTGACCGAGACCGGCCGGCAAGACACAGCCCATCAATACCTGATCCACGTCGGCCGGATCAATACCCGTTTCGGCAACAACTCCGGCGATCGCTGCTGCGCCGAGTTCGGGCGCGGTCGCCGCGGATAACGCGCCCTGAAACGCGCCGATTGGGGTGCGCTTCGCTGCGACGATCACAATGGGTTCTAAATTCATGCAGGGTCTCCGCTTCCAGTTGCTTGTCCGGGAGTACTCTGTGCACAAAGATCGGGCTCGTCAAGCGCCGCCAGTATCTGCTGCCGGGCTTTCTCGGCTAACACGCGGTGGTCCTCGAAAGCCGCATCGTTGGGCATGATGGGCGGCAGAACTTCGAATCGGGGCCGTGCAGGCCAGGGCCACATGCGACCTGCCGGCAGGATTT
>JAOTUB010000205.1 GCA_029864095.1 Gammaproteobacteria bacterium | reverse complement strand
CCATGCTGAAGCCGATTTCGATCGTCGTCTGATTCGCCGAATAATGAACCACGTGGGCAATCCCCGTATCTCGGTCCGGCTTTGGAACGGCGAAGAGTTCCCGATAACGGACGCGCCTCCCGTCGCGTGTATGGAGTTTCGCGAGCGGCGGGCAATCTTCGAACTGCTGCGATCACCTTCCGTAGGCTTCGGCGAGTGTTATAGCCGCGGGCTGATCCAGATCCACGGCGATATTCTGGCGTTTGCCAACGAGGTAACGGCGGCGATCACGAACAAACGTGATCGAGGCTACTATCGCCCCAAGATCAGATCCTTGCTGCATGCGATGCGCGTCAACTCGCTGGATCGTTCGCGGCAAAACGTGCAGCACCACTACGATCTCGGCAACGACTTCTACAAACTCTGGCTGGACGAGCGCATGGTTTACACCTGCGCGTACTACGATACACCTGCGGCAACCCTGGCTGAGGCGCAGGTCGCCAAGCTCGACCACGTAAGCCGCAAACTACGGCTGCAGCCGGGACAAAAAGTCATCGAGGCAGGCTGCGGCTGGGGTGCGCTGGCCGTGCATATGGCCGAGCACTACGGCGTCGATGTCATTGCCTATAACAACTCCAAAGAGCAGGTTGCCTTTGCAAGACAGCGGGCCGCCGCCAAGCTTCCTGATGGGCGGGTGACATTTGTAGAGGATGATTACCGGCAGATTGACCAGCGCTGTGACGCGTTCGTATCGGTCGGTATGCTCGAGCATGTCGGGTTGGCGAATTTCCGGACGCTGGGCGCAGTTGTCAAACGTAGCCTCAAACCCGACGGGCTCGCACTGATCCATTCGATCGGGCGGAGCTTCCCGGACAGAACCGATCCATGGATCGTCAAACATATCTTCCCCGGCGGGCATGTGCCGAGCCTCAGCGAAATGATGGCCGTCTTCGAACCGCACAAGTTCTCGATTATCGACGTCGAAAATCTGCGGCCGCACTATGCGCGCACCTGTGCAACCTGGTTGGAGAACTTCGAAGCCGTTGCTGACAGAGTGGAGGAAATGTACGACGAGGAATTCGTGCGCATGTGGCGCTTATACCTGGCCGGTTCATCGGCCGGTTTCCAGTCGGGCACGCTACAGCTCTACCAGGTCCTGTTCACGCCGCGCGGCAACAATAAAGTGCCGTGGACGCGCGAATACATGTACTCGGAGGGTTCCGGGGTCGAATGACGTGCAGCTAGCCGACGCCATTGTCGTGGGGGGCGGGCCGGCGGGTTCCACCTGCGCCTGGAAGCTGCGCGATGCGGGCCTCGACGTCGTGGTCCTGGACCGCATGAGATTTCCCCGCACCAAGCTGTGTGCCGGTTGGGTGACTCCGGAAGCACTCGACGACCTCGAGCTTGATCCGGAAGACTATCCGCTGAGCTTCATGACCTTCGACGAACTCCATCTGCACTGGAAGGCGCTCAGCGTGAAGCTGAAATCAAAGCAGCACTCGATTCGGCGGTTCGAATTCGACAATTTCCTGTTGTGCCGCGCCGGGGCGACGGTATTGCAGCACAAAGTGCGCGAGATCCGTCGGGATGGCGCCGACTTCGTCATCGACGGGCAGTTTCGCTGCAAATACCTCGTGGGTGCCGGCGGCACCGCATGCCCGGTTTACAGGACGCTGTTCCACGACAGCAATCCTCGCAGCGGCGCGTTACAGACGGCGACCTACGAGCATGAATTCGCCTTTGACTGGCAATGCGGAGAGTGTCACCTGTGGTTTTTCGACGATGGATTACCTGGGTATGCCTGGTACGTGCCGAAGGCGAACGGCTTCATCAACGTCGGGTTGGGCGGCATGGCTGAACAGCTGAAGCGCCAAGGCGGACACGTTCGTGAATATTGGCGTAAGTTTGTGGACCGGCTGGAAAGCCGCGGCCTTGTTCGTTACGGTCACTATCAACCTGCGGGCTACAGCTACTACCTGCGCGGCAATGTCGATGTCGTCAGTGATCACAATGCTTATATCGTCGGCGATTCTGTCGGACTCGCTACCCGCGATATGTGCGAGGGTATAGGGCCAGCCGTGAAAAGCGGCCTGCTCGCGGCACAGGCCATCATTACCGGCTGCGACTATTCACTTGCAGCAATAAACAAGTTCAGCGGCAGCGGTTTTGCCAGCAAACTGCTGGAACACAAATTCGCGGGCTCGCAATGATATCGGCGTCAAGCTGAAGTAGTGGCGCCTGGCGAGCCGACTTCATGGTGCCTCGTTGCACCTGTCGATAAAGCTGGTTTTTACTGATTTCGGTTGCGAAATGCGATCGTAAAAAGTATCGAGGTAGCGGATCACATCCCGCGTGCTTCGTGAGCTGAGAAATACCTGGTTTTCGACGAGGCCGTATATAGCGTCCTTCTTGTCGAGGAACTGCTGCAACGTGCCTGGGAGCAGGTCATTGTTCCGGCACAGGCCCTTGTACAGCCGCTGACGCACGTTCCGAAGCCTGTATCGGGGATTCGGAGCGGCATAGGGAGCATTTACCAGCCCGGCAAAATCAAAATCGTAGGCCAGCGGTGTGAAAGGGGCTTCCCCTGTCGCCGACATGAGATCGGAGTTATGGCAGCAATCTTGACCAGGCTCGCTTCTGACCAGTGAGTACTCGGTATTGCCGATCAGGTACTGGAACACGTCCACAAGGTTCTGCTGGGCGTGATCGAGGTCGTCGCTTGAAATGTCGCCGGTTCCAACTGATATCAAGCCGTTGCGCGCCGCGACATCGCCATCATCTTCAATAACGAAGCCGAGCCTGGTCATCGGTTCGGCGCCTTCGGTATCAACGTAGGTGATCTGAAATAGCCGCACGCCATAACTCTTGCTCGTCATGACATTGAGAAAGCGGTACGCAAGGTACTCACGCAACACGAGTTGCTCAAAATATGGGGTTTTGGTCCGGCAATGTGTGACCATCTTGAGCTTGTCCTGTCCGGCAAACACCGTATCAATGAGTTGCTTCTTGCGGAAGTTCAAGCGAATCGGCGCGAAGTCACAATGCTCCTCCTGCCGCCGATATTTGCCACGCGTGCGAATTTTCAGGTCGACTGTCTGTTTCATCCCGTCGTCCCGGGTGAAACTGAATTTGCCGTTGAGATATTCCTCTTCCGGGCGGTCTTTCATTAATGTCGTCAGCGGCGCTTCGATAGTTACGGCCAGCGGCGAATCGTCGGCAAACAGGGGCGCGACGCCCGTTTGACCAGCCGCATCGCCTTGCATTGTGTCCGCCGACACCGCGAGCGAAAAGCATGCCGCCATCAGCAAGCCGACAAACATGGCCGCGCGGTTCAGGATCGTAAGGCTTGTTGATCTGTTGCTTTCACTCATTGCTTGACCGAATCGCATGACCCCCGAATTGGTTGCGCATCATCGCAAGTAATTTTGCCGAATAATCCTGATTACCCTGGGTGGCAAACCGAACCATCAAGGCAAGGCTCATTACGGGCGTTGGTATGCCTTGTTCAATACCTTCGAGCGCGGTCCAGCGACCCTCTCCCGAATCAGCGACGAAGGGCTGCACGTCGTCGAGCTGTTGGTCTTTGGCAAGCACGTTGGCGGAGAGGTCGAGCAGCCAACTGCGAACGACACTTCCGTGGCGCCATGCCTCCGCGATGCCCGCCAGGTCGAGGCCGAAATCATCGCGGCCTTTCATAAGCGCAAAACCTTCGGCGTAGGCCTGCATCATGCCGTACTCGATACCGTTGTGGATCATTTTGACGAAGTGACCGCTACCGACAGGTCCGGTATGAATCCAGCCGCGGTCGGGTGCCGGCGCGAGCGCTTCGACTATCGGTCGCAGTTTGGCGAATGCGTCCTTAGTTCCACCGAGCATGAGCGCATAGCCATTCTCAAGGCCCCACACACCGCCAGACACACCCGCGTCGACAAAAAAGATTCCAGCGTTCGCAAGTAACTCGCCGCGACGGACCGAGTCCTTATAATAGGAGTTGGCGCCGTCGATCAAGATGTCGCCGGGCTGGAACAGTTCGCTCAGCTGCTGCACATAGTCCTCGGTGACATCGCCGGCGGGCAGCATCAGCCAGACGAGCCTGGGCGCATCGAGCATTGCAACGAGCGATTTCGTCGATTCGGCCGGCAAAAGTCCGCATTCTGCGGCCAGTGCCCTTGTCGTCCCGGCGTCACGGTTGAATCCAGCGACCTCAATGCCCGCGCGGCGCAAGCGCCGCGCCATGTTAGCACCCATCTTGCCCAGCCCGATCAGTCCGAGTCGCATCG
>JAOTUB010000067.1 GCA_029864095.1 Gammaproteobacteria bacterium | reverse complement strand
AAGATGCCGAGCACCTCGCCCAGGCTGCCCCTCAGTACAGTACCGACGCCGGAAAACCCCTCCTCGAGTTCATCGACGGATTCGGCGAAGCCCTGCCGGCGAATGTGACTGAGTTCGCGAAGCAGGGCATTGTGATCGACAATCGTGTTGGCTGTGACAGGCTGCAGGTCAGGACCCAGTTTTTCCAGGGCCTGTTCATCGAAAGCGATCAGCGCTTTGCCGGTCGACGTGGCGTGCATTGGCCAGCGTGTCCCAACGTTGCCGCCGGCACCAACGAAATGGCTGCCTGCAACCTCGTCGAGAATCAGCATCGAATCGTCGATGGGCACTTCGAGCGTTGCCGTCTCGCCGGTTTCCCGTGCCAGCTGCTTCAACATAGGGCGGACGCGAAGCCGCAGGTCACTGTTCGACAGGGCCTGCACACCGAGCGCCATCAGTCCGGGCCCGAGACGATAGCTGCCCGTTGCCGGATTCTTGTCGATGAACCCCTCGCTGTGTAGCGCGGCCAGCAACCGGTGCGTGGTGGTTTTGTTGAGACCCGCGAGCCGGCTGACCTCGGCCAGCGCCATGTTTGGGCGCTCGGGCGTGAATAGTTTCAACAGTCGCATCGCGCGGAGCGCTGCCTGCGCGCCCCGAGGCGCAACGGTCGTTGCCATGAGGTGTACCACACTGTGACAGTTGATTTCATATTATGGTAGCCGAAGTCGACCGCTGGGACCAGGCACATGAATGACCGGTGCTCTTGCGGCGTGGCGGCAGATCATCCAAGCTCGCAGGAAACACGGCAACCAGGGGCCGCGATGGCAAAAAAGCAGGACAGTCCGCTCCGCAATGAATTGCGACGTTTGCTGAATCACCACCCGGACACAGCCACGATGGAACTGCTCGTGCCCGATATATCTGGGGTATTGCGTGGCAAGCGCATCCGCCGGTCCAGTTTCGAAAAGACCTGCGACGAGGCATTCTGGTTTTGTGGCGGCACGCTGCTGATGAGCACGCTTGGCGCAGTACTTCCGGGCATGATTGGCGACGGCGATGGCGATCCGGACGTACCGTGTCGCCTCGTGCCGGGCAGTATGGCGCCGGTTCCCTGGGCCTCCCGTGCAACCGCGCAGGCGTTGTTCCGAATGTTCGACAAAAGCGGCGCGCCGTACTTCGCCGATCCTCGCGCCGTGCTCGAACAATCGATCGCGCCGCTCACAAAGATGGGGCTCAAGATCGTCATGGCCACAGAGCTGGAGTTTTACTTGCTCGATGCCAAGGCAGACAGCCCGACGCCACGAGCCTCGCGCGTACCGGGAATCGGTCGTCCACAGCCCGGGCCGCAGGTTTATCACCCGGGTGACCTTGCAGAGATCGAGCAATTCCTCGACGACCTATACGATTGTTGCGATGCGCAAGGCATCCCGGCCGATACCGCGACTGCCGAATTCGCACCGGGACAATTCGAGATCAATCTTACACACGTCGACGATCCCGCACTGGCGTGCGATCACGCAGTGCTTCTCAAACGAGCCGTGAAGTCGACGGCCTTGAAGCACGGTTTGGTCGCCTGTTTCATGGCGAAACCGTTCGCCGAGGATTCGGGCAGTGGCCTGCATATTCATATGAGCCTGGTCGATCGCAAGGGCAACAATTACTTCTCTCACGGCCGCGACACACTCGCGTCACCGCCGTTCTCGGCGCGACTGCGTCACGCGGTCGGCGGCTTGTTGCAAACGATGGCCGAGTCGACCGCAATTTTCGCGCCAAATGCCAACTCCTACCGCAGGCTTCTACCGGAAAACTTTGCGCCGGTTGATACGAACTGGGGCGTTAACCACCGCGTCGTTGCGGTGCGCATTCCGCAGGCTGACGAGACCAATTTGCGATTCGAGCACCGCGTTGCAGGCGCCGATGCAAATCCATACCTCGTCACTGCAGCCGTTGTTGCCGGTGTGCACCACGGACTGAAGCACAAATGCGATCCCGGGCGGATGATCGAAGAAGGCGAACGTGTAGCCATCAAAACACGTATACCCGACCGTTGGGAATCCGCTATCGATCGTTTCTCGAAAAGCAAGATCCTGCCGACCTACCTCGGTGAAAAATACTGCAGGTACTACGCGCTCAATCGCCGCATGGAATCTCAACAGTTCCACAACGTCATCAGCCCCATCGACTTCGACTGGTATTTGCGCGCCGTATGATCGCCTAGTCGTGTTCGTCCGCGCGCTGCAGGTCGGCGTCAATCGACCTGCCGGCCTGGTAGTAACACCACGCAGCCGCTGGCAGCAACAACGCGCTGACGATCAGCAGACTGTAGCGCATCGATTCGTCTCCAAAGCCTGGCTCCAGAACGTCGCTGATCAGGCCGGTAACCGGGGGACCCATCGCGAGTCCAATCACGTTGATGATCAACAACACGAGTGACGACGCGACAGCCCGCATACGCAATGACACCAGACTTTGCGTCTGGCTGAGCACGGGCGCCAAATAGAAGTTCGACGTCACCGTCGGCACCACCAACAAAATAAGGCACCACATTACGGTTGGTGCCAGGAATACTGTAGCGAAGAGTATCGCAGACATAGCTTGTGCTAATCCTATAAAAGCCAATGCGCGTTGGTGATTGTGCTGCCCGAAGTGATCCGCGAAATAGCCGCCCATAAAAAAGCCGAAACCGCCGGCTATACCATAGATCAGACCAAGCCAGAACCCGAGCACGGCAACTTCCATATTGAAGCTGCGAACGATAAAGCTCGGCATGAAATTGATGATCGCATAGCCGACGAAAGCGCTCAGACCGGCTGCAATCGCCATGTACAGGAACGAGCGCCGTGCCAGAAGAAACGTGGTCACCAGCAACAGGTTCGGCGGCTCGCCACTGTCGGTTCGCTGCTCGGATGCGCCGCGTCGCGGTTCAGTCAACGTGAACCGGACCACCAACGCCAGCAGGAGACCCGGGATGCCAACGATAAAGAACGCTTCGCGCCAGCCGATGTTTTGCGCGACCCAGCCGCCGGCCAGATACGCGAGCATGATGCCGGCGGATATTCCGAGCGTGTAAAAACCCATGGCCGACGAGCGCCGCTCAGGTGGATACAGGTCTGCAATCATCGAATGTGCGGGTGGACTGCACCCGGCTTCACCGATGCCGACGCCAATGCGCGCCAGCACGAGGTGCCAGATATTCGCCGCCAGCCCCGATAACGCGGTCATGCCGCTCCAAATCGCTACCGCGGCTGCAATCAGATTACGCCGATTTACGCGATCAGCCAGCTGTGCGATCGGTACGCCGAGAATGACGTAGAATAATGCGAACGCGGTTCCGGCGAGCAACCCAAGTACCGTATCGCCGACCTGAAACTCGTCGCGAATCGCAGGTAGCAAAATGGACAGGATCTGCCGGTCGACGAAGTTGAACATGTAGACGATGGCCAGCACGACCATCGCGTAGCGCCTGGCGGCAGAACTGATAATGGAATTCGTTGAGCTAGTGGACTGTGGCATCTACTGCGGCAGGCGCAGAGGCGCCAGCATTCGGCCGGCGCGGGTCCGACGCGCCGCGAAAAACACCGTCGCGAATCGCGACAGACTGCAGGCTGCCCATCGACCGTGACGAGGGCCGCACTATGTGTCCGCGCGCCTCCAGAAGCCGAATCGTATCGGGACTGAAGCCGGACTCGAGCAACAGCTCGTCCGGAAACCACTGATGATGCATGCGCGGTTGATTCGATGCATCCGCAAGGTTCATGCCGTGGTCGATGACGTTAACAAGCATCTGCAGCACTGTTGTGATGATGCGGCTGCCGCCCGGGCTGCCCGTGGCAAACCACGGCTCCCCGCCCGCAAATATTATGGTCGGCGTCATCGAACTCAACGGCCGCTTGCCGGCCTCGACCGCATTCGCCTTGCCACCGAGCAGACCGAAAGCATTCCGCACGCCCGGCTTCGAAACGAAGTCGTCCATCTCATTGTTGAGCAGGAACCCGGCGCCGGCAACCGATATTGCCGAGCCGTAAGAGAAATTCAGCGTGTAGGTATTCGATACGACGTTGCCGTACGTATCAATCACTGAGAAGTGCGTTGTATCTTCACTCTCAGGCGACGGCGCGACGCCGGGCGCGACGTCAATCGATGGGCGCGCCCACTTCATGTCGATTGAGGCGGCAAGTTCCGCTGCGTAGTCGGCACTCGTGAGCCAGTCAACGGGAACGTCATAGAAGTCGGGGTCGCCAAGGTGTTTGCTGCGATCGGCATAGGCTAGCCGCATGACTTCGGCCAACAGGTGAGTCGCGTCGGCGCTGCCAGCGCCCATTGCGGCGACCGGAAAATGCGACAGTACGTTCAGCATTTGCAGGACGTGAACGCCGCCCGAGCTCGGTGGCGGTATCGTCACGACCTCGTAGCCGCGGTAGCTGCCGCGCAGCGGCTCTCGGATCACGGGCTTGTAGGCTGCAAGCGCCTGCATGTCGATCAGACCCCCGCCCCGTTTCATCTCGGCCGCGATCTTCTCGGCAGTCGCACCTCGATAAAATGCGTCGGGTCCTTCATCCGCAATCAATTGCAGCGACTCGGCAAGATCTGCCTGCACAAGGATCTCGCCCATCCGGTACGGAACCGCGCCAGGCTTATAGAAATACTTGCAGGTTGCCGCGTCGCGGCACATTCTCTCTTTACGGGATTCGAGCAGGTTCGCAAGGTCACGCGTTACGACAATACCTTCGCGAGCGAGATCGGCTGCGGGCTGAACGACTCGCTTCCACGGCATACTGCCGAACTTCCGGTGCGCAAGATACAACCCGGCCACGGTGCCCGGGACGCCCGAGGCTTTGTGGCTGAAGCGCGACAGTTCCGGGTCAGCGTTACCATTCTCATCGAGGAACATGTCACGGTGCGCCGCCGGCGGCGCCATTTCTCGATAATCGATTGCCGTAGTCGTATCAGATTCGGCATCATGCACGAGCATGAAGCCACCGCCACCGAGATTGCCGGCTCGCGGCAGTGTGACCGCGAGCGAGAATCCGACCGCGACTGCAGCGTCAACCGCATTGCCGCCATCGGCAAGAACCTCTGCACCGACGTCCGCTGCGGTCTTGCTTTGTGCCGCGATCATCCCGGTCGTACTGTAGACAGGGTGCCGCAGGTCGGTGTAACGAACAACGGCCTGATCGACGTCCTGCGCCAGGGCGCAGGACATCTGCAACGCGACAAGGATTATGATCAGGCGATGCATTGGCTGTTCGCCCCCGTTACGGCAAGATCGTCTTGAATATGAAGAAAAACACGACCGCAAGGAATGCGCCGGCTGGAATCGTAACAACCCATGACACGAGTATCCGTGCAACGACGCGAAGGTCGATTGCCTCGATGCCACGTGCCATACCGACTCCAAGCACTGCACCAACGAGCGTATGCGTCGTCGAAATGGGAATTCCCGTGCCCGATGCGATTACGATGGTCGTCGCCGCCGCCAGTTCCGCCGCAAATCCGCGGCTCGGCGTCAGTTGCGTGATCTTCTTGCCGACGGTTGCGATAACGTGCCGGCCATACGTCGCGAGACCGATCACGATACCGATACCGCCGAGCATCAATACCCAGATCGGTAACGCAGCCTTGGCCGTGATCACGCCATTCTGTGCGACGCTTACGACTGCCGCCACCGGCCCAATCGCGTTCGCGACATCGTTCGAACCGTGCGCAAATGCCATACCGCAGGCGGTAACAACCATCAAAATGCCGAAAACGCGCTCGACCGTATAGAAGTGCTGGTGCTTTTCGGCTTTCTTGTCCGGCTGGATGCGCCGAATGGCAAATGCACCAATGAGTGCGATGCCAACCGCAATCGCGGTCGCGAGGATATAGCTATCCCTGAGACTGATCGTCAGGCCAACGTGCTGCAGTCCTTTGAGTATCGTCACCAGCGTGATCGTAAACGCGGCGAAAAATATGTAGACGGGTACATAACGCTTGGCTTTGGCGAGCGGATCGTCCTGACGAAGAATCAGGCGTTGCACGCTGCGATAGATAAGGTACGCAATGAAGCCGGCAGTCAGCGGTGACACCACCCAGCTTATGACGATCGTGCCAACCTGGCCCCATTGCACCGCATCGATACCGATACCGACCGCGGCGAAACCGACAATTGCGCCAACGATCGAATGCGTTGTCGACACTGGCCAGCCATTCTTCGAGGCGATAAACAGCCACGTACCTGCGGCGAGTAGCGACGCGAGCATGCCGTAGATCAACAATTCGGGGCTGTCGGACAGGAGATCCGCGTCGACAATGCCTTTCCTGATCGTGGACGTGACTTCGCCGCCGGCAAGCACGGCTCCCAGGAACTCGAACACGGCGGCAACGAGAATTGCCTGCTTGATCGTCAGTGCTTTCGAGCCGACCGACGTCGCCATCGCATTGGCGACATCGTTCGCACCGATACCCCACGCCATAAAGATGCCGAACAGGGCGGCGAGGCCGATATAGACGAGCTCTGCTTCCATGAAACTGCCCTCAGGGGCGCCAAATGGCCCGGATTTCTTAGTATTAGTGAGAGAGCAGCAGCTCTAGACGTCGGCCCACGCGCTCTGCCATGTCCGCGATCTCGCCCGTCAATTCGATAACCTGGTACATGAATACGGCGTTCACCGGATTCAAGGTATCTTCGATCGCAAAAAGCGCCGCGCGCAACGCCGCTTGTTTGTCGTCGGTATCTGTCTCGATTTGATCGAGTTCCTCGATCAGCGCGGAGACCAGGTCAACCTCGGCACCCCGAAAACCCGAAGTAAACAACTCATCGAGTTCGCGCACGCTCTTGCGAGCCTGTTTTGCCGCGTCGATGTTGCGATCGACAAACTCGAGGAATTGTTCGGCAATTGCCGGCGGAATTTGCATCTTGCGACCAAGCACAATGCCCGAAACGTCTTTTGTCCGATTTGCGATCTTGTCCTGCACGAGCAACAACTCCAGCAGATCCTCGCGCGGTACCGGCATGAACAAGCTTTTCGGCAGGCGCAGGCGGATATTCTTTTTTAGATCATCTGCCTCGTGTTCAAGCTTTTCAATTTCATTGCGGACCACTACGGCTTGATCCCAGTTTCCTTCGACGGCAGCAGCAAAGAACGCGCGTAACTGTTTCGCGCATCGAAACGCAATTTCGATGTGCCTTTCGAGCGGCTGGACCGGTGATGAGCCAAAAATATTTGCCAGGACATTTGTCATTTTGGTGCGTCCGATTCTCCCCTGATTCGTGGTGCCATCGTACCATAGCGCCTTTGGAAACGAACCCGTCATGGTAGACTCCGCAGCCCGGTGATAAGACAGACAACAGGTGCGACGTGGCCTACTGGCTGATGAAATCAGAACCCGACGTTTACAGCATCAATGATCTCGAGCGAGACGGCCGCGAGATGTGGGATTGTATTCGCAATTACCAGGCCCGCAACATGATGCGCGACGACATGCGCATTGGCGATGAAGTCTTTTTCTATCATTCGAGTTGCAAAGAACCAGGCATCTCCGGCATTGCGAGGGTCGCGAGCGAGCCCTATCCCGACCCGACCCAGTTCGATACGGACTCGAAGTACTTCGACCCGAAAAGCAGCGAGGATAACCCGCGTTGGGTGCTCGTCGATGTCGAGTTCGTGCGCAAGTTTGAAAAAACCATCACGCTTGCGGAAATAAAAGCTCATCCGGGGCTCGACGACATGATCCTGACGCGACGGGGCAACCGGCTATCGATAATGCCCGTCAGCGACGAACATTGGCATCTGATCCTGACTCTGGCGTGACGTAGCGTGCGCGAGTCACTCTGTGTGGAAACGCGAAGCGGGAGCTGCGGAGTGAACTTATGCTACCGCTTGAGTCAAATGTGCATCTAAACCGACAGAGCAAAGCAATAATTCTGGGGAGAAATCATGAAGTCGAAGCTCGTACTGATGGCGACCGCGATTTGGCTTGCGGTTTCGGCGTGCGGTGACAAGCCGGCGCCCGAGCTTGAGGACACCGCGGGTAATGCAGTGATCACTGCGAATCCGCTGCTCGCCGAATGGGATACACCTTTTGGCGTCCCGCCGTTCGATCGAATTGACTCGGAACACTACCTGCCGGCATTTCGCGGCAGCATGGACGAGCACAATGCCGAGGTCGACGCCATCGTGGCCAACGCTGACACGCCGACATTCGAAAACACGATCGAGGCCCTCGACACCAGCGGCGAGTCGCTGAAAAGAGTTCGACGCGTATTCTTTGCGCTTAACGCGGCACATTCGGATGACGTCATTAAGGAGACCGCCAAGACCATTGCTCCGCAACTTGCGGCGCACAGCGACGACATCAGTCTCAACAAGGGGCTGTATGACCGCGTTCTCGCTGTATACGAACAGCAAGACGAACTCGGGCTCTCTGGCGAACAGCAGCGTCTGCTCGATGAAACGCACAAGCTGTTCGTGCGCTCAGGTGCAAACCTCGACGACGAGGCGCAGAATCGGCTTCGCGCAATCAACGCCGAACTCGCCGGGCTTTCACAGCAGTTTCAGGAAAACGTTCTCGACGAGACCAATGATTTCGAATTGCTTGTTACCGACCAAGCAGATCTGGGCAATCTGCCCGCAAGCCTGGTTGCACTGGCGGCCGACGAAGCGAAACGGCGTGGTCACGTCTGTGAGTGCTGGGCATTCACGCTACAGCGTCCCAGCATCAATCCGTTCCTGCAATACTCGCCAAATCGTGGACTGCGCAAATTGATGTTCGATGGCTACGCAATGCGTGGCGACAACGACAACGAAGCGGATAACAAGTCGATCATTTCACGCATCGTGCAGCTCCGGGCCGAGCGCGCTGCGCTGTTGGGCTATGACAGCCATGCGCATTTCGTGTTGTCCGACAACATGGCCGAGACGCCGGACAACGTCTATGACCTGTTGGACCAGGTATGGAAGCCCGCGCTAAGGGTCGCCGCGGCCGAGCGCGCCGACTTGCAGGCGATGATGAAAGCCGATGGCATTGACGATCGCCTGCGCGCCTGGGACTGGCGTTATTACACCGAAAAGGTCCGCAAGGCGAAATTCGATCTGGACGATGACGCGCTGCGCCCTTACTTCGAGGTCAATGCAGTTCGCGACGGCGTCTTCGCGCTAGCAACCAGGCTCTTTGGTCTGCAGTTCGAGCAGCGCGAGGACCTGCCCAAGTGGCACCCCCAGCAACAGGTATTCGAAGTCAAAGAAGCCGATGGCAGTCACCTTGCCGTCCTTTATATGGATTACTTCGCGCGTGAGTCCAAACGCGCCGGCGCATGGGCGAACGCCTTGCGCCCACAGTCGAAGGCCGATGGAGTCGTGACGCCAATTGTCACAAACAACTTCAACTTCCCGGCAGCGACCGAAGGCTCACCGTCACTTCTGAGCCTTACAGAAGCCAATACCTTCTTTCACGAGTTCGGTCACGCGCTTCACGGCATGTTCTCTAATGTGACCTACGAGTCCCTCGGACGCACGCCACGCGACTTCGTCGAGTTTCCTTCACAAGTCATGGAAAACTGGATGCGCCAGCCCGAGGTGCTTCGCATGTTCGCGAATCACTCCGAAACGGGTGAGCCGATTCCGCAGGAGATCATCGACAAGATCACGGCATCCACGACGTTCAATCAGGGCTTCGAGACGGTCGAGTACCTGGCCGCAGCTTATCTCGACATGGCCTACCACGTGCTCGACACTAACCAAGCAGTCGAGCCACGCAGTTTCGAAAGCGCGGCCATGGCGGATATCGGCCTGATCGAGGAGATCATTCCGCGTTATCGCAGTGGCTATTTCCAGCACATATTCTCGAGTGGCTATTCGGCCGGGTACTACAGCTACATCTGGTCGGAAATTCTCGACGCGGACGCGTTCATGGCGTTTCAGGAAACGAGCCTGTTCGATCAGGGGACCGCGGCGCGTTACCGCAAGGAGATTCTGAGCAAAGGCGGAACACGCCCGGGCATGGAGCTATACCGGAATTTCCGCGGCCGCGACCCCGAAATCGGTCCGTTATTGGAGAAGCGCGGCCTGAACTGAGAGACCGGTTGCCGAAGCATTGGGCCGCCGGCGGTATATTTGTCGACCGAAGTAAAGCGCAGCGCAGCGAGCCATGAGGGAGCCAAATTTAACGGTCGCGGCCCTGGGACCCGGCGAGTGCGCGTAGGTTCTCGTAGAGTTCGGGCGAGCGTTCAAGCGCTAGCATGACGATCAGGTCGCCCGGCTCGGCCCACTGGAGTGCCGCGTCGAGCGATTCGATTTCTTCCATGTGATGTTCGATCTGATCCGCCCTGGCGCCGCATGCAATGAGTTCGTCGCGTATCACCGCAAACACGGCACCTTCTTCCCGGCCGCGATGATATTTCGCGAGTTCTGAGACAAATACGCGGTTGAGGCCCGATTCCCAGGCGCTGCGTGCGAGTTCACGAATCAGATCGTCGGGCCGGTCGCCTGCCTGGCCAAAGCACAGCGCCTTGCGCCGTGGTTTCATGCGGCTCGCCATTTCCAGTAGCGCCTGAATTGCCTCAGGATTGTGTGCAAAATCCACAACTACCCTGAAGCCGTCGATCTCGTAGACATTGCCGCGCCCGGGATTTGCATTCTGCGACATTGTCATCAGTCCGTTACGAATATCAGCTAGCGATATGCCGATGCACCATGTCAGTGCCGCAGCGGCCAACGCGTTCGCTGCGTTGTGCCTGGCCGCACCGCCCAATGTGATTGGCACGTCGCGGTCTTGACAGATCGACTTCCGCGCATCACCGTCGAGAAACACGATCTCGTGATCATCGAGCACGAAAGCGGCACCGCCTGCTGACGTATGCGTGTGCACGACCGTATTATTCGAATCCAGGGAAAACCATACCAATTCACCCGAAAATTCCCGTGACTTCGCGACGAGCATTGGATCATCGGCATTCAGTATCAGCTTGCCGCCCTGCGTCACTGCGCGGCTGATAATCCACTTGCAGTTCAACAGTTCGTTGAGATCCTGCGAGCCGAAATCACCGAGATGATCTTTGGCAATATTCGTGATGAGCGCCGCGTCCGCGGTGTTGATGCCCAACCCACGGCGCAACAGTCCGCCGCGCGCCGTTTCGAGAATGCCGACATCGACCCCTTTCTCGCGCAAGACATTTCGGGCGCCGCCCGGCCCGGCCCAGTCGTCGCGATCAACGATGCGATCGTTGATCGCGATGTAATCGGTCGAACTAAAACCGACGCTGCGTCCTGCGGAGCGCACAATGTGCGCCGCGGTGCGCACCGTCGTTGTCTTGCCGTTCGTCCCCGTAATCAGAGCGCAGGGCACATCTTTGAATACGGTCCAGTCCAGGGCGTCCGGATCCGGCAACTCGCGAACGGGCCAGGTCTCGGAATGACGACCAAGGCCTAGCGATGCCTCGTCATCGTCCCATAGCAGGGTCACGCGCTTTTCGGCAGCCAGCGCTTCGAGACGGATTAGTTCGGGATTGGCTTCTTCGGCGATAGCGGCGCGCAAAGCTGTCACAGCCTGATCAAAATCGGGCTCGTCGACACCATTGAGTTCCGCATCGATGGCCGCCCAGGCCCACTCGTTGACTTCCGAGGCCGCATACAGCGCGTCGATCGGTGCTGTAAAGCCGACACTGACGCCACCCAATAGCTGCACCGCCTTGACCTCAAAATCGGTCCAGCCAAGCTCGGCAAGCATACGCCGCACGCACTTTTCCCAAACAGGAATCAGCCGTACCGCTTCTTCCGGCGTGCACTGCACATCGAGGATGGTGCCGGGCACGTCGAATAACAGGCTTGGACCCGTTAGTCTGCGTGCGTCGAGAAATTTCATCGGTGCCGGCTAATCAGCTTCTTCGCGGGCGATACGCACACCGCGCTCGTCGCTGATGATTTCGACGTCTGCGTCAAACGTGAATTCATCGGTCTCTGGCAGGTCGATCACAACCGGAGCTTTTGCCCCCACTTCCTCGGCATGCGCACCAGCGTTGAAATAAATGATTTGCTTCCACGTACGCTTGACGTTGTCGCCGAGCACGAGCACTAGGTCACCCGGGTTCGCGATTTCGAGGGCGCGCCACGTCGCTTCCTGCTCATCGGGTACGAGCTCGATAGCGTCCATGTGTATGCCCTCTTCGAGCAGCTTGTCTTTAAGCATGATCGGAATTTCGTCGCCGTCGCGGCCGCGCGTGTTGTCGTCGCGGCGACAAATGTAGTGATCAAAATGACCTGCAGCGATTTCAGCAATGTCCCGAATATCTTGATCGCGACGATCGCCGGGTGCGGCGAGCACAATGATGCGCCGACCATCGACGTCGAATCGATCTGTAACATCACATATCGCCCTGACCGCCGCGGCATTGTGCGCATAGTCGAGGATGACCTTGAAGGGGTGCTCATCGTAGATGTTCATACGCCCCGGCGCCTGGAAGAACGTCGAATCGAAGGTGCGCAGGCCGAGCCGGATATCCTCGAGACCGATGCCCATGTTGTACGCCAGCGCGGCAGCGAACATCGCGTTTTGCACGTTGTGCATCGCGCGACCCTCGATCGTGGCGGGTATCAGGTGAGTCCATAGCAGCGGCGTATGCGTCTCACCGTCGTAGATAGCGATCATATGGCCATTCAATGCCTGCTCGAGAACAAATGCCTGGCCGCCCGCCCGAATATGCTGCTTTACGAGAGCATGCGATGGATTCATCGTCACATAGCACAAGCGGACTGCTTCGGTGTAATCGGCCATTTGCAGGCACAGCGGGTCGTCTGCGTTGAGAATTGCGGCATCTTTTGCAATCTCCATCGGCACGCGCTTGAGCTCGGCAAGTTGCTCGAGTGTATCGATACCGCGCAGCCCAAGGTGATCGGCCGTGACGTTAAGACATGCTGCAACGTTGCAGCTCCTGAAACCCAGACCACTGCGCAACAGGCCACCGCGCGCCGTTTCCATCACGGCGGCGTCGACAGACGGATCACGCAGAATCATATGTGCCGAAGTGGGGCCCGTCATGTCGCCCGCGACGGTAAGCTTGCCGTCGATGAAGACACCGTCGGTCGACGTCATGCCAACCGTAAAACCGGTCATCTTCAGAATATGCGCCAGCATGCGCGAGGTCGTGGTTTTGCCGTTTGTCCCGGTGATCGCAGCAATCGGAATTCGTTTCGGTGCATCAGGCGGGAACAGCATGTCGATAACCGGACCCGCGACGTCTCGTGGCGTACCCTCACTCGGCGCAACGTGCATGCGAAAACCAGGCCCTGCATTGACCTCACAGATAGCCCCGCCCGCTTCGCGGTAGGACAATGAAATGTCATTCGTCAGGAAGTCGACGCCGCCAATATCCAGACCGATCGCCCTGATGGCACGAATGGCCATCTCGCGGTTGTCAGGATGAATGATGTCAGTGACGTCGAGCGCCGTGCCGCCCGTCGACAGATTCGCCGTCGAACGCAGATACACGACCTCATCTTTGGCCGGTACCGTATTCTCATCGTAGCCAATTTTCTGCAGAAGTCGCTCCGCCTGGTAATCGAACTCGAGTCGCGTCAATACCTTTTCATGGCCAACACCGCGACGCGGATCCTGATTAACAATATCGACGAGCTCGCCAATCGTATGTTCGCCATCACCAACCACGTGACCAGGTTCGCGTTTTGCAGCAGCGACAAGTTCGCCATTGACGACGAGCAAGCGATGATCGTATCCCTCGATGTAGCTTTCGACGATAATCGTCCGACCGTGTTCTTGTGCTTTATTGAATCCAAGCTCGACTTCTTCGTCCGTTTTCAGATTGATTGATACGCCGCGGCCATGATTGCCGCGCAGCGGTTTGACTACCACCGGAAATCCGATGCGCGTCGCTGCACGCACAGCATCACCTGCGTTGCGCACGATGCGTTGTTCGGGTACGGGTAGCCCAAGATCCCGCAATATGCCGTTAGTCTCTTCCTTGTCACCGGCGAGTTCTACAGCGATGTTGCCGGTCGATCCGGTCGTCGTCGCCTGAATACGCTGCTGGTACTTGCCATGGCCAAACTGTACGAGACTTTGCCTGTTCAAACGAATCCATGGAATGTCGCGTTCCTCGGCGGCCTTGACGAGCGATGCGGTACTCGGGCCGAGGGCACGAGACTGCGCGTAACGAATGAAGCGGTCACGCGCCTTGGCGAAATCCCAGCCATCAGCCGGCCGGCCCTCGATCTCGATCTCCGCCGGGAGCAGGCTGAGCAGGAACTGTATCGCCAGCGTGCTGGCCTCGCGGCCGACGGCTTCGTCATGGTACTCGAACACCACGTTGTAGTAGCCGGGCTGATTGTCAATCGAACGTGTGCGGCCGTAAGTGACCGGAGAACCCGCGATGTTTTGCAGCTCGATCGCGACGTGCTCCATAACGTGGCCCATCCAGGTGCCCTCGTCTTCCCAGAGCCTGCGGACGAAACCACCAGGTTCCCTGTACGAACAACCGTGCTCACGCAGACCCGGCAGGGTCTGGAGCAGAGGACCGATGAACGCATCACCCAATCGAATGGATGGCCAATGCTCGAGCTCACCAAGATCCAGAACGTGTCGAATTACGCGAAAATGGGCGAAAAGATTCGGGCCCACGTATACGTTAGTGCTGACAATTCTCATTGTAATTATCCTGTCATTCGCTATTCCGGTGCGGCCTCTCGCGACGCTGTTTTGAAGCGACCGCCCGCAACCAGAATGTGCAGCCTTACGCCAATCAGGCTGACTGGCTCGCCACGGCGAGCCTTATCCATCGAAGAATAACTCAGATTGGTGGGATCGATGATGGTGATGCCGCCGCTGCCGACAACCTCAAGGTCGTCATTGGGCTCGATAAACGCGGCCGTATCCTCATCGAGGCCAACGCCCACGGCAAACGGGTTGTACGCCAGCGCCGTCAACAGGCGGCCCATGCGATCGCGTTCCCGAAAATGCTGATCGATGATGAACTTGTTCGTCAGCCCGAGGCCCGGTGCCATCGTGACCATATCCGGACTTGGCGTACTGCCTTCGTGGCCGCCCGCGATCATGTGCTCGGGCATGAACGCGGCGCCCGCCGATGTTCCGGCAACGTGCATGCCGGCTGCATTGCGGCGCCGGATCAACTGCGCCACTGCGGTACCACCAACCGTCGTCGACAGGCGCAGCTGATTTCCGCCCGTCAGAAAGACACCATCCGACTTCTCGATGTAGTCGAGATATTCGGTCGTCTCACAGTCTTCGCGTGATTCGAACGGCAGCACCTTGGCATGCTTGATGCCAAGTTTGCGAAACAGCTTCTCGTAATTGCGGCCGGTATTTTCCAGCTCCGAAGCTGTTGGAATGATGCCGATACGGGCCTCCTTACCACCGCAGATATCGACAAAGCGATCGAGTATCTCAGGGTTATGAAATTTTTCTTCGGCGCCGCCGATCGGGATGATGTAACCGCGGTCCGCGTGGTGATTATTGGAAGGGCTCATGGGTCGGATATCGGGATTTCGATTCTGCAAAAAAAGGCCGGTATTGTACCTGACGAAACGCGTAAACTCTGACCGTACTGGCACAATCTACCGCTGAAATGACCGCAGAAATACCACTGGGCCGGGCAACGACCTATCCTGAACACTATTCGCCCGGTTTGCTATACGCGATCGCGCGTACAGATAGCCGCGCGGCCCTGGGGCTTGGCGACGATTTGCCGTTTCAAGGCGCCGATATCTGGAACGCGTGGGAACTGACCTGGCTCGACAAGGCAGGATTGCCGCAAGTCGCGACGGCCGAGATCTCTATCCCGGCGGCGTCGCCGAGCATCATCGAATCGAAATCCCTGAAACTGTACCTCGGTTCCTTTGCGATGACTCAATTCGGCTCGGATGCCGCCGTCGCCGCGCCGATATCACGCGACATCTCCGTTTGCGTCGGTACCGGGGTCGACGTTCGGCTGCGGCGTCTATCGTCAATTGATGGTGCCGTCATCGCGCAGCTCCCAGGTGACTGCATCGACTCAATGACCGTGAGTTGCGCGACTTATGAGGTCGATCCGGAATTGCTGCGTGCCGATGCAAGCGATTTCGTATCAGAGACCGTTCACTCGCATCTGCTGCGCAGCCTCTGCCCGGTCACAAACCAGCCGGACATGGGTAGTGTCATATTTTCTTATGAAGGACCGCGTATCGATCGTGAACGGCTTCTGCGTTACGTCGTCTCCTACCGGCAGCACCACGATTTTCACGAAGCCTGTGTCGAGCGAATGTTTGTGGAGATCCTCGAGCGCTGCCGGCCGGAAAAACTGAGCGTCTATGCACGCTATCAGCGCCGCGGTGGTATCGACATCAACCCGTTCCGATCGAATTACGAGACCGACCCTCCGAACATCCGATTGTGGCGGCAATGATCAGACATGCGTCGCGAGTGTTCATTGCTGCAACCGATAGACACGTGCATAGTCGACCAGCATTCTCTGCGGGAATATCGTATCGTCGATGCCGCCGCCCGACCTGCCCCACATGCCACCTACGGCAACGTTCAGAATAAGGTGAAACGGCTGGTCGTACGGCCACACGTTCCACCCAGTGCCTTCATTGACGTACATGAAGTAACGTGAACCATCGGCGAAGATGTCGATCCGCTCGGGCGTCCACTCCAGGGCATACACGTGAAAGTCCTCATCCACGCCGTCAATCAGGATCCGCCCTTTGCGCTGCTCCCATTTTGCCCAGTAATACGCCTCGTTGTGCACGGTGCCATGAACATGGCCCATCTGGTAGCCCACGTGCTCCATGATGTCGATCTCGCCCGAGTTCGGCCACGCATCGCAGGTCGGACTCCCCTGCCAGTCTTCGCCCGCCTCGCAAGTGGTTGCATATTTGTAGGGATCGCTCGGCAGCATCCAGATCGCGGGCCACGTGCCCTTGCCGTTGGGTAACTTCGCGCGCACCTCGAACCGCCCGTACAGGAAATCGCCTTTACCCATGGAATGCACTCTTCCGGATTTGTAGGCCGCGTCGTCATAGTCTTCCTTGCGCGCTTCAATGATCAGGTTGCCATTCTCGACGCGCAGGTTCTCCGCTCGCGCGGTATACGCCTGATCCTCGTCGTTGACTTTGCGCGCCGGCCATTCGTCGATACTCCATTTTTCCGGGTCGAGTTCGGTCTGGCCGAACTCGTCGCTCCATATTAGCTCCCAGGACTTCTCTGCACGAGTCCGGCTGCGGACGACCAACGCGCTAAGAATTGGCGACCGGGCTGACGCTTCGAATTCAATGTTCAGTTCCCCATCCGAAATTTCTACGTCCATCACCGCCACAGTCAGTGCGGAATATATCTTGCCATCCCTGAAGCTCATCACATCGAGGTCGTCGATGACGCGTCGGCCTTCAACGAATGCATCAAAGACCCGATCTCCGCCTTCGAGGTCTTCGGGCTCGGCAAAATGAAACGTAATGTCGTAGACGCCGTCGGCAATCGCACGTGCAACCTCGACATCGCCTTCGCGATAACCTTCGTAAAGAAATGCGTCCTGCGATCCCTTTACGATGTCCAACTTGCCAACAGTACCGCCACGAACCGACCCTTCGGCTT
>JAOTUB010000204.1 GCA_029864095.1 Gammaproteobacteria bacterium | reverse complement strand
CATTGGCACTGGAAGATGTGTCGAACGCGGGGCAGCGGCCAAAATTTGAGCCTTTCCCTGATCACCTTTTTATTGTCATGAGTCTGCCGATGATGGCAGATGATCTCATAGAGGTGCATCAGGTCAGCTTGTTTGTCGGTGACAATTTTCTCATCAGTTTTTGCGAAGCCGACTTCACCCCATTCGAACCGATTGTCAGGCGACTACAGGTAGCGGGGGGTCGAATTCGTGCCTTCGGTGCGGATTACTTGATGTACAGCCTTCTGGATGCCGTTATTGACCATGCCTTCCCGCTACTCGAAACCTTTGGACTGCAGCTTGAAGAACTTGAGGAGCAAATAATGGACGCCGCCGATCAAGAATCGTTGGCGCAAATTCATCTGATCAGGCGAGAACTTATTCTCTTACGGCGCAAGGTGTGGCCACAACGAGAAGTCATCAATCAACTGCTTCGGGACGACAGTGCATTAGTCGGCAAAGACACGCATCTCTATTTGCGTGACTGCTACGATCACACCATCCAGGTCATGGACCTGCTTGAAACCTACCGCGACACGGTCGGTAGTATGCTCGAGATTTATATGTCGAGCGTCAGCAACCGTATGAATAATGTCATGCGTGTTCTAACCGTGATTGCAACCATCTTCATTCCGCTCACTTTTATTGCCGGCGTCTACGGTATGAACTTCGATCGCGCTGCGGGACCCTTAAGCATGCCAGAGCTTGGCCAGCCTCTGGGCTACGTGTTCGTCTGGTTCGTGATGATAGTGATCGCCATTGGCATGATCGTGTTCTTTCGCAGCCGAAAATGGTTTTGACGACAGTAATCGTTCCAAAGCCTAGAACGAGGGAAAGTCGGGCGTGGATGACATTCTGAGCCATGTAAACAGCCTGAGCATGCCATTTAGGCTCACGGTCTTCGCCGGCCTTGGCGTTGCGACGCACCTGGTGGTGATCCTGGTGCGGCAGTTCGCGGGAAAGGCGTTTCTCAGTCAACAGGTAAACCGTCACCAGAAACTGCGGTCGATCGCGACGCTCACAACCAGTGTGCTCGTGTTTACTTTGTATTTCTTCGCGGTAGGGCTGATCCTGCGCGAGTTCGGCGTCTCGCTGACGGCATATCTTGTCAGCGCGTCGGTCGTCGGCCTGGCGATAGGTTTCGGTTCACAAGGCATTGTGCAAGATCGCGATGGGCGCGTCAGTTTTCATACCTAATCGTACGATCAACAATGTCATCAACTATCCTCGTGGCTCTGTCCGCTGCATCGTCGATATCACACTGCGTGGTGACGAGACGCAACGGGGAGCTACCGAAGCCGTCGCATTACGACTCATGGGCCTCGTGCAACAGCATTTTCGAGGAATTTTCATGACGGCGCCGTCTAGTGAAGGTCGAATCAAATTCGATGCTGAAAAAGAGACATTGAGAATCAAATTTCGCATCTGGCCAAATCGGGAGAAACCGATCGAGACAGCGTTTTATCTGGAACTGATTGCCGAGATTCGGAAAATCGATCCCGATTATAAGCCGTGGATGATTGTGATCAGCTATGAGGTTGAGGAGCGGCTTGTGCGAGAAACGCAAACGTGGCTCTGGCGATCGCGTAAGAAGCAGTGACCTTGATATCCGACGTTTATAAGCCGGGCACCCCGATCGATACCGAGTCGTGCTTCCTCTCGTAGGTCGAGCAGGCGCACAACCTGCTATTCGATTTCCCGACGTACAGTACTGGTTGTCCTTATATCGCTGCAAGCGGCTATGGCCGGCACAACAAGTGTCACTACCACAATCTGTGACGCCATTTTGTTTGCATTCGCGATACGATTCTCCTGGCGCGCGCTTACTTGCCGGCGCTGCTTTGCTCCGCAAGCTCTGCTGCTTTTCGTTCTTCTTCTGCCGATTTGAGCTGCTCGATCAGGCGCAATTTTTTTGCCTTGAGTCGATCTTTGGAGAGAATTATTTCATCACCTTCTTCTTTTTCTAATACAAGCAATTCAGCGTCGACTACTTCGATCGTTTTGCGAATTTGCTCGACCGATGCTGCTTCCTCGGCTTTGTCGAAGACCACGTCTTCGGCCTGCGTTTGATGTTTTTTGATGACTTTACGAGAAGGCTTGGGAACAAAAAGCTCTTTATCGGCGATAACGCGAGTGTTCATAAAGTTCGGCGATACGATTTCGATACCTGCTGCGTGAAGGGCATCCAGCATCGCCTCCCGGAGTCTGGAGCGTGCCGATATCAGGCTCTTGACGTCTTGTAACAGTCCGGCGATCCGGTAGGTCACTGAGAAATCGCCAAGCTGTCGCACGTGCACGAAACTATCTTGCAAACCAGCATGCGAGGCCGCCTCACCCAGAATTCTCGAGACGTCGGCGTGGGACACGTCGTAACCCAGGGAGACCTCGGCCGATATGATGGTGCCGGATGTACGGACGACCTGCATGGGCTGCGTCACCATGTACAAATTCGGAACGGTCACTAGATCCCGGAACTCCGTCTGTACCTCCGTGTGCAGCAGACCCATCTCGGTTATACGCCCGGTAAGTTCCGCGACTGTTATGAAGTCGCCTGGGCGAGCGCTTTTTACGGCCCTGAGCATGATTCCGGCCATGATGTTGCCGATAAAAGTCGTTGAGGAAAGAGCGATTGCCGCACTTAGCAGGATACCGATAAGGCTGAGTAACTGACCGCGCGTCTCATCGTTGACAGGCAGGGCAATGATCACCGCGAGGCCGCCGGCAAAGGTCAAAGCCAACATGATGAGTTGAAAACGGAATTGCGCGTCAGGGTTGTCCTGCCATCGACGCTTGAGGATCCAATTTATGCCAGCGAGAGCTGCCAGAGCCAGGACAGCCGTGCCGAGCGCCGGCGCAAATTTCGCCGCTGTAGCAAGCATGCTATTGATCAGATCCATAGTATTGATTGAGCCTATTTCCGAACAACGGCCATTCTATCGCGTCGGCACGTCAGGAGTTACATAACAATCGGCAGCGGCGCCTCACGGTGCGCAACGACTAATCATGTGCAACCAACGCCAGGCTTTTCTCGATGAGGCTGATCCGCGGTGACCTTACCGGATACGTCGCATAGGCCCGACGTTCGAAAACGGGTGCCCCATCGACCGCATGCAGCAAACCGAACTCCACGTCCTTCTGCACCAGGCGTTTTGGCAGGTAGGCGCTGCCGCCGACCGAGCTAATGTACTCGAGGGCCATCTTGCCCTGCGATACGCGTGTCATCGCTTCGGGCGCATCCGGAAATGCCCGCCGATGATCGAGGCCGAACGTCAAGCCCCAATCGACATACACGTAGTTGCGGGCAAGTGCTTGCTCGATGCTGAGCCCTTGCAGACTGGAGACGCAGATCAGCTCGAGCGTAGCGATCTGCTGCACCTGCATGATATCCAGCTGCGCCGGTTCCAGCATGATGGCGACATCGAGCGTACCGTCGATGAGTCGGCGAGTCAGAAACTCTGGGGACTGTGATTCGGCGATGATCGCCAGATCGGGATAGGTGCGGCGCAAATCGTGCAGCCAGCGCTGCAACAACACGTCCCAAAGTCGAAGACTGCCGCCAATGACGAGCTGATCGGTAGCGTGGGCAAGCGATACGTCCTGTCGCGCGGCACGCCACGCGGCGATCTGTCGCTCTGCGTGGCGAATCAGGCGCGTGCCTTCCGGCGTAAGTCGCATTTCGCGGCGACTGCGTTGAAACAGGGTTACGCCCAGCTGAGTCTCGAGCGACTTGAGGCGGCTGCTTATCGCCGCCTGTGTAAGGTGCAGCGCCTCGGCGGCGCGACCAAAGTGCCGCGTTCGGTTGAGCTCCAGAAAGGTTCTGAGCAGTTCGAGGTCCATGGTTTACTTATAAAATATTTTTTTCTAAACAACAATAAAAACTAGCTAGATTTGTTAAGAAGCGATCCCTATAGTGCGCTCAAGCATGGTCGTGGAGCCCCTTCAGATGGCTGGCAAAATGGTCCGCCGCGCAACAGCCGCGAGCAGATCGCGTTACACGCGCGACGCGGATGCCCGGTGTCAGGAAGTCGCGATCAAACTCGCGCGCCTCATGGCAGCTATCGGATTTACGGGTGTGCAAGGGAGTCTTGCAATGAACGAGAAACTGGCAACGGTCGGGCGTCAAGCTGAGGCCCAGCTCGCCGCCGTCGAGCGCAAGCTCGAACTGCTCAAAGACGCAGACGACAAAACATGGCAAGACCACAAGAGGGGCCTAGAAGACGGCTGGGAAGAATTGTCACGATCGATGAAGAACATCGTCGCAAGGCTTTAACCAGCTATGTCCATAAGCACACATTCCATCTCGCGTTGGTTCGAGGTCGCACTTTGGCTGTTCGGTCTC
>JAOTUB010000066.1 GCA_029864095.1 Gammaproteobacteria bacterium | reverse complement strand
TGCAGCGCCAAAAGCCGTGTTTTGATGCCGAAATGCGATAGCAATCGCCCGGTGTGGCGGGTATCCTCGGCGGCAATGAGATCCACGGCCGCGAGCGTCTGGCGAGCTCGGGGCGTCAAGTCTTCGAGGTTGCCAATCGGCGTTGCCACAACGAATAGTGTGCCGCTCATTGAGCACCTTGATCCCTGGATATGCTTAAACGTATGACGAAATCCTCGAGACATCCTGCCCGTGACAGAACCCCCGTGGCAAGCCTACTCGCGCTGCTGCTGCTGACATTGACTCTGGCGGGTTGCGGAACATCGGGTTTTGGCGGCTTTGGTGGCAAGCCTGGCGAGAGTCGAGCAGAGAGGCTGTCGAGAAACGGCCAACACGACGACGCCGCACGGGTCTATATCGGCCTCGCGGCCAGCGCCGTAGGCAATGAGCGCGACAGGCTAACACTGCTGGCCGTCGAGCAGTGGCTTGATGCTGGTGACGCGATACGTGCCCGCAACGCGTTTCGTGACGTCGCAAAGCCGGGCGGCTCCGAGCTGCGCTGGCTGTGGAGCACAAATTCGGCGGCACTGTCCTTGTACGCCGGCGAAGCGGATGCCGCGCTCAGCATTCTCGAACCTATGGGCCGCGAACCTCTGTCGGAAAGGCATCGTTTGCGTGTCGAAGCTCTGCGTGCCGATGCCTACATCCAGAAAGGTGATCCGATTCGGGCCGTGGAGTTGATGACGCAACGCGAGTTGTGGCTGCGCGACCGGCGTAGCATCGAACAGAACCGGTGGCGTCTGTGGCAAGGACTGCTCGTCAGTGATGCGGCGGCGCTCCGTGCGAGCGCCGAGTTGGCGTTGGATCCGGAGGTCAAAGCCTGGCTGCAACTCGGCTCGCTCGCAGCATCAACCGGACAACAGGGGATCGGCTGGATCAACGGGGCCGTGCGCTGGCGCGAGGTGAATACGCAGCACCCGGCAATGGCAATCATCGACAGGCTGCAACTACCGGACCAACTGAGTCTCGATTACCCTCGCCAAATCGCACTGCTGTTGCCACTGTCGGGCCGCACTTCGCCCGCAGGACATGCCGTACAGAACGGTTTTTTCGGCGCATACTTTTCAACGGCAACCGGCCTCGATGAACAGCAAATCGTTCGTGTCTACGACGTCAACAACGAGGGCGGCGCCAGTGCCGCCTATGCGACAGCCGTCGATGACGGCGCCGAGTTTGTCATCGGCCCGCTGCTCAGAAGTAGCGTTATCGAACTGGCGAACGACATTCTGGTCCCGGTGCCGGTTCTTACGCTGAATTACCTGCCCGACGATACGCTTGCTCCGCCGGGCCTGTTCCAGTTCGCTTTGGCTCCTGAAGACGAAGCGAGGTCTGCTGCAAAACGCGCCCTCGCTGACGGCCATAGCAGAGCCGTGGCCTTGGTGCCGAATAACGACTGGGGACGGCGCCTGATGAGCAGTTTCACAACGGAGTTCGAAGCGTTCGGCGGTACTCTGCTCGACTATCGGACATACACGCCAGGCAACCAGGATTTCTCCAACACGATTGAAGACCTGATGGGATTGTCAGGCAGTGTACGCCGCTATCAGCGCCTGCGCGCCAATATCGGCGGACCGTTACAGTTCGATCCGCGACGCCGGCAAGACACCGAATTGATCTTTCTCGCGGCCGATGCGCCGGCGGGCCGGCTACTGAAATCGCAGCTGAAGTTCCACTATTCGGGCGACCTGCCGGTCTATTCGACTTCGTCGATTAACGCATTGGACGGCCGCTCGAATTCGGACCTGAACGGCATCATGTTCGCTGATACGCCATGGATGATTGCGCCGCAAAGCTGGATCGAAAGGCTGCCACCGCTGTACGGCAAGTACTGGCCTGAAGAACGCCGCCTGGGTCGCCTGCATGCCATGGGATATGACGCTTACCAGCTGATAGCCGCATTGTTCGCAGCCCGAACCGGACCCATGCAGGAGATCGACGGCGCCACCGGCAAACTCTTCCTCGATCATGATGGTCGTGTGCGACGACGCCTCGCGTGGGCACAGTTCCAGGGCGGTGAGCCCGTCGCGTTACCTGAATTTGAAGTCACCGGCGGACCGATCCGGGACATCAGCGATGGTCCGGAATTGCAGACGCCCGATGCTGCCGACGATGAATCATGGTACGAGCCGACGCCCGACTTGTAGGGTCTGACGCCGAGCGGCTTGCGCACGATTTCCTGCAACAAAAAGGGCTCGCATTTCTCGCGCGCAACTTCCGTTGTCGACTCGGTGAAATAGATTTGATCATGCGTGACGGCAGCTGCCTCGTCATCGTCGAAGTCCGGTATCGGACAGACAATCGATTCGCGCGTGCCCGCCTGTCAGTCGATATTCACAAACGACGCAAGATTATCCGGACAGCCGCAATGTTCCTGGCAAGAAATGCGCAATATGCGAACAACGTTGTCCGCTTCGACATCGTCGCAATCGACGCAAACAGACGGGATGGTACATCGATCGAGTGGATCAGGGATGCGTTTCGCCCCGAAGATGCCAATCTCTAGAGCTGCGGTCCGAGTATTTAGCGAAGGAAGTACGGTGCAGCGAGCTCCCGTCAAGCGGGATCGAGACATGGCCGAGATGAATGGTCGGACCGCAGCTTTACTTGACCACCTTCAGGTGCGGTCGCGAGCGCGTCGTCTCCACCTCGTTGTTGCGGACCTTCTGCTCCGCAGAATCCGAGTCGTGCGAGAAAATCATTCCTTGGCCCGTCTCTCTGGCGTAGATTCCCAGCACCGAGCGCATTGGCACCCAGACGTCAAATGGCACGCCCGAGAATCGCGCGCGGAAGCTAACGGAATCGTTGGTCAGTTTGAGATTATGCGCCGCCGTCTCACTGATATTCAGAATGATCCTGCCATCCTTGACATGCTTAGCCGGTACGTTGACACCATCGAAGGACGCGTCAACAACGATATGTGGCGTGTGTCCGTTGTCGCCCATCCATTCGTGCATGGCACGAATGAGATACGGTCTCTTTGAACGGCTTGGATTGCTCAACGTTTTCTATTCTCGAAATCGAGTCCCCGCGCGTAGCTTACCATTGTTTTTGCACGCCGCAGGTTTGGTGACATAACGTAGCGTTATAGTCTCATCTCTTGTTCCAGTTCCGTGAGACTCTGCTGGAAGGAGCGCCGCGCAAACACGCGCTTCATGTACTCCTCGATCGGTCCAGCCTGACTGCCGAGCTCGATGCCATAGACCGGCAGGCGCCATAGAATCGGCGCGATGCTAGCGTCGACCAGCGAGAACTCTTCGCTCAGGAAATACGGCCGCGCACCGAACAGTTCGGTGCTCTGCAGAATGCTCTCACGCAACAGCTTGCGCGACTTCGTGCTGAGCCTGCCATCGCCGCTGGCATCCGCCTCCTCGGCGAGCGAGTACCAGTCCGTCTCGATTCGAAACAGCGCGAGACGAAATTGCGCACGCATGACCGGATCAACCGGCATGAGCGGCGGGTGCGGGAAGCGCTCATCGAGATATTCAATGATGACGCGAGAGTCATAGAGAGTCAGATCGCGATCGACCAGTGTCGGAACGGTGTGGTACGGATTCAGGTCCATCAGGTCTTCAGGCAGATCAGCTCCAAGGACGTTCACAATTTCGATGTTGATATTCTTCTCAGCAAGAACCAGCCGGGTCCGATGACTGTGAATGTCAGTCGGGCGCGAAAACAGCGTCATTACCGAGCGTCTGTTAGCAATCACTGCCATCACTTGACGTCCTTCCAGATTTGTTTCTTTAGCATTGCCGCGATAACGAGAAACACAATGAGATACATCAGCACCCAAACGCCCAGCTTGCGGCGTTCGGATCGAATCGGTTCGGCAATGTACGCAAGGAAGTTGACGGTGTCGCGAACAAACTCATCATAATCTTCTTCGTCCAGCATGCCCGTTGTAACTTGCTCGAAACCGTCGAACTCCCGCGACGTGACACCGCCCTCAGTGTGCTCAGCGAAACTCGCTCGTTGATAGCCCTGCAATTCCCACAGCACGTGCGGCATGCTCGTGCCTGCAAGAACCAGATTGTCGACACCCGTCGGACTTTCCGGATCGAGATAAAAGCCTTTCAGAAAATTGTAGATGTGGTCAGACCCTTTGGCCCTTGCCATCAGAGACAAGTCGGGAGGCGCAACGCCATACCAGCGCGCCGCATCTGCAGCGGGCATCGATGACTGAATGGTCTCAAAGGTCTTCTCCGCATTGAACATCAGATTATCTACGAGTTGCTCTTCCGACAGTTCGAGATACTTGCCAATTGTGTTGTAACGGACGTACTGCGCGGAGTGACAGCCGGAACAATAGTTCATGAAGTTCCTCGCGCCACGCTGCAGCGACGAAATATTGCCCGGGTCGATGTTCGCCGGTTCCAGCTCAGCGCCAGCGCTCGAAGCGAAACCATCTGCGGAGATCACGAGCGCCAGGATCGCCGTAACGCCGCTGAGCAACCTTAACCTATCCATGATAGACCACCCTGTCCGGCACCGGCTTGGTCTTGTCGATGGTCGTGTAATACGGCATCAACAGGAAGAACGCGAAGTACAGCGCTGAGAAGATGCGTGCCGCGATCACGTAGATATTCTCGGCAGGCATCGTGCCCAGCCAACCCAGCGTAAGAAAGGTCACAACAAAAATGGCCAGCGCTGACTTGTAAATCCAGCCACGATAGCGGACCGATTTGACTCGCGCACGATCCAGCCACGGCAGAAAAACCGGCAACAGGACTGCGAACACGAACAGAATGAAGCCCCAGAGCTTGTCGGGAACGGCGCGCAGAATTGCGTAGAACGGCGTGAAGTACCAGACTGGCGCGATGTGCTCGGGAGTTGCCGTCAAATTAGCTGGCTCGAAATTTGCGTGCTCCAGGAAGTAGCCGCCCATGTCTGGCGCAAAGAAAACAACGGCTGAAAAAACCATCAGAAATATGATTATCGCAACAAGGTCCTTGCTCGTGTGGTACGGATGAAACGCAATACCGTCCAGCGGCACGCCATCAGGACCTTTATTCTGCTTGATCTCAATACCGTCAGGATTGTTCGACCCCACTTCATGCAGCGCAACGATGTGAACAAAGATCAAGCCGATCAATGCAAGTGGCAACACAATGACGTGCAATGCAAAGAAGCGGTTTAGTGTGATATCGGAAATCGAGTAGTCGCCGCGTATGATTTCGACCAGAGCTTCGCCAATTCCCGGTATCGCGCCGAAAAGGGAGATGATGACCTGCGCGCCCCAGTATGACATCTGTCCCCATGGCAGGAGGTAGCCGGCAAATCCTTCGGCCATAAGCACAAAGAAAATCAGCATGCCGATAATCCAGATCAGCTCGCGAGGTTTCTTGTACGAGCCATACAGCATCGCGCGGAACATGTGCAGGTACACGACGACGAAAAAGAACGACGCGCCAGTGGAATGCATGTACCGAATCAGCCAGCCCCACTCGACATCGCGCATGATGTATTCAACAGAGGCAAACGCGTCGGCGGCGGCCGGCTTGTAATTCATGGTCAGGAAAATCCCGGTCACCAACTGGATTGCGAGCACGACGAACGCCAATACACCGAAGACGTACCAAAAATTGAAATTCTTCGAGGCGTAGTACTCGGTTACGTGGTACTTGAGCGTCGCCGTAAACGGGAAACGATCATCAATCCACTTAAGGAATCCGCCTTGAGGTCTGCCGACCTCCGCTTCGATTCTCGCCATTATGCTGCTCCCGTATCCTGACCGATGAGGATCAGGTCATCTCGGACAAATCTGTACGGTGGAACACGCAGGTTTGTTGGCGCCGGCACACCTTTGTGTACCCGTCCGGCAAGATCGAACTTCGAACCGTGGCAGGGGCAGAAGAAGCCGCCATTCCAGCTTTCGGCGGGTCGAACCTCGAAATCCTCTAGCGGCGCACAGCCCAGATGAGTGCACGAACCTTCGACAACCAGGAATTCTGGCTTTACAGATCGGGTTGCATTCACTGCGTACTTGGGCTGCTGTTCGACAACCTCGGAGTTCGGATCCTTGAGATCGGCAACATCATCGGGCAGATGCGCCAGCATTTCCTGCGTACGCCGCAGCACGAAAACGAGCCTGCCACGCCAAAGGACACGAACCATCTCACCCGGTAACATCGATCCGATTGGTACCTCAACCGGCGCCCCCAAGGCCTGCGCTCTCGCGCTCGGTTTCAGCGACGACAGAAACGGAATCGCGGCAAGACCAACACCGGCTACGCCGGTCACGGCCGTTGCTACCGTAAGAAAATGACGTCTGTTGCGATCAATGCGATCAACGTCGTCTTCGTTCATCAGGCACTCCCATACGCCCGGCTGAATAAAGGATTGTTATGAGGCCCTTTGTCAGCGCGTTTTTATGCTTTGTATCGATACAGTTAGATTTGCAGCAGCCCTGGTTTGGCGTCAGGATGACGTCTGGCCGCGGGCTTCGTGCTAAGCAGTCGCGGATTATACACATCGCGCGCCGAAGTTGGCTAGCCAAGTCACTGAACACTATGATTCTCAAAGGAATTTAGTTTGGCTGGTTTAAAATCCGTAGTACTGTTCGTCGCGCAATCGATCGTTGTCGGTCTGGCGCTTGCATTTCTAGTCGTGCTCATACGGCCGGAGCTGCTGCCCATAATCAGCGGGGGTCGCAACGTTGCACCGGCAAGCTACGCGGACGCTGTCGATATCAGTGCACCTGCCGTCGCCAGTATCATTACGAAACGTCTTGTCGAATACAGGCTGTCACCTGACGAGCGAGCACGATTTCGCGTCGAGTCGAGCGTGGGTTCCGCTGTGATCATTGATCCAGAGGGCTATCTCGTCACGAACTACCATGTGGTAGGACAGGCAGCCGAGATTCTCGTCACGCTGTCCGACGGGCGATCTGCCAATCCGGAAATCGTCGGCGTCGACGCCGAAACCGATCTTGCTCTGCTCAAGGTGGACCTCGGGACCCTGCCGGCGGTACGCCTTGGCAATTCGGGAAAGCTGCGAATTGGCGACGTCGTGCTGGCGATCGGTAATCCCTATGAACTGAGCCAGTCCGTAACCCAAGGCATCGTTAGCGCGACCGGGCGCGGCCTGCTAAATCTGACCACATTCGAGAACTTTATTCAGACTGACGCGGCAATCAACGCCGGCAACTCTGGCGGTGCATTGATCAATGTCGACGGTGAGCTGGTCGGAATAAATACGGCTGTGCTCGCACAGGATTCAGGAACCGAGGGTATAAGCTTTGCCATTCCTGTCGACCTCGTACGCGGCGTTGTCGCGGAACTCAAAAAGCATGGTCGCGTCATTCGTGGCTGGATGGGCTTTACGCCCGACAACCTGACAAACGCAGAACGGATTGCGATGGGTCTCGAGGGAAACGTCGGAATATTGCTCAGCGATGTATTTGATGGTGGTCCTGCCGCCGCGGCCAATCTGCAGCGTGGCGATGTCATCATCGCAATCAATGGCGAGCCGATTCTCACTGACCGGCAGGCACGTTTGCTCGTGGCCGGTACAAGTCCCGGTGACGCGGTCGAACTGGTTGGCATAAAAGATGGCGAGCGGTTCACGACAACCGTTATCGTCGCAGAACGGCCAGGTTCACCGGACTAGGATGGAACGCGTCGAATTGTTGCGCCAAGCTGGTGCAACTTCTCTTCGATCCGCTCATAGCCGCGATCGACATGGTAGATACGATCGACGAGCGTTTCGCCTTCCGCAGCAAGCGCCGCCAGCACCAGGCTCGCAGATGCACGCAGGTCGGTAGCCATAACGGGAGCCGCGGTCAGCTGCCTGACTCCCGTGCAGATCGCGGTATTGCCTTCGAGCTGAATGTCGGCACCCATTCTTTGCAACTCGAGCACATGTTGAAAGCGGTTTTCGAAAACCGTTTCCGTGATCGTGCCGATGCCGTCCGCAACCGCATTCATCGCGCAGAACTGCGCTTGCATGTCGGTGGGAAATGCCGGGTACGGCGCCGTTCGTACGTCGACGGAATGCGGTCGCCTGCCGCTCATGTCAATCTCGATCCAATCCTTTCCGATCGTTATGGTCGCGCCGGCTTCGCGCAACTTGATCAGCACCGCCTCAAGCGTATCGGGCGCCGTATCCATGACCTTGATGTGTCCGCCTGTCATCGCGGCGGCTACGAGATACGTCCCTGTCTCGATGCGATCCGGCAAAACCGTATGGTCGGTTCCGCCAAGCCTGTCGACACCCTGAACCGTGATCGTGCCTGTTCCCACGCCTTCTATTTTTGCACCCATACCAATAAGGAATGTCGCGAGGTCTGTCACCTCAGGCTCGCGCGCAGCGTTTTCGAGCACGGTCTCGCCGTCGGCAAGTACCGCAGCCATGAGCAGATTCTCCGTGCCGGTCACCGTCACGGTGTCAAATACAATGTGCGCCCCTTGCAGCCGGTCAGAGCGGGCTTTGATAAATCCGTTTTCGATGACGACATGCGCGCCCATCGACTGCAGTCCGGCAACATGCAGATTGACCGGCCTCGCTCCGATCGCGCAGCCTCCCGGCAGTGACACGTCCGCCTCGCCAAATCTGGCGACGAGCGGCCCGAGTACCAGGATAGACGCGCGCATTGTCTTGACGAGTTCGTACGGCGCCTCACGCCGGTTAACCTGGCTCGCATCGACCTCAACGTTCAGCTGGTCATCGACCGTGACCTGCACACCCATCATCTGCAGCAGCGAAATCGTCGTTGTTACATCTTTGAGGTGCGGCACATTGCGCACAATCACGGGTTCGGTCGCAAGCAAGGTACCTGCAAGAATCGGCAAAGCGGCGTTCTTCGCGCCCGATATCGCGACCTTTCCGGACAGTTGCGCACCGCCCTGAATGAGAAGCTTATCCAACGGCCTTATCCACGCGCTTGCGCCTGCCACTCTTCCGGCGTCAATGCCCGAATGGAGAGTGCATGGATCTCATTGCCCACAAGTGCACCAAGACACTGATACACGAGTTGGTGCCGTGCCAATGGCCGCTTGCCCTCGAATTCGCTGGCGATCACAAGCACCTCGAAATGTGCGTTGTCGTCACTGAGAACCTTGACGGTTGCGTTATCGAATCCGGCCTCGATCAGGCCGCTTATCTCGACTGGGTCCATGCTGATCAGATGCTACGTTAGGCTCCGGGGCGCGCAGTGTACCCGGAAAGTGCAGGGCTTCCCAATGCGCCGCGGCGATTGTGTATGATAGCCGGCCCTATACGGCCCATTTCTAACTATATGCTCGGCAATACTCTCGAAGTCGTTGGCGGACTTTTACTCCTGATCTGGGGTGCCGACCGGTTCGTGCATGGGGCCGCCGCTACGGCGCGCAATATGGGCGTCGCACCAATATTGATCGGCCTGACTATTGTCGCGTTCGCAACTTCAGCCCCCGAAATCCTCGTTTCGGTGGTGGCGGCAATTCGTGGAGAGCCAGGGCTGGCTATTGGTAACGCGATCGGCTCAAACATCGTTAATATCGGACTAGTACTCGGCTGCGTTGTGATCGTCCGGCCGATACAGCTCCGGTCGGACACGCTAAGGCGCGAGATGCCGGCGCTGCTCGCGGTATCCCTGCTGACGGTTTCGTTGTTCCTCGACTCCTACCTGAGTCATATTGACGGCGTCGTGATGCTGACAGGACTCGTGATCGTTATGATCTGGCTTGCCCGATTGGGCATGCGATCCGCACCGAGTGACCCGATCAAAAAGGAGTATGAGGACGAGATTCCTGCCAACGTAACCACGCGCACGGCTATCATCTGGCTTTTGATCGGTCTAGCTTCTTTGCTGGTCGGCGCCCACTTGCTGGTCGATGGCTCGATAGAAATCGCCCGTTTTCTCGGTGTCAGCGAAGTGGTTATCGGCATACTGCTCGTCGCATTAGGCACGAGCCTGCCCGAACTTGCGGTCTCGCTGGTCAGCGCGCTGAGAGGAGAGTACGGGCTCGCTATCGGCAATATCGTCGGCTCGAATATCTTCAATCTTCTGGCTGTTATCGGCATAGCCGCGACGATTGCGCCTTCGGCCCTGGCACCGTCTGTGCTGTCGCTGCACATTTTTGTCATGGTCGCTTTCACGCTGGTGCTATTCGCCATGACCTACGAGTACGATGGCAAGAACGAGCTTTCGAGAATTGAGGGCGTTGCTTTGGTGATCGCTTTCATCGCCTACGATTCCTACGTCGTGCTGCAAAACGTTACAATGCCTGAATGACAAAGACCTGGGCTTTGAATTGCCGCAGAAGCTGACATCCGAAGAACTGCTGGCGCTAGCCGGCGAGGTGCTGGAAATCGAGTCCCGCGCTGTCGAATCCCTGCGCGTGAGACTCGACGCAAATTTCGTCGCCGCCTGTGAGTTGTGTCTCGACACACCCGGCCGCATAGTCGTTACCGGTATGGGTAAGTCCGGCCACATTGGCAGCAAGATTGCCGCAACACTTGCCAGCACCGGCACGCCTGGCTTCTTCATGCATCCGGCCGAGGCGAGTCATGGCGATCTGGGTATGATCACGGGCCAGGACGTATTGCTTGCGGTTTCCTATTCCGGTGAAACTGATGAAATCGTAACGATCCTGCCGCGCGTGAAGCGCATGGGCGCGAAGCTACTGTCAATGACCGGCAATCCGGCTTCGACGCTTGCGAAAGCCGCAGATGTACATCTCGATGTCAGCGTCACCGAAGAAGCCTGTCCACTGAACCTTGCGCCGACGGCGAGCACAACGGCTACCCTCGCGATGGGTGATGCGCTCGCGGTAGCGTTACTGAAGATCCGTGGCTTCACCGCTGAGGATTTCGCGATGTCCCATCCAAGTGGCAGCCTCGGCAAGCGATTGCTCACGCGCGTTGCTGATGTCATGCGCACGGCGGATGCATTACCGAAAGTCAGACCCGAGGTGCGGCTAAGGGACGGCCTGATGGAGATGACCGAAAAGGGCCTGGGCATGACGGCGATAGTCGATGAACAAGACAAAATTCTCGGCATTTTTACGGACGGTGATCTGCGACGGGCACTTGATGCCGGAGTGGATGTACACGGCACGCCGATGCGCGAAATCATGCATGAGAACTGCAAGACCACAACCAGCGGCGTTTTGGCTGCGGAAGCCGTGCATCTGATGGAAACGAACAAGATTACGTCGTTGCTGGTTGCTGATGATGATGGCTGCCTGATCGGCGCTCTGAACATTCATGATCTTTTTCGCGCAGGCATCATGTGAACGCTGCGATCACCGCGAACCAATTGCAGAAGATTCGGCTGGCCGCCTTTGATGTTGACGGCGTATTTACGGATGGTCGTTTCTACCTCTCTGACGACGGCATCGAGTCCAAAGCATTCAGCACTCAGGACGGCTTTGGAATTCGGCGGCTGATCAACGCCGGAATCAACGTCGCAGTGATCAGCGGCCGGCAGTCCGCCGCCGTCGAGCGACGGATGGCAGAACTTGGCGTCATCCACGTGCTGCAGGGTTGCAAGGACAAAGTTGCAGCCCTTGACCGACTGACAAAAGAACTTGGTATTGCGGCGACTGAGTGCGCATTCGTTGGCGACGACGTTCCGGACCTGCCTCTCTTGCGACATGTCGGCTTCTCGTTTGCCGTGGCCAATGCGGTGCGTGCGGTGCGCGAGCAATGTGACCATACGACGCTTGCCAAGGGCGGCTTCGGTGCGGTGCGCGAAGTGTGTGATCTGATATTGGCGGCGCATGACGGCTCGGAGTAAATGACCAGTCCACGCAACCTCGTTGTTTTTGCGCTACTCGCGGCCGGGGCAGTGGCAAGTTGGTATCTCGCGCGTACTGGACGCGGCGACGACGCCGATGCGCCTCCGTTCGAGGCCGCGCATCGCGGCTACTATCTGAAATCTGCAAGAATTCTCGGCACGGGCCCGGACGGCGAACTTCTTTATGAGATTCGCGCCGCGCAAGCCGAACAGCAGGACGATAATCGGGTCACGTTCACCGACGTACGCATCGACTACTCGCCGCAAAGCGAGGTTCCGTGGACGGTCAATGCGGATTCCGCGACGATCAACCAGGACGAACAACGTGTGTTGCTACGGGGCCACGTTCGGGCAGTCAGCGCCGAAGGTTTTTCCGGCAACGACACAGAGATTCGAACCCGGTATCTCGAGTTCGACCCCGAGAACTATCTGGCAGAGACTGACGAGCGAGTGCAAATACGAATCGGCGCCCGCAGTCTGACTGCAACAGGCATGCTAGCATCGCTCAAGGACAACCACGTGGAACTCAAGTCTAACGTTAGCGGCAAGTTTGCTCCATGAAGACCTTACACACGATGACCGCCCGTAGCCTCGCAATTCTGTCCGTGTTGCCATGCCTGGTTTTCGCGCAGACCGCTGGCGATCTGAGGCTCCCTATCTCGCTCGACGCCGAATCGACGGACTATGACGGCAAGAGCTCGATGTTGATGTTTCGGGGTCTGCGATTGTCGCAGGGCAATACCAACATCGAGGCTGACGTTGGCCAAGCGAGCAAGCTCGATTTCAAGGACAGTGTCTGGCGTTTCTCAGGCAACGTAATAATCGACGTCGACGCCGGCCACATCGAATGTGAGTCTGCCGATCTGACATTTACCGACACGCAACTTCGACACGCTGCGATCGAGGGGTCCCCCGCTACTTTCGAGCTGCGTCGTCTCGGCAGCGACGAGATCACCTATGCAAAGGCGGGAAAACTGCAGTACGACTTCGATACCGGTGTCGTTGAGTTCTCGGAAGAGGCGGTCATCACCGAGGGCGGTAATCAGATTTCGTCGAGCTTCCTTGTTTACAATATAAACGAGCAAAGCATCAAAGCTCAGTCTTCGGCCGACGGCGACAAAAAAGTAAAGATCACAGTCACCCCTGAGACGGCAACAGAAACGGACGCCGAGGAACCCGGCAACGGTGAAAACCCGAGCGTGGAGGACGAGGATCCATGAGCATCCTCAGTGCCCAGGATATCTCCAAAAGTTTCAAACTTCGCAAAGTCGTCAAGAGCCTGTCATTGGAAATCAGAAGCGGCGAAGTCGTTGGGCTGCTCGGCCCCAACGGCGCTGGCAAGACGACGGCGTTCTATATGATCGTCGGTTTGATCTCCGCAGACAGCGGCACAATACTACTTGACGGGCAGGATCTAACAGCGCAACCGATGCATCGTCGCGCAAAGCTCGGCCTCGGCTACCTGCCACAGGAGGCGTCGATTTTTCGCAAACTAACCGTCGAACAAAACATCCTTGCGATCCTGGAAACCCGCGACGATCTTGACCGGGCCGGTCGCGAGGAGGAACTCGAGACCCTGCTTGACGAACTGCACGTCGGTCACGTCCGGACCAGCCTCGGCATTAGCCTGTCCGGCGGCGAACGTCGCCGTGTCGAGATCGCCCGGGCGCTTGCCGCAAGCCCGTTGTTTGTATTGCTCGACGAACCTTTCGCCGGCGTTGACCCGATTTCGGTGCTCGATATTCAGCGAATAATCAAGCACTTGTGCGAACGGGAAATCGGTGTCCTGATCACTGACCATAATGTTCGGGAAACGCTCGGAATTTGCGGAAGAGCCTATATACTGAGTGATGGGAGCCTGATTGCTTCCGGCTCACCAGAAGAAATATTGGAAAATCATCACGTACGAGAAGTGTATCTCGGACAGGAGTTCAAACTCTGAGGCAAACTGACCACAACACAAACGTCAACCGAATGCTCGCCTCTACGGCGCATGCCAATTAATGTTAAAACCGTCGCTACAGTTAAAACTCGGACAGACGCTGACGATGACGCCGCAACTGCAGCAAGCCATCAGGCTTTTGCAATTGCCGGTCCTGGATCTCAACGCACAGATTCAGGACGCGCTTGAAGAAAACATCATGCTCGAGATGGAGGACCTGCCGGACGCCCCGCGGACGAGCGCCGAGACGACTGCCGAAGTCGAGACCATTCGCGCCGAAGACACCTGGCAAGCGCAATCCGCTGAGCGCATTCAGGATGGCGGCTGGAATGGCGAAGGCCGACCGATCACCGAGTTTGCTGACGAATCCGGCCAGACGCTGCGAGAGCACTTGCTCTGGCAACTGGAGATGGAACACTTTTCACCGCGGCAGCTTGTGATCGGAGAGGCAATTGTCGACTCAATCAATGACGATGGCTACCTTACCGCCGACCTCGACGAAATAGCCGCGAGCCTCGACCGCGAATCAGAGATCACCGCGGCCGAGATCAGGGAGACGCTCGAAAAAGTTCAGCGCCTGGATCCTGTCGGTGTCGGCGCCCGCTCGATTTCTGAATGCATCATCTTGCAGTTGCAACAGCTTGACGCGTCGACACCCGGATTGCCGCTCGCGATCGAGCTTGCCGAGAGTCATCTGGACCTGATTGCGAGCCGAGACTACGGCGAGCTGCGGCGCGCACTGCGAACCTCCGATGAGAACCTTCACGACGCGCTGGCGCTTGTCAAAAGCTGCAACCCCAAGCCCGGCCTGGCGGTCAGTCCAGCTGCCACCGAATATGTGATTCCCGACGTATTTGTCCGCAAAGTCGACAACCGCTGGCAGGTCGAGATCAGCCCTACCGGCGTGCCACGGCTTTCTGTCAATCAGCAATATGCCCGACTGCTGCGCGGCAACGGCGATCATGCGGTACTGCGCTCGCAGTTGCAGGAAGCCCGCTGGCTGATTCGCAGCCTCGAGATTCGCAACGAGACTCTGATGAAAGTGGCGACCTGCATCGTGACCCGACAAACAGAGTTTCTCGAGCACGGCGACGAGTCAATGAAACCTATGGTGCTCAGAGACGTTGCGGATGAGATCGGTATGCACGAATCGACGATTTCGCGAGTCACCACGAATAAGTACATGCATACGCCACGTGGCGTTTTCGAATTCAAGTATTTCTTCTCGTCTCATCTGTCAACAACTGATGGCGAGGACCGCTCATCGACGTCGGTACGCGCCAAGATTCGCAAGCTGATCGGCGCCGAGAATCCGGCAAAGCCGCTTAGCGACAGCAAAATCGCCAAAATGCTGGCGGAGGAAGGCATTTCGGTTGCCAGGCGCACGGTGGCAAAGTACCGTGAGTCTATGAATATTGTGTCGTCGAGTGACCGCAGGAAGCGCCCGGCATAACCCAGGAATATCGCAACGAGAGTAGTCGATATACGTATCTGACCCTACAGAAGGAGGTGCACCGGAACTGTAATCTGAAGCTGTGACAAACGTGCGAGTTCCGTTCTATCTTCGCGTGGGATGCTGAGGGCCGGACGCGTACGACACCACAAGTATGGGAGACAACTATGCAATTGAATATTTCAGGCCATCATGTCGAGGTAACCGACGCCCTAAGAGGTTATGTCGAATCCAAAATTGAAAAGATCGAGCGTCATTTTGATCTGGTGTCTGACGTAAACTGTATCCTTACGGTGGAAAAATTGCGGCATAAAGCGGAAGCCACAATCAAAGTGAATGGTGGTACGATTTACGCTGATAACACCGAAGAAGATATGTACGCCGCCATTGATGGTCTGGTGGACAAACTGGATCGACGGGTAAAAAAATATAAAGAAAAGCTTGTCGACCACCGCGCAAGGGAAGTACGCAGGATAAAATACTGATCCGCCGTCGGCCCGTGCGGCTCGCCGTCGCACGGACCTTAACCTCGCCTTGAAGCTCATTCCAAATGTTGCTCAAACAACTTATCAGGCCAGACAACGTGCTGTGCAACGCACATGCCCGCAGCAAAAAGCATTGCCTTGAAATACTAAGCGAGCTGTTGGTCCGTTCGTTGCCCGGCATATCAAGTGACGACATTTTTGCGAGCTTGATTGAACGCGAGCGCCTTGGCTGCACGAGTCTCGATCAAGGTGTCGCGTTTCCGCATTGTCGAGTTGAAGACCTCGATACCAGCGTTGCTGCCCTGATTAAGCTCAGCGAGGCTGTTGAATTTGATTCGCCGGATGGTGAGGCGGTAGACTTGGTCTTTGGCCTCCTGGTGCCCGCCGAGGTGGGCGACGAGGATCACGCCAACATCTCCGGTATTGCCGAACTGCTAGGCGATAACGATTTGCGCACCAGACTGCGCGAAGCTACCTCGAGCAGCGATCTTTACGAGGCGCTATGCGCCTGATAATTGTCAGCGGTCTGTCTGGTTCGGGCAAGACCGTAGCTCTGCATGTGCTGGAAGACCTTGGCTACTACTGCATAGACAACATGCCGGCCGCCCTGCTCAGGTCCGTAATCGACGAGATCGGGTCAGGAGAGAACGGTTCGACGAGCTTGCTGGCTGTCGGCGTCGATGCGCGTAATCGACGCCAGAACCTGGAAGCGCTGCCGCAGCTGATTGAAGATCTTCGCCAACAGAAGGTCCAGACCGAACTGCTTTTTTTGCAATCGAGTGATGACGTCCTGCTCAAGCGCTACAGCGAGACACGTCGGCGGCATCCGCTCGCCAAGCACGGCACCGCGTTGCGCGCCGCTATTGCGAGCGAACGCGAGATTCTGGCTGAAGTGCTCAATTCCGCAGATTTGATTATCGATACATCGCGCACCAGCATTTATGAATTGGCCGACATGATCCGCGCGCGCATCGATCGGCGCAAGACGAACGCTCTTTCGGTTCTGATCGAATCCTTTGGCTTCAAGCATGGCATTCCCGCCGACGCAGACTTCGTATTCGACCTGCGTTGCTTGCCAAATCCTTACTGGACCGTCGAGCTCCGGGGATTGACAGGCCGTGATCAGGAGGTTGTGGATTTTCTTGATGCACAGCCGGCATTTGTAGCGATGTTCGATGACGTTTTCGCGTTTCTGAAGCGCTGGATTCCCAAGTACAATGAGTCGCAGCGAGGCTATCTCACTGTTGCACTCGGTTGCACAGGGGGCCAGCACCGCTCCGTGTACATGACCGATAAGCTTGCTGCGGCCCTGCACGACATTCATGATCCTATCCTCACTCGCCATAATGAGCTTGCTACTCACCCGTTAAGCAAGACGTAGAGGGCCGACCTGCGGTTGAGTACAAGGTGATGGTCGCGGACCGACCGCAGCCTCGCCGTGCGTGTCGCGGTTAAGACGGTTAAACTCCCGCTACCTTTCTGAGGCCAGCGTCCATGGAAGCGAGAGAACACACTCAGGCCAATCTGCAGCTGCTGCGCGAGCAGCTAGACAGCGGTGGCATGCGTTCTGCGCGCCTGATGATCCATAGTCTGCATCCAGCTGAGATCGCCCGCCTGCTCGAGTCCCTGCCCCTGCGCGAGCGCACCGTGCTCTGGGAAATGGTTAGTTCGGACGACGAGGGTGACGTCCTCGTCGAGGTTGCCGACGAGGTTCGCGACGGCCTGATCAAGGGCATGAAGACCGAACAACTCATTGCCGCAACCGAAGGCATGCAGCTGGACGACCTGGCCGACCTGCTGATCGACTTGCCGGAGACTGTTACGCAGAAGGTTTTGCAGTCGCTCGACGACCAGGATGAGGAGCGTCTGCGACAGGTCCTTGCTTATGACGAGGACAGTGCCGGTGGCCTGATGAACGTTGACATCGTGACGGTTCGTCCCGATGTGACGTTGGAGGTAGTTTGCCGATAC
>JAOTUB010000203.1 GCA_029864095.1 Gammaproteobacteria bacterium | reverse complement strand
CGTGCCGCCGGCAAAGCCTGCAATGACGCGGCCATCGGCGAGTTGCCGCACTTTCCGGGCGTTACCTTTCATCACGGTATTGCCCATGCTGACCTGGCCGTCGCCTGCGATGGCGACGACGCCATTACGGCGTACGGAGACAATGGTCGTCCCTCGAAATTGCTCCATGATCCTTTACCTGGGTTGGGGGCGATCAGGCTTTGTCTTTTGCTTTGGCCCGCGCGCGAGGATGAGTTTGATCGTATATCTGGGCGAGATGCTGGAAGTCAAGGTGCGTATAGATCTGCGTCGTCGAGATGTTGGCGTGGCCGAGCAGTTCCTGAACGCCGCGCAGATCGTGGCTCGACTCGAGCAGGTGCGTGGCAAACGAATGGCGAAAGAGGTGCGGAGACACTTTCGTGTCAATGCCCTGACGCTTGGCCCAATGCTTTACGCGGGCCTGCACGGAGCGCGGGCTAAGGCGTGTACCGCGGTTGCTGACGAACAGGGCTCTTTCATCCGGCGCCGCGAACGCTGTTCGCGATTTTTGCCATTTTGCCAGCGCCTGCAGCGCATGTTTGCCAACAGGCACGATGCGGTCCTTGTTGCCCTTGCCGGTGACACGCACGGTTCGGTCCTCGGCATCCACGTCGCCACAGTCAAGATCGGTCAGCTCCGACAACCGCAGCCCCGATGAATACAGAAGTTCCAGGATCGCCCGATCGCGATTGGTGATCGGCTCATTACCCGGAATATCGAGCAGACGGGCCATGCGGTCCGCGTCGAGGTTGCCGGGCAGTCGCTTGCCGGATTTCGGGGCAGATACGGCCACCACCGGGTTTGTCTTGACATGCTTCTCGCGGAGCAGGTAGCGAAAAAACGTTCGGGCTGCGGACAACCGGCGCTGAATGCTCCTGGACGACAGTCCGCGACGGTAGCTGCTGGCGGAGCAGGCGCGGATGTGTTCGCTATCGACGTCACGCCAGCGTTCGACGTCGTGCTCTTCGCAGAATGCCAGGAGCGCCTCGAGATCGCGGCGATAGTGCTTGCAGGTCAAACCGGATAGACGGCGCTCGTACTCGAGGTGGCGCATGAACTTTGCGATCCAGTCCGTCTCAGCGTCGTCCACCTAATGGACTCCCTTTATCCTGAACGTGTCTCAATAACGTTTCAGGGCTGCGGCGACCAGATCTCCGACGCGCGCCAAGAAATCGATGCTCATGCCCGGGTGAAAGCGGTTGGTGTCGACGCTGCCGATCGCGAGAAAGCCGATCCGCGCTTTGTCACCGAGCGGCACGAGCGCCACCGAACCTATTTCCTCAGCATCGTCGTGAAACAGAAATTCTCGTTGCGAATCGCGGACCTGGCCACATCGCGGACCGCGCCCTTGTAGAAAAGTGTCGAAGGGGCCAAGCGTCGCGTCGTTACGATCGACGACGCGGAAGAAGCGTCCGCTTTCGATATCTTCGAACATTGTCGAATCACCAAATAGTACGAGAATTGAATGATCGGCATTGAAACCCCTGCGCATCGCCTGTTCGATGGCCGATACGCATGCTTGCAGGTCACGGGCCGCAAACAGCTGCAGCGTCAGTTCGTGAATTTTTGCAGAAAGAACGTCGTTCGCCCGCGCGACTTCGATTAGTTCCTTGAGCTGACGCTCGAGCTTGAGCTCTTTTTGCCGCAGCGTTGAAACCTGGCGTTCGACAAGAGAAACGGAACCGCCCGCCCCATGCGGCAATTCGAGTCGGCCTAGTAATATTTTGTGGCGCTCAAAAAAGTCGGGATGTTCTTCGAGGTAGTCCTGAATCGCCTGCTCTGAAATGTCTTGATCGAGGAATTCCGGCTTGCGCTGTGTGCTCATAGATCGATCGCCCCTTCACTAATCAGTTCGGCATTACCGGTCAGCCAGACGGGCTCTGCGCCACCGCGCCAGCTTACCACGAGTTGCCCGCCAGGCAGTCGGACGGTGACGACTTCATCCAGTTTGCCAAGCCGCCGTCCGGCCACGACGGCGGCGCATGCGCCGGTACCACAGGCCAGCGTCTCACCGACGCCGCGTTCGTGAACTCGAAGGTCGATGTTGCCGCGGTCGCGAATACGCATAAAACCGACGTTAGTTGCAGCCGGGAAACGCTCGTGATGCTCAATCGCCGGACCGAGCGAAGCGATTTTCGCTGTTGCGACGTCATCGACTTCAACGACGCAGTGCGGATTGCCCATCGACAAAACAGATACCTCCATAATCCGGCCATCGACGTCGAGCGGGTAGTGATCGGGCAGCGCCTCGGCAACGAACGGGATACGTGCCGGGTCAAATTCCGGTGGCCCCATATTTACGGCTACGCGCCCATCGTCGAGCACCGTCGCCTGGATCAACCCGGCGGGACCCTCGAGTGCAAAGCTTTTTTGTGAGCCGCTTTCCTTCGCGAGCATCCGGACCACGCAGCGAACCCCGTTGCCGCACTGTTCGACCTCGGAGCCATCGGCATTGAAAACGCGGTAGCTGGCGGCGGCGGACGGATCGCCCGGAGGACCGAGCCACATCAACTGATCGAACCCGGGACCGGTGCTGTCGTCGCTAAGGCGGCGCAATTCGGACGCGGATGGCGGTGGCAAATTCGTGTCACGTTGATCAACGACAACTATCCGGTTTCCGGCACCCTGCATCTTGAAAAATGTCAGCTGCATTGGCCGAGTTTAACTCCATGCGAAACGTGATTCGGCGAAAAAAAAGTGGCCGAACGGTGAACAAACAAGCCAATGGACATTTGATGACGGCCTCTGTAGTTTACATAAAACTCCAATAACTTTGCCCTTGAGGAGAGGTCATGCGGCACATAATGGTACTGAACGCAAAGGGTGGCTGCGGTAAAAGCACACTCGCAACTAACATTGCTTCGTATTTCGCCAGCGAGGGCGCGAGCGTCGCTCTTGCGGACTATGATCCACAGCGTTCGAGCCTCGATTGGCTCGAGCGGCGCCCGGAAAACCGGCCCACGATTGCAGGCGTTGCGGCATTCGACCACGGGCTCCGGCGCGTGCCGCGCAATTGCGATGTCGTCGTCAGCGACGCGCCGGCACGTTCGCACGGCAAGGAACTGACAGATCTTGTCAAACATGCAGAAACGGTTGTTGTTCCGGTTCTGCCATCAACAATCGACATGCAGGCAACGTCGACATTTCTCAAAGAGCTGCAGGACCTAGGCAAAGTGCAGCGCAAGCAGGTAAAGATTGCCGCGGTTGCTAATCGCGTGCGTGATAACACGCTGATTTTTGACGATCTTGATGAGTATCTGACTAAAGCAAGGGTGCCGTACATCGCCGCATTGCGCGAAGCTCAGAACTACGTTCGTGCGTACACGCGCGGTCTCGGCATTTTCGAGCTGCCGGAGTATCTCGCCTGGCCCGATTGGGACGAGTGGGAGCCGCTGACGGCGTGGCTGCGCAGCGTGCGTAGCCAACCTTGACCTAAACGGTGACGCGCCGGCGGATGCTTGCCGTCATGGCTCGCTTCGCTGCGCTTTACTTCCGGCAAACATCCGCCGACACGCCCCCTCAGGGAACGCTTGGATCTTCATCGATACTGGCACGGATGCCCTTATCGGCGTTCGGATACAGTAGTTTTACGCCGAGAATGTCGCGCATCTTGTTCGTGCTGACGCGGCGCGATTCTCGCAGAAACGACAGGCGCATCGGTGAGAATTCGCGCTCGGCCTCTGCCATGCTGATCGTCGGCGGTGGTTCCAGCCCGGACTGGCGCGCGACCTCGGTTACAAACCAGGTCGACGAGCGATGATCGCCGTCACCAACGTTATAGATTCCGGCTTGGGCATGGCTCGATAGCGCGGCGCCACAGCAGCTCACCAGATCATCGACGTGAATGCGGTTGCCCGGCCCGGCGTCACTTTCAGCAATGGCCGGCAGACCTTGACGAATTCGTTCGATTCCAAGCCTTCCCGGGCCGTAGATGCCCGGCACTCGCAATATGACGATATCGCAGTGCTGCCGCATTCCCCAGGAACTCAGCAGCTCTTCTGCTGCAACACGACGTTGGGCCCGCCCCGACTCGGCGTTTACCGGCGTCTCCTCGTCGACCGCTTCGCCGTCGTGATTGCCATAAACGCCGGTCGTGCTGATATAGACGAAGCGCCGTGGCGCCGGCTTCAGTTTGCCGAGGAGATGCTTGAGCCGCGCGTCGGATTGGCCGACTGACGACGGCGGCACGGTGTACAGAACAGCGTAATCATCCGGCAACGTCATCGGTAAATCGTCGCCGGCATCGAGGTCGTATGGTGCGACCGGCTGCCGCGATTCGACAGGAGAGCGGCTCAGACCGAGCAGGGTAGTCGAGTGAAACTGCTGCAGGAATCGCCGCCCGACGTACCCTGTG
>JAOTUB010000202.1 GCA_029864095.1 Gammaproteobacteria bacterium | reverse complement strand
GCTGCGCGGGCGCCAAGCGTGCCAGGCGCGGCAGCGAGAATTCGCCTTCGTAGCTGACCTCGCAGCTTGGGCAGCGCAGTTTGGTCACCGCGAGTCCCGATTCGCAATTTAAACATTGATGCATGAATCCAATAATATTTGAATAATCTGTATTTTTCTATGATTAATTTTTAATTATGTGAACCCTGTCACGATTAGCCCATTCATAACGCAACACTGAGATGCCGCGTGCGGCCGCCGGTCCGATACACTTCTGCGGATGACCGCGCCCGTCGATATCAGGAGATGGCTGTTCGCACTGCTGTGTCTGCCCGCGTTGGCCACTGCCGATCCCTGTCGCCTGGAAACCGATGCGAACGTCGCGACCGCTCACCAACTCGTTAAGCCGGACACAACGATTGTCAGCTACTGCTGGTTCTGCGATGCCGCGGAGCCGCTGCCACTGCGGGTAAATCGCGTCGAGTTCAAGCACACCGAGCCTGACGAGGTGCGTGTCATAGCTTGGGCCGGCACGCCCCGTGAGCATTCATTTCCGCGCCAATTGCTCGACCAGGCCGAACGAGACGGTAGCGGCTTGTTGGCGGAGTTCATCCGCGCCGACGTGGAGAAACAAAATGCGGAAACGACGGGCTACTCGGGCCCCAACGATCCGTATTTCGTGCAACTCAAGAAAGACCAGTTCGCGATGCGGATGCGGCATGCACGACAGGATCATGAAATGCGCACCTGGGATGAGCTCATAATCAACGGTGATGCTGCAGATTCACGGCTGCTGTACGTGCCCATCGGTGGCAACCAGTATCAGTCACTCGGTCAGCAGTTGGACTGCCTCATGGGCGATGCGCCGCAAATGGTCACCTACCATCCCGTCGACCGGGACTCGCGGAAAGCCGCACCGCCCAAGCCTTTCGTCGCCGACGTGACGGGTAAATGCTATGACGGCGCCTGTCCGCAAGATGTCTGGCGGGTTATCCGCGACACGCCGCTGCTGTCGGATACACGCGACCGCGCCAGGAATGTCGCGATGCTCAGGGCGGGTGAAAACCTGACACCATTGCGGACGGAATCTCATGTCAGTGGTACCCGAGTCACTGTAATAAAGGACTATGGCAAGTTCTTTGTCGGCGATGTTGTCTACCTGCTCGACTCGCAAGCCGAAGGCTACTATCGTGTGTGGCATTACGGAGACGTCTTCATCATCGATGCGAGCGACATCGACCTGCCAGGGTCAGGCGATTACTGCGAGGAGGACGACTCCTGCTGGGGCAAGACGGACCGCTACCCAGATGAGATCTGGTGGTCGAAGTTGCGCCGCGCTGACGGTAGCGAAGGCTGGGTGCGAGACCCTCTTCGCAATCTGGATGGCGTATTGCGATCGGACTAACCGGTTTGATCCGGACACAATCAAGCGTCGAGAAACTGCTGAAAATTGCCAATACCGCTACGCACTGACCATCGGCGACTACCACTTCCGGCGTCTCCGATGCGGCGGGGGCATCAAGTCAACGTCTTTCGCTTTTGGTTTCTCCTTTTCCGCTGACTTTCAGGGGCTTCGTTATGCCGCGGTCTAAAGGATTAAACCGTGTGACCGAAACACCTCCGAGAACATGGCGCGCCCGACAGGATGGGCCTTCGGCCTGTCCTCGCTTCGTTCGTCGGTGCGAACCTGTGACCCCTGCCTTCGGAGAACTAAATTTGTCTAATACGTAATTTGTTCTCAATTGGCGCTAAGCGGTATCTCACTGATTCATAAAGTATAAGCAGACTTTGGCTCACGCGCCGATTAACGCCGATTGGCTCCTTGTCTGTCAGTCCCCATCAATACTGGTCCCAAAACATGGGGCGTTTTCGAGCTATTGATTGTCCTGTCTAGCTGGAATCGGCAACAGCCAATTGGAACTTGTCCGAGCCTCAAAGGCTATGTCCATCGACGAATTCGTTCAACGAAGCGCGCTCCATGCGCCATTGATTGATTGGATCTACCCTTTGCCTCACCCACCTTGTCAACCACGTTCTTCAACATGTTTACCTCAGGATTACGTGGATCGTAGTCGATATCGATTGGCTGCACTTCGAGATACTGGCTGAACTCTGATGGCAACACGTCGATATCCCGTTGGTATTTGATACCATCGGTAGCGCTGAATACGTACGTCACGCGATTCGCGTTGTCTGTGCGTGACAGCCGCTCCTTTTGGACTTTACTTACCCGGCCTTTAGCCTTATGACCGTTTGTGCTCAGCGTGGCCATGCGCCCTGCAGCACGTTTGACGAAGCGCATCGTAAACCAGAACAGACCAACAACCAGTACGATCAAAATAAGCCCTGGCATAGTGCTTGTCCTGTCATGATACTTAGAACCTCTGTTCCGTCATTATTGTCGTCATTGATTCGATCGAATGACATCAATTTCCCTACCTCGCGCTTACCGATAAGAGCCTTGTACCAGCAGCGACTGTCTGGGTTTCTCCGGGTCGTACAAAACCTCAGCCGTCTTGCCGACGGCGTGCGAACTTACCTGCAACTCCTTTTAGATCAAGGAATGAAACTGATGGTGATCAAAGCAAGACTTTCGCTGACCGCAGGGATATTCGCCTTCATGGTGGTCAATGTCGCGGCTGAAGAGCTGGTGCGCGATAGCGGCGTCGCTGAGATAGGCAGGCCGACCGCAGACAACGAAACGAGCCTCGCGCGTTTGCTGAAATACTTGCATCGAAAATCCGAGTGTGCAGCGCACTCAGCGGCCGTGTATCGGACTCGGCGAGGTCAGCAATGCGGGATTCGAATCACAGAATCGGGTATAGATTTGCCGTTTTTTTCATTTTTTGCGAAACTGCACACCGTCGCCGCCTCACGATTCACCGGCAGCCCGGGCAAAGCGGTCACGCACGATAGCCTCGAGGTCCGCAAACGGGATCGGTTTGCGGAACACGCGCACAGTCTCGGGCAGGCCGCCGCGATCCTCGATTTCGGTCGTGTCGAGCGCGGTGACCACGACGATCTCGAGATCACGGTAATCGTCCGACGACTTTAGCGTGCGAATCATCCGAAAGCCGTCCATGGCCGGCATCGAGAGGTCTGCAACCAGAAGATCCGGGCGTTTTTCCCCGATGATCAACAGCGCCTCGTAACCGTTCGACGTGGTGAGGATCTCGAGCGGCAGGTCCCAGCCGGCCAGTTTTGCCTCGTAGAGCTTGCGCAGACTCTCTTCGTCTTCGACGACCAGGATGCGGAATTGCGCTTCGCGCGAGCCGGGCTCGAGGGCCCGATCCTGTTCGCGGACCAATCGCTCCACCGCATCACGGGCAATGCGCCGGTGCCCGCCCGCGGTTTTCCAGGCGGGCAGCGTGCCGCTCTCGACCCACAGCTGCACCGTCCGCAGGGACATGCCCAGCCGCTTGGCCGCCTGGCGCGTAGTGTAGACGTCATCCTGTGACATGGTTCACGAAACGGTTACTTTCCCATTGACAACACGACCAAATCTATCATAAATTTCATTTTTATCATTTTTAGCATATACCAACGAGTGATTATCGTCAAATCGACGCCAATTACAAGGCCTGCTTCCGGGCCGGCGGCGCGAGCCACGTCTCGCGGCCCGGCAACTGGTCGCAGCAACCGTCACGGACGAACAGGCTCGAGAGGAAGGGATACCGATGAAGAAGATACTGGTGGTCGATGACCAGCCCGAGGTTCGCCAACTGGTCAGCTTGTCGCTCGGTGAAACCGAGTTCCAGATACGTCACGCCGATGGCGGCGAGTCGGCGCTCATGCAAGCGCGCATCGAGGTGCCGGATCTCGTCATTCTGGACCTCCAGATGCCGGGCAGTCCGGACGGTTTCGGCGTTTGCTGGGAACTGAAGACAGATCCACGCTTCGAGCATACCAAGGTACTGATTCTCAGCGGGCAGTCGATCAAGGGAAGCCACCTCGCCTGCGAGTCTTTCGGAGCGGATGCGTTTCTGCCGAAGCCTTTTTCGCCGACCGATCTGGCGGCGCGCGTCGAGCATTTGCTACACGATTACGCGGATGACGCATCCAACCTGCGCAGGCGCATTCTCGTTGTCGACGACCGGGCGGAGCTGCGCAATCTCGTCAATCTGACACTGGGCACCGGCAAGTTCGAAATCGTCGAGGCCGATAACGGGCAGGCTGCGCTGGAGCTGGTCGACAGCTTTCGTCCGCATGTCGTCGTGCTCGACGTGATGATGCCCGGCAAGCTAAGCGGTCACGACGTCTGCCTGGCCGTCAAAAGTGACAAGGAGCTCGCAGGGACTCAGGTGCTGATGCTTACCGCACAGACAACACAGCAGGACCGCACAGCTGCCGTACGTCTCGGCGCCGACGACTACATCGTAAAACCATTCAGCCCG
>JAOTUB010000201.1 GCA_029864095.1 Gammaproteobacteria bacterium | reverse complement strand
ATATCGAGCTAGACTCGACTCGTGAGTAAATTCAATCAACCGTTGGGCGGCAACGAGATGCCGCGCTACGCAGGGCCGGGCACGATGTTTCGTTTGCCGTCTGCGGAGACAGCTGCAGGGCTGAACATAGCAATCGCCGGCGTCGGTCTCGATATTGGCACGAGCAATCGCACCGGCGCGCGTTTCGGGCCGCGACAGATTCGTAATGAATCCGTCATGGTGCGGCCGTATTGCATGGCAACAGGCGCGGCGCCCTTCGACTCTTTTCAAATAGCCGATGTTGGCGATGTCGCGCTTAACAGTTTCGACCTCTTGAAGTCGATCGATATCATCGAGAACTTTTACGACGACATTCTCGGGCACGATGCGAAACCCGCCAGCGTCGGCGGCGATCATACGATTACGTTGCCTATCCTGAGAGCCATTCACAAGAAGCACGGCCCGGTCGCGATGGTGCACGTCGATGCCCATGCGGACATCAACGATCACCAGTTCGGCGAAAAAATTGCGCACGGAACGATCTTCCGACGGGCGATAGAAGAAGGCCTGATCGATGCGCACAAGATGGTGCAGATTGGTCTGCGCACCACGGGATACTCGGCTGAAGATTTCGACTGGTCGCGGCAGCAAGGTGCTCGTGTGGTTACGGCAGAAGAGTGCTGGTACAAATCGCTGGCGCCGCTAATGGCGGAAGTGCGGGATACGTTTGGCGGTGACGTACCCGCCTACCTGAGTTTCGATATCGACGGGCTCGACCCATCTGTCGCACCGGGCACCGGCACGCCGGAGCCTGGCGGGCTGATGGCCTCGCAAGGCGTCGAGATTATCCGTGGCTGTTTTGGGCTCAACCTGGTCGGCTGTGATCTTGTCGAGGTGTCGCCGCCCTATGACACCTCTGGCAATACGTCCCTGCTTGCTGCGAATCTTCTCTTCGAAATGTTGTGCTCAATGCCGGGCTGCAAACGAGCCGACTAGCGAGCGCGCAGGCGCCTGTTCGCAGCGATAAACAATACCAGCGTGATCAGCCAGGCTGTCGTGCTCATGATATAGACGGGCGTAAACGAACCGTTCACTATCAGGAGTCCGGCAATCGCCGGTCCCAGAGCCGCGCCCAGGGTTTGCATTGCCGGTACGAAAGTCGAGTAGCGCCCCGAGCTGTCCGCGCGCGTTGCCAGCGCCATGCGATAGGGTGAGCCAAGATTCCAGGCGAGCGCAAACAACATGACGCCCGCGAAGAAGATCTGCTCAGTGCCACCGGCCCAGAGGACCCAGACCGAGCTGACTGATAAAGCGACGGCGACAACGAACGGTTTCGTGCTTCCAAAGCGTCGCCCCATTGTGGCCGCCGCGATCGAGCCTATGCCCGAGGCGAAGAACGAAAACGCCATGGCGGTTGCCGCAAAGCTGGTCGTCAATCCACCGGTGACTGCGATTCGTTCCATGAACGCCCAGATCGCGCCTTCGGCCATGACGTTGAGCATCAGTACAAGCAGCGCCATGACCAGCACCGCCTGCGGCACGTTCGGCAATCCAGTATTAGTATCTTTCGTGACAACTCCGGTTTTTGCGCCGCGCTTCGGCAAAATCAGGATCAACGCGATACTTCCCGCCATCAGCACGGCGGAAATTCCTTGCCCGACCACGAACAGGTCGTACGACACAGAAATCCGCGGCAGCATGAAGATGAGACCCGCGGAGAGGAATGTTTGCGCGGCGTACGCCAGCGCGAAGTTTCGCTCGGGCTCACGCGTGTCGCCGAGACAGGCGATACTTACCCCATAGCTGATGCCGGTTGCCACACCAGCCAGCAGGTTGCAGAGAATCCAGGCACCGGCGCTGAAGTAGAAGACAGGTGCGATGAACGCGAGTGTTGCGAGGGCGTTGCCGCCCAGCACAAGCAGCCGCCAGTCATAGCGGCGGAGCCAGGCAAATCCCGCAAAATTTATGAGCGCAAGACCACCCATGAAAGCTGCGGCCGCGAAGCCGAGCTGGTTTTCGAGCAGACCTCGGCTCTCGGCAGCGCCACCCAACACCAGTGGCATGATGTTGTAATAAGTAATACAGATCACGTTGATCGCGATCGCGGCGATGCGTGAGGAGATGTGGTTGACGTCACGCATCGTCAGGTCGGCCTAACCCGGTGCGGCAGAGTCGCCAGTTACCAGCTCGAGCAGCTTTTCCGTCGGTCCGCAGCCCCAGCCGCCGTCGACTTTCAGAGACTGGCCCGTCATGTAAGCACTGGCAACACTCGCGAGGAAAACGTAGACACCCGCCATATCGTCAACTGTTGCCACACGACCCAGCGCCGTGAATGCCTCGCACAGCTTCTGTCCTTCCTCGCCGCTGCCGAGCGCTGTGGCCGTATAGCCGGGGCAGACGCAGTTGACGCGGATACTACGCGCGCCGAGCTCCAGCGCTGCCATCTCGGTCATGCTGGTTACTGCGCGCTTGCCGGCGGAGTAAACACCAGCCCCGGGTAGGTTAATAAACGCCGCCATCGACGATGTCGAGATAATTGAACCGCCATCGTTCATGTATGCCGGTGCATGCTTAAGTCCGTACAGGACGCCCCAATGGTTAATCTTGGTCACCTTCTCGATGAGCGCCTGCTTGGTTTTTTCGAAGGTTGGCCCGACGTCGCCGACGCCGGCATTAAGCACTACGGTGTCGAAGTTACCGCCGCAAAGCTCCGCTGCTTGTTGCAGGGCCTTCCTCACACTCTCTTCATTGGATACGTCTACCGACACGAAGTGGGCGCCGATCTCTTTCGCGATGGCGGTGCCGTCCGTGATGTCGGCAACCGCGACCGTTGCGCCCTGGGCGACAAATGCCTCGGCAACGGCACGGCCGATTCCGGAGGTGCCGCCCGTTATGAAGGCGCGTTTTCCCGCTAACGAAAACAAGTCAGTCATCCCGCGTAATCTCCTAGTGAACCAATGCCCGGCAGGTTGCGCGGGTCTTCTTCTTTGCTTGGTAATTCGGCTAGCTCGATGATATTGCCAAAGGGGTCGCGGCAATACACCGCGTAAATACCGTCGCCGAGGTCCGTTGGTTCGCCCAGCATGTCACCCCCCAAATCGAGCAGTCGCTGATATTCGGCGCGACAGTCGTCAACGAAAAAGGCGAGATGCCGTATGCCGAGATCATGCGGTCCCAACTCATTCGGGGACGGCCCCTCCTGCTTTGGCGCGCTGAACTCGAACAGCTCGAGATAGCAGTTATGCCCGGCCAGCGTGTATCCCTTGCAGGCGGAGCCTGCGACGCCGATGGCCTTGTCCACCGTTCTGTTGTTCTGCCAGCCTTCATCACCGAAATAGCGAAAGCCGAACATCTTCTCGTAAAACGCTCTGGCTTTATCGAGATCGGAAACGACCAGGCCCGGATGTGCAAAGCCAAGAATCACGGCGCATAGGGCTCAGTGAGCGCCAGGACGTTACCGCCGCATGGCTCACGCAGGTAGGCGGTTTGCAGGCCGGTCAGCGGGTCCTTCTCGGGTGCCTGCAGTTCCTTCATACCGGCCCATAGCGCATCGTCCCAGGCACGCTTGACGTCTTTGGCCTGGTAGATGATGGAACTGATGTAAGGGCCGTGCTTGGCGAGATGATCTTTTTCAAAATCGTGGCGCGCGTTGTGCAGCACGAACAACGATCGACGCTCGACGTCATCGTAGTCTTTATCGGTCATAACAACCTCGTGGTAACCGTTGGACTTGAATTCGTCGATAACGCGCATGCCCATAATATTTTCGTACCAACTCTTCATGCCTGGCACGTCGGCACAGACCTCGGAGTTACCGACCATTTGCAGACCACATTCGCCAGACGGCGCATTCGTGAATTCCTGCACTCGAAAGTTTTCGTCGGTGTACTCCATGATTTCAATCCAGCGACCCTCCGGGTCGTGGACAACGAAACCATCGTAGGTCGGAAACTCTTCGAACGGCATGACTTCGGTTGCGCCGTTGGCGAGCAATTGCTCCATAGAAGCGCGAGCGTCTGAGGTTATCCAGCAGATGTGGTTGTAGCCGCGGCCGTGGTCCGCCCACCAGTTACGTTCGTATTCGAATTGAAAAGGTGGAGCCTCGATCTGTATTTGATAGGCTCGCCCGCCGCAGCCGAGGAAGGTGTAGTCTGAATGGCCTTCCCCGGTGACATGAAAAACATTACCGGAAAAGTAGTTGGTCATGCCGTGATGCCAACGCAAATACGGCCACATGTTGTCGCGTGGCTTGTCGTCGTAAATGCATAAGTGGTGTAGTCGATAGTCGAGTTCTTCAGCCGTTTTCATCGTGTTCTACCGTTTGAGAGATTTGTCGTGATCACTACCGTAACTCAAAATCGAATTAGATCAATGGCTTTTAGGGACAAGCTGACTGGCTTCAGAGGACACGGG
>JAOTUB010000065.1 GCA_029864095.1 Gammaproteobacteria bacterium | reverse complement strand
AACTCGAGTATTCCGCCAAACGGATCGGGCTGGTCAGGCGGCTGTAACGGGGACGAATCGAGCGTCGCAGTTTTCGATCCCGCATTCGTCCCTGCTATCGGCTGCACCGATCCGGACTTCTGACACGCGTTCTGAAATAGCTGGGGCTGGGCGATGTCGCTGCGCCCAGCCCTGACTACTGGTATCGATGAATGTCCCCTACTGGCCCCAAGCAGCCCCTGGGCTGGTAAACTAGCGAACGACTGCTACTGATCCGTTTTGGCCGTTCGTGCCTCTGCCATTTCGCCGACAATCGCGAGACAATCCAGTGTCGCAGTCGTCGGCACTCATGCTGGAGTTGGGAATGCTGCTATACGACAATGCCTTCAGCCCGTTTGCTCGAAAAGTCCGCCTAGTGTTGGACGTGAAAGGGCTAAGTGCTGAGTACGTCGATGGTCTGGACCGCAACAATCGCGAGGCGCTTCGTCGAGTCAACGATCGAATTGAAGTGCCCGTGCTGGTCGATGAAGACATCGTAGTTGTGAACTCATCTGATATCGTCTCTTATCTTGACCATCAATACCCAGCGGTGCCTGTTTTCCCCGACAGATCGAAGCTGCGTGTGAAGGCACGCAAGTGGGAGCGAATCGCAGATACACTCGTCGATGCGATCATGGTAGACATCTCATACTGGAAGTGGGCAGATCGAAACGACAATATGCCTGATGGTATGTTGGACGCCGCGCGGCAAGATCTAGGCACGGTCTACGATCAACTGGAATCAGAACTATCGGAGACAAACTACATCTGCGGCGAACTTTCGATCGCAGACATCGCCTTGTTCCCACACCTAGTTAGTGCCAGAACACTTGGTGTACCGTTTTCAATTGATCGACATCCCAATCTGGTTTCATGGATGTCGCGTCTCCGAAAAAACAAGGTCTTTCGAGCTGACATAAAAAGGACACGTGATTTTTTGTCAGACTTTACGACCAGCAAGTTTGAACGGGAGAAAATTTTCTGGCGAGGTGAACGCATCGAGTGGCTACTAGCTCGGGGGTTTGACACCTGGTTCTTCAAGGAAATAAAGGAGGGCCGTGTTATCTGGCCACCGCAAGACCTTCGAAATTGATATCACTATGAAACGCTATTCGATAGCCTGGTGGCTGGTCATTCTACCTACGTCAGTAACTGTCGGTGGAACTACGATTCTGCTTACGAGCAATTTTACAGATTGGGGAATCATGCCGCTCATTGCTGTTGCTGCAGTTTCAACAGTCATCGCAGACCTGGCGATAGCGGCCTCGATGGAAGCTATTGCGCCGACCAAGGTGAGTATCGGTCCCGGCGAAAAGCATCTGGTCTCCGATCTGGCGTCTGAAAAAGCTACCATCATGTCTGGCTTCGACTCAATCTCACACGGCCAAGTTTCCGTACGAGGTGAAATGTGGCGAGCTATTCGAGCGCCCGATGATACCGGGACCCTCACCGTAGGAATGTCAGTAAACGTGGTTGACCGCGACGGCCTTACGCTAGTTGTATCAACCAGACGTGGATAGCGATGTGGCATTCTCGGTGTTGCGACTAGCTCCTTTTGGCCATTAGCTGTCCGTCGAAATTCCGAACTTCCAGTAAGTTGAAAGACCGCTATCGGTGGAAGCGGACATTCCCAATTGCGCAGATAGGCCCATATGAGTCAGCCGCGCGGCACAACCATCGACCTTGTATTACGCCAGGTTCACATCACCGGTATAGGCAATTGCTAGCCTACTTTTATGAGGTTCCCACCTCATTGAGGTAAAATTCGTCGTGGTTGCAAGACGTTAACGAAATGGTATCAGGCTTCATAAGGCGCCCAGGGTGAGTGACAAAGTGGAAGAGACTGCGCTATCCGAGCAGTCAGATGAGATAGAGCGTCTATTTGCATTCGCGCCAGTCGGACTCTGCTATTACGATACGGACCTGCGATACCGCTATCTCAACAAGTGGCTAGCACGCATCAATGGCGTTCAGGTGGAAGAATGCCTGGGGAAAACACTCGAGGAGGTGCTTCCAATCCTTGCGGCCAAAGTCGCGCCGCGACTTCGCAAAGTGGTCGAAACCGGGGAGGCACTCCTCAATGTGGAGATCAAAGCGGAGACACTGGCTCGTCCAGGAAAGCCGAGGCACTTCAGGAACAGCTATTATCCGGACAAGAGCAAGGATGGCACCGTCATTGGCGTGTGCTGCGTAGTGCAGGACATCACCGCCCAAAAAGAGGCAGAACTTGAGCTCGTTAAACGAAGCAAGCAGCTTGAACACCTCGCTCTGTACGACGCGCTGACCGGACTGGGTAACCGAAACCTGTTTCTGAAGCAGCTGGAGCATCTGATCGCCATCGCAGGACGCAAGAAAGAAGAGGTCGCTTTGCTTGCTATGGATCTCGATGGGTTCAAAGAGGTCAACGACCGACTGGGCCACGCTGGAGGCGACGCGGTATTGCGAGAATTCGGTGCTCGTCTGTGCCAAGCACTCAGGAAGGCTGATCAAAAGTATCGTATCGGCGGTGACGAGTTCGCCGTACTACTTGAGCCAGGGTGCAATAGCCACGACGGTGCTCTCGCGGCGGCCGAAAAGATTGCGAGACACTTAGCAGCGCCCATGGAGATCAAAGGCTACGACTGCGCGATTGGCGTCAGCATAGGAGTCGCCGTTTTCCCTCAACACGGCCAAGATCCGGATACGCTTCTTCGCAAAGCTGATGCCGCGATGTATGAGGCAAAAAAAACGCACCAGGTTGTTGCCGGGGCTTCCGACTTGGACGCCACCACTATTCTCAAGAGGCTACACTCAGATACGTGACTGTGTAATCGCAGTGTTGCCCTGTTGCGAATAGCCGCTCTATACCCGATAGCTGCCGTTGCCGTTGCCGTTGTAAAGTCTTGACGGGCGGCTATTGATACGAAACAGTCAAGAGCAAGACGACGCAGCTTTTCGGGAATGATATTCTCTGGCCTGCACATGCAATTACTAGGCATCTTGGGTGAGCGACACTATCAATGTCACCGTAAAGGCTCTGGAGCTATTTGAGCGTTGGACGGGGCGACAAGACCAGGCCAAGGTCAAAAAGGATCGTACTCGGGCGAAGGCCTTAGAGGCATTGCTCGCAGCGGTCACAGAGACGACTGCGTACACAGCTGATCGGCGAGATGGTGGCCGGCGCAACCGCAATCGCGAAGGGAAGATTTCGCAGCTCTGGTACCGGGCGTCAATTCGGGTCCGTTCCGTAGACAGGCGTCTTTCAACAATACTCGCAATGACGTCATTGGGCTGGGCTGATCCAGAACTCTGGGACACGCCGGAATTCAAGAACGTCCCCTTGGGGCTTGATCGCATACGCAAACAATGCCTCTGGCTACTCAAACATGATGAGTAAGACGATCTATCGACGACGGCGCCGCGAATGCCCGGGTGTCGATTTCGGTTCACTCGCTTTCCCGGCAGGTAACGCGTATTCTCACGCGCTGCGGATCTTCGTTGCCACGAAGTTCGTCGAAAAAAAAACTCTAATACATCAAGGAGAATGAAAAAAGTGAAATTACGTAAATTGCTAGCGGGACTTGTTCTTTCCAGCGTCGCGAGTGTTGCTCTGGCCGATCTTGAGCCGTGGACTGATTACGACATCGGCGAGGGAGTAACCAACGTAACTACGGTCAAAGTTGCCTCCAACATGATCGACAAGTATCTGGAAGGCCTCAGCCAAACGTGGGCACCGGCGAATGACGTGGCGAAAGAGCTAGGTCAGATCGAAGGGTATTGGATTCACGTTAGCCAGTTGCCGAACAGTGGCGATTTCAACGTCGTACTCGGTATAGACTACAAAGACTCCGCGTCGTTGCAACCTGCCAAAGCCAAATACGATGCGTTTATGAAAAAATGGGGCGAAGCGAATCAGGCAAAATCCGATGAGATTGTCCAAACGTATCCGGGCATTCGCGAAATTGTCGGTGAGTACAACATGCGGACTGTGACCTTCAAGTAAGGGAAGTCATGTCAAGGCCTTCCTGATAAGCAGGAAGGCCTTGCTCAATCAGCACGCAATACCTATCCTTTTGCTATCTCCGTCAAATTTTCAAGTGCAGGACGGGTATTGCTCCGCAAGTGCCCGCAGACGTTGCATGCGCTCCGAACAGGCTCGGCGCGCTGCACCCAGGTCGATCTGCTTGGCCTCGAAGCGCCCTTGCCGATGGAAGTATTCCGCCGGATCGGACCCGTCAGGCTCAACATTGATTTTGTAGGTGGCGCCGTCGAAAACCTCGTAGAGCGGGAACAAGCTGCTTGCCACCGCCAGACGAACCAGTTCTATTGAATCGGCCGGCTCGGCCTTCCAGCCTGTGGGGCAGGGCGAGTGCAGTAACAGAAAACGCATCCCCTTAATTAATAGCGCCGTCGATATCTTGTGAGCGAAATCGTCCGGATGGGCGATGGAAAGCGATGCGGCATAGGGAATCCGGTGCGCAGCCATGATCGACATGATGTCTTTCTTGTCCTGGATCTTGCCCCACGGCGTGGTCGTCGTTCGGGCGCCGGCCGGCGTTGCCGAGGATCGCTGCCCGCCGGTATTGCCGTAGATCTCGTTGTCGTAACAAATATAAATTATGTTCTCGTTGCGCTCGGCGGCCGCCGACAGCGTCGCAAGGCCGATGTCGTAGGTGCCGCCGTCGCCGGCCCAACAGATGACCTGGCCCGGTTCGGCGTTGAGGTCACGAATAGTCGCTACGCCCGAAGCTACGGCCGGCGACGATGCGAACGTCGTCGCAATTGTTGGCACGCCGTAGCTGGTTGTCGGAAACGCACCCGCGGTCACGATACCGCAACAGGCAGGGATCACCAGCGTACAGGTATCGCCGGCATCAGCGAGCGCGCGACCCAACATGGTCAGGCCAACGCTCATCCCACAGCCGCCGCAGTTTGTATTGCCGGGTCGAAGCAGGCATTCCTCGGTGCACGGAATCTCCGGACGTTCCTGAAGCCGGCCAGGCGCTGTCGTCGCCGTCATTGCAGGGTCTCCTTGCTGGTCTGGATGCCCATCCATACCGGATCGCCGGCGTTAGCCCGCGCCGTGAGGTCGGCCAGGATCTCGTCGATCACGGTCGGTGTGACGTCGCCGCCGCACAATCCCGTGAGATAGTTCTGAATCAGCAGATCGTCGCGGTGACCCTGAAAAGCGGCGCGCGTGTCCTGCCAGAATATGCCGCCGGCGCCGGCCGCGTAGTTGCGGTCCAGCACGGCCACGCGTGTCGCCGCCTGGCAAGCCTCGCGCAACGCCGCCTCGGGAAACGGCCGAAACATCTTCAGTTTCACGAGGCCGATTTTCTCGCCCGCCTTGCGCCGCTGCCGCACCACTTCGCGCGCCGTCGTCGCGATCGTGCCACTCGCGACGAGGACCAGCTTGGCGTCATCGGTGGCAAACGTCTGGATAACATCGCCGGGATCGCGACCGAAGATCTCTGTGAAACTCTCCCGGCATTCCTGGTAAACATCCGCTACGCGCTTCATCGCCTCGTCGATCTCGAGTCGCATCGACAGACCTTCATGCGGCCAGGCGAGTCCGCCGAGCGTGCGTGCCTCGTCATAATGCATGCGATGCGGCAGGTCGAGGTCCGGCAGGAAGCGATCGACGTCGGCTTGTTCGGGGAGTGCGGTCCCGGTCTGTGTATGCGAGACGATGAACGCGTCCATGCACGTCAACGCCGGTAACAGAATGCGCCGATCCTCCGCCAGCCGGAATGCGAGCAGCGTGGTATCCAGCACCTCCTGATTGTCTTCGCAATAGAACTGCAGCCAGGCGAAGTCTCTGAGCATCAGCGTGTCACCCTGGTCGGCCCAGATATTCCATGGCGGGCCCAACGTGCGATTGACCGCGACCATCACGATCGGCAGTCGGTAATAGCCGGCCACCATGACGTTCTCCGCCATATAGGCCAGCCCATTCGCCGAGCTTGCCGTAAAGGCCCGCGCGCCGTTCATTGATGCGCCCATGGACACGGCCATCGCGCTGTGTTCGCTCTCCACCGGCACAACGCGGCCTTTGCTGAACGGGAACTGAGCCACGTACTCCACGATTTCGGTCTGCGGCGTGATTGGATAGATGCCACACGCGACGCCCCGGGCCGTTCGATTGGCCTCGCCCGCGACGCTCAACGCGTAGCCGGCAGCGTGGTTTCCCGTTATGACCTGTACAGGCATCGTTGCTCTGACTCCCGGTTATAGATGACTCATGAAAATGACGCTGCGCGGGCACTCTGTCACGCACACACCGCAGCCCTTGCAGTACGCGTAATCGAATTCGAGACGGTGACCCACTCGTTTCAATACGCCCTCCGGACAATAAGTGCAGCAAAGGTCGCACTCGTTACAGACGCCGCAGGACAGGCAGCGCGCAGCTTCGGTCGCGTCTTCGAGTCCCATGTGTACTTCGTCGAACGTCGAACGGCGTTCGATTATCGGAAGCGACTCGCCCTCGGCGGCTGCTTGACGTTCGAACAGGTGCAGCTTCAACGCATCGGCACGAATGACCTCGTCGCACCAGACATCGACATCGCAATACTCGTCGGCGTGCTCGGTGATACGCACGTGCGCTCCGCTTAGCACTCTGTGAATGTGCACGGCCGCGCGCCGGCCACTGCCAATGGCAGCGGCGATGGTGCCGTCGTGCGTGGCGAGATCACCGATAGCGAACAACGGCGTCTCGAGCAGGCCGAGGAGCTGAGTGCCTTCTCTGACCTCCGTGCCCTCCGGAAACACGGATACGTCCGGCGACTGGCCGAGTGCGAGGATGACCCGGTTACAGGTCAGTTCGAAATCCGAGTCCGGAATTTCCATCGGTGCGCGACGCCCCGACTCATCCGGCTCGCCGAGTTCCATGCGTCGGCAGGTAAGTCGATAGCGCCGCAGGAGGCCGTCGCTCGGCTCTTCATGCAAAGCAACCGGCTGGGTGAGCAAATCAATGCTGACGCCTTCCTCAGCTGCGTCGTGGATCTCTTCGCGGATGGCGGGCATCTCCTGACGGCTGCGCCGATACACCACGCGAACGCTCCTTGCGCCCAGGCGCAACGCCGACCGGGCAGCATCCATAGCCGTGTTGCCGCCACCGATCACCACGACGCTCTCGCCGTCCACGCGCACGTCGCCCCGATGCACATGATCGAGGAAATCAATGCCCTGGACCACGGCCTCGGTGCCGTCCATTCCGAGCTGCAGATCCCGCTGCTCCTGCAGGCCCGTGGCGACCAGTACGGCATCATGATCTCGCGCCAGGCCCAGCAGAGTCTGGCGATCGATCCGACGGTCGGTCTCGACCTCGATGCCGAGACCGAGTATGCGGTCAATCTCGCGCGCGACCACGTCCTCGGGCAGCCGAAATTCGGGAATGCCGGATCGCAGCAGCCCGCCGATTTCGGCTCCGGACTCGAACACTTTGGCCCGGTAGCCGAAGCGCGCGAGATGATAGGCGGCCGTCAGGCCGGCGGGACCCGATCCCACGATTGCAATCCGTTCGTCGCGCCTGGCCAGCGGTGCGGGCGTCACGACACCATGGTCGCCGGCATAGCGCTCCATCTGGCGTACATTGACCGCGCCGTCGAGCTCGATGCGGTTGCACGCTTCCATGCACGGGGCGGGGCAGGCTCTGCCGCAGATCGACGGAAATGGCGTGGTGCGCAACAGAATCTCCAGTGCCTCGTCCGGTTCGTCGCGCGCCAGGGCGTTGAGAAATCCCTGCACATTGTTGCCAGCCGGGCAGATGTGATTGCACGGTGGAATCATCTGCCGGCGCCGCGGCTGCTCGGTCGCCCACTGTCCTGTCTTGAGCGCCGGCAGCGCCGCGCCGGCACCCTCGAGGAGGCTGGGTCCGCGCCGTTCGTCCGCCGGCGCCCCTAGTGCTTCAGGAGGGCCGACCTCGCGCGGCGATTCAACGAGCCGGACTTCCTCGTAGGCGCGGCTGGCAGCAGCCAGGTTGGATCCTTTGAAGCCGAGATGCTCGAGTGCAGCGCAAATCTCCTGAAGTGGAATCGCTAGCATCCTGCCAACGGCCCCTGCGAGCGCGGTGTTGACGATGGGTACGCTGCGAGTTCCCAGATTGTTGTCACGGGCAATAGTGGTCGCGTCCACGGTGGCGAGACGGTAACGCGCAAACTGGTTTGCAAATTCCCCGGGCGGTTCCGGCGAGTTGACCAGTATCCAGCCGCCGGTTTTCAGCCCTGTCGCGATCACTGGCCCGACCAGGGTCGGATCGAGCACGATGACGTGATCCGGCTCGTAGATTAGATTGCGATTGGTGATCGGTTCGTCGGCGTAGCGACAAAATGCCTGGATCGGTGCGCCGGAGCGTTCGGCGGCGTACAGGCCGAAGGCTTGCACCGACAGGCCCTGCAGAAACCGCGACGTGGCGATCAGCTTTGCCAGGGTGACACCACCCTGGCCGCCGCGGCCATGTATTCGGATCTCAATCATTGCATCGTTCCGCGGGCGAATTCCTGACCGCGGTTGCTCCAATGAATGCTCGCACAAGGAGTGCTTTGTCAACTCAGAATATACAGTTTCCCGGTCGCTACCCGAATAAGTAGATTCCGTCCGGAGCCGGTGTTGAATAGGATCCCCTGACGGCTGGTCAGGTGTGCGCTAATCCAGTTAGCGCAAATACGGCAACGGCACGTGTTTCAGGGCGATGCCATTGACGGTCAAACCCGCGTCGGCTTGGTCGGTCGGGACAACGGCGAGGATGGAGTCGCCGATCGCATTGAGCACCTCACCGACATCGCGTTCGCCATCCGAGACCTTGTCGCCAGGTTTGACGGGGCTGGCGCTGTCAAATCGGTGCAAGCGACGCTTCGTCGCGCCGCGAAAATGGGTGCGGGATACGATCTCCTGCCCCGGGTAGCAGCCTTTGTCGACGCTGACGGCTTCGAGCAGATCGAGGTTCAGCATGTGCGGCGTGAACTGCTCAGATTGCGGTTGCCGAATTTCCGGAATACCGGCCTGCAGATTGGCGAGCTGCCAGTCCTCGATGGAACTGCCGATGCCGAGCTGCTCGTGCGTCGCCGCTTGAACGGCAAAGTCGACCTTGGAGCGGAAACGAAACATCGTCAGGCGCTTCACCACCGCATCCGTGAGTTCGGTCGGCAAGCTCAGTGTGTAGCCCTCGCTAAGCCTGGCTGCGCGGAACAGGCATATGACGCGTCCTTTGGGATTGCACCAGGCAGCCAGAGTCCGTGCGCTGTCCGTGAAGTCTGTGACATCGGCGGCCAGTTGCGCCTGCAGGAAGTCAAAGGCGTCGTCGCCGCTGACAGTTATTGTCGAGTAATCAAGGTCGGTCATGCTGCGTCGATTCTATCCTGTTACTTGTCGATACACCTGGCTCATGCAGGTCAATGCCGTGTCTGGCATACTGCCGCCATGCCAACCGACGACACAGACCATAAGGCGGCCGCGGGCGATGCCAAGCCAGCGACGGCGACGCGTGAGACCGACATTGTCAGGGAGAAAAATGCGCACCCACCAGCCGAGATTGGTGGTCGCAAGGGCCTCGATCCGACGCGCTACGGCGACTGGGAAAAGGCCGGTCGTTGCATCGATTTCTAGTTATCTAAGTATTTAAATAACAAAAACTTATGAGCAATACTGAAAGACCATTATCACCTCATATTTCGATCTATCGCTGGCCGATAACGATGGTTCTGTCGATAGTGCACCGCGCTACCGGCATTGCGATGTCGTTGGGCTTTGCCGTGTTCGTAGTCTGGTTGTTTGATGCCGCGTCCGGTCCCGATTCCTACGCAGTCTTCCTCGCGGCAATGGATTCCACGATCGGCAGATTGTTGCTCATTGGCTGGAGTTTCGCGTTTTTCTATCACCTGTCCAACGGCGCCCGTCATCTGCTTTGGGACACCGGTCGCGGGCTCGAAAAAGCTCAGGCCAACACGTCGTCGTGGTTAGTGTTGGTCGTAACCGTCGCACTGACGGCCGTGTTCTGGTGGGTGGCACTATGAGTTTGCGTTCCCCCCTTGGCCGCGTACTGGGATTGGGGAGTGCCAAAGACGGCACGTCACACTGGTGGGGGCAACGCGTATCAGCGGTTGCCTTGCTGCTGCTCGGTATCTGGTTTGCCGGGATGCTGGCGACGATGAGCGGATTCAGCTACGCAGAGGCGGCCGCGTTTATTGCGCGGCCTGTCAACAGCATTCTGCTATTGCTGCTCACCGTCAGCATGGCTTACCACTCCTATCTGGGCGTTCAGGTAGTCATTGAAGATTACGTCCACGCGCCCGGTATAAAAGTGGTGAGCCTGCTGCTTACCCGTTTCGTACATACTCTTCTTGCGGTAGCGGCCCTTTACGCGATCTTGAAAATCGGCCTCGGCGCATGAGCGACTACGAATTTATCGATCATGGCTACGACGTTGTCGTGATCGGCGCCGGTGGTGCGGGTCTGCGCGCCACCTTTGGGCTGGCAGAGGCTGGATTCGATACGGCGTGCATCACGAAGGTTTTCCCGACACGCAGTCACACCGTCGCAGCGCAGGGCGGCATCAGTGCGGCGCTCGGAAATATGGGCGAAGATGACTGGCGCTGGCATATGTACGACACGATCAAGGGTTCCGATTGGCTCGGTGATCAGGATGCGATCGAGTACATGTGCAAAGAGGCCCCCGACGCTGTTATCGAACTCGAACACTATGGCGTGCCGTTCTCGCGAACCGAGGACGGCAAGATCTATCAGCGTCCATTCGGCGGCATGACGACGCGCTTCGGCGAGGGCATAGCGCAACGAACCTGCGCAGCAGCGGACCGAACCGGGCATGCGATGCTGCACACGTTGTATCAGCAGTCGTTGAAACACGATGCGGAGTTTTACGTCGAGTATTTCGCCGTCGACCTGATCATGGAAGATGGCGCATGCCGCGGCGTCGTTGCCATCGATCTTGCGACGGGACGACTGCACCGCTTCCGCTCGCACCAGCTCATTCTGGCAACCGGGGGCTATGGACGGGCGTATTTCTCATGCACGTCGGCGCATACCTGCACAGGTGATGGCAGCGGCATGGTACTGCGTGCCGGCCTGCCGCTGCAGGATATGGAGTTTGTGCAGTTCCATCCCACCGGCATCTATGGCGCCGGCTGCCTGATCACGGAGGGCGTACGCGGCGAGGGCGGCTACCTGACGAATTCGGATGGCGAGCGATTCATGGAACGCTATGCGCCCAACGCCAAAGATCTGGCTTCGCGCGATGTCGTGAGCCGCTCGATGACGATAGAGATTCGCGAAGGCCGCGGCGTCGGCGCCGAGCGAGACCATATCCATCTGCATCTCGAGCATCTGGGACGTGAGGTCATCGAAGAACGACTTCCGGGTATTGCAGAAACGGCACGGATTTTCGCGGGCGTCGACGTGACCAAGGCTCCGATTCCGGTGCTGCCCACGGTGCACTACAACATGGGCGGCATACCGGCCAACTTCAACGGCGAGGTGGTCACGAAAAAGGACGGTGACCCGGAGGCAGTGGTCCCCGGCCTGATGGCCGTCGGCGAAGCGGCATGCGTATCGGTACACGGTGCAAATCGACTCGGCTCGAATTCCTTACTGGATCTCGTCGTATTCGGCCGCGCGGCCGCGCATTACTGCGCCGAAACGATGACGCCCGGTGCGCGACACAAACCACTGGCACCCGATGCAGGACAGGACAGCGTGCGGCGAATCGACGCGCTGCGCCATGCCGATGGCAGTCGGCCGACGTCCGAGATCCGACTCGAAATGCAGAAGATCATGCAGAATCATGCGGCGGTCTTTCGCACGGGGGAGACGCTGCAGGATGGCGTCGATCTGCTCAGCAAAACGTTTGCGAGCTTGAGTGACGTCAAGGTCTCGGATCGGTCGCTCGTGTGGAACACGGATCTCATCGAAACGATGGAACTCGAGAATCTGATGCTCAACGCGATGGCGACGATTCAATCGGCCGCAAACCGGCTCGAGAGCCGCGGCGCCCACGCTCGCGAGGACCACGCTGATCGCGACGACGAAAACTGGATGAAGCACACGCTGGCCTGGGTGAACGATAGTGGCGCGGTGAACTTCGACTATCGCCCAGTGCATCAGGAAACATTGACCGATGAGGTCGAGGCCGTGCCGCCTAAGGCGCGCGTCTACTAGGAGCCTAAGCAGGAGTAAGGGACCTTGGCTGAGTTCAGACTTCCACCGAATTCGAGAATCAAAAAGGGCAGGCATTTCGATGCTGCCAACGGCGCCGCGAATGTGCGCCGCTTTGCCGTCTACCGCTACGATGCCGACAGCGGCGAAAACCCGCGCATCGATACGTATGTCGTCGACATCGACAGCTGTGGACCGATGGTTCTCGATGCGCTGATCAAGATCAAGAACGAGATCGATCCGACGTTGACGTTTCGTCGTTCCTGTCGAGAAGGTATCTGTGGTTCCTGTGCGATGAACATCGATGGCGGCAATACACTCGCCTGTACGCGCTCGATTGACGGCATCAAGGGCGATGTCAAGATCTACCCGCTGCCGCATATGCCGGTCGTCAAGGATCTCGTGCCCGACTTGACGAATTTCTACGCGCAGTACGCCTCGATCAAACCGTGGCTGCAGTCGCGCACGCCGCCGCCGCCCGATCAGGAACGCCTGCAAAGCAAGGAAGATCAGGAACTGATTAACGAGCCCGCTGCCTGCATCCTGTGCGCCTGTTGTTCGACAAGTTGCCCGAGCTACTGGTGGAACAGCGACCGCTATCTTGGACCGGCGGCGCTCCTCGCCGCGTATCGCTGGCTAGTTGACAGCCGCGATGATGCGACCGGAGAACGCCTCGATGAACTTGAAGATCCGTTCCGACTTTATCGCTGCCACACGATCATGAACTGCACACAGTCCTGTCCCAAGGATCTGAACCCGGCTCGGGCGATCGCCGAAACGAAAAAGATGCTGGTCGAGCGCCGTTATTAGCGACGCGCAGGACTCCCGGCTGGCGTGGCAATGCAGGTTGCACTAGCAAGCGTATGCAACAGTCAAAACTCAGGTGGCAGTGCAGGCGAGGCATGCGCGAACTCGACGATTTGTTGCTGCGTTATCTCGAGCGGCACTACGGCGATGCACCGGAGGTCGATAAGCAAGCGTTTCAGTCACTTTTGCAGCTGTCAGATCCCGAGCTCATGGGCTACTTATTGCAAAAGCAGCAGCCGGCAGCCGAGCTCGCCCGTGTCGTCGCACGCATACTCGACCGAACTCAGACCTGATACGACACTGCGGCAGTTCGTGATGCTCGCCGGCCTGTCTACGGCCTGCATCGGTTTTGCGATGATCCTGCTGCTGCCGATTGAGCGGCCCTGGCGCGTACTGGCGGCCATTGCGTGGTTGGCAACATGCACTCACGACCTCATCGTCATTCGCAAGGGGCACCGGCAATGTCGGCGCATTCGCATACAGCAGGATGGGGGCGTGCAGCTGCTGTCGCCGGATGGCTGTTGGTTTCCAGCAACAATCCTGTCTGGCAGTATCGTGCTGCGCGGCGTCGCATGGCTTCGCTTCGAAGCCGATAATGGCCAGCGATTCGCTGAGCTGATCTGCCGCAAACGACCACAGCTTGAGGCCTGGCGTCGTCTGCAGGTCATTTGGCGGCACTTGGGAGCAGGACGCTGAAACTGCTACCATGCCTCGGCTGCGAACTGAGTCACATAATGCGCCCAATCACCGTTGTTTTTAGAGAACTTTCAAGTGTCCGGCCGGTCTATCCCGGTGTCGGCGGAATACAGCCGCATGTCGAATGAATCGACAGATAAGGAACTGGTCAAGCGGGTACAAAAAGGTGACAAGGGCGCGTTTGATCTGTTGGTGCTGAAATACGAGCAGAAGATCGTCAATCTGGTAATGCGATATGTGCGCGACCCGGAACAAGCATTGGATATCAGCCAGGAGGCCTTTATCAAAGCCTACCGGGCTCTGCCGAGATTTCGGGGCGACAGCGCGTTTTACACCTGGCTATACAGGATTGCTGTGAATACGGCGAAGAACTACCTCGCTGCGCAGCGCAGACGGCCGATGGATATTGAGCTTGACCTGCAGGAGCAAGAGCAGTACGGCCTGCATGCCAAACTTAAGGAGACGGATACTCCCGAAACAGTGACGATGAGTCACGAGTTACAGGAAACACTGGAACGCGCCATAGAATCACTGCCTGATGATCTTAGAACTGCGATTATCTTGCGTGAACTGGATGGCATGAGTTATGAAGAGATTGCGCAGACGATGGATTGTCCGGTAGGTACCGTGCGATCGAGGATTTTCAGGGCCCGCGACGCCATTGGCAAAAAAGTCGGGACCCTGGTGCGGTAGTAAAGCGGGGACCTATGAACGATGCGATAAGAATGCAGATCTCGGCCTTTGTTGACGGCGAGTTGCCGCACAACGAAGCCGAACTACTGTTGCGAAGGATGTGCCAGGACCGGGAACTCCGCCAGCAGGCTGCCGAGTACCTGGCAATGGGTCGCGTCATGCGCGGTGAACACAGTATTGCCGGCATGAAATACCTGCGCGAACGAGTTGCCGCGGTTCTCGATGATACTACGCTTCTGCAGGAAGACCCTGTCGTCGCCGAGTCGGATCGCCCACGGTTTTTGCGGCCGCTGGCGGGCGTGGCAATCGCAGCGACCGTTGCGCTTGCAGCGATTTTTGGGCTGCGGCAGATGACTGCGATGCCGGACATCGATCCGCTCCAAGAGGGTGGGGCAATCGCGGAAGCTGGCGACGGCAGATCTTATACGGTCCCGGACCAGGACGATGGTCAGCTGCGCGATTATTATCTGAGCCACACTGCGGATTCCTCGTACTTTGGTGCCAGCAGCATCAATGCGCGACTGGTTACGCTGCAACTTAGAGAAGATATGGACATCGAGTCCGACGTCTCAGAGCCGCAGGTCGACGATGAAGAGGCCGCGCCGGCCGAATCGATCGACATGCAAACGCCATAAGCCCGATGACGATGCGACGACGAAACCTGACCGTGACCGCTTGTGTTGCGTTCGGCAGCTTGCTGGCAGGCGTCCCATACGTGTCAGCAGAGGATGTTGCGCCGCGAGACTGGTTGAACAGGATGGCGAGCGCCGTACAGACGACGAATTACGAGGGCACTGTGATTCGGCTGCAGAATGGCAAAGTCGAGGCACTCAAAGTCGTGCACGTGATTACGGACGGCGTCATTCGCGAAAAGGTGCTTGTGCAGGAAGGAAACGGGCTGGAAATCATCCGTAACGGTAATGAGGTGCAGTGCATCTTACCGGACAAGAAATCCGTACTCGTCGAGGAGTGGAATGATCAAAGCAACTTGTTCTCGACATTGCCGGCGAGCGATATTCGCTTTGGCAACGAGTATGACGTGTCCATCGTACGTCACGGACGGGTTGCGGGCCGCAAGGCCATATTACTGGCGATCCGGCCTCACGACGGCTATCGCTTCGGGCATCGCGTCTGGCTCGATATCGTCACTGGATTTCCGCTACAAACGACGCTGATCGATGATGCAGGGGACACGATCGAGCAGGTCAAGTTCGCAGACATCAGCCTGGACGAAGAAATTCACGCCAGCGCACTGGCGCCGTCGATCAGCACCGAGAATTTCCGCTGGATTACGCAGCCGCGGCGCACTATTACCGCCGCTGTCGAAAGCACATGGAACGCGGCCAATTTACCAAATGGTTTTCGCGTCGTGTCGATCCATGAGGAAAAGCTGTCCGGCAGGGCAGTGCCCGTCATGCACATTCTTTATAGCGACGGGCTCGCCAATGTGTCGGTATTTATCGAGCCGGCCAACAGCAACAAGATCGCGCGTCGCTCGCGAGTCGGGGCATCGAATTCCTTCAGCGTAGAAACTGATGGCTATCAGATAACGGCCGTCGGCGAGGTGCCAGCCGCGACTGTGGAGCAGATCGCGACCTCCATGCAACCTCAGTAGGTATTCGATGGACAATCCCACGGGAAGAGTTTTGTCGCTTGTCGACGGCGCAGACGGCACGCGCGCCATTATTGACATCGAAGTTGCAGACGCCTGCCCCCGATGCGCGGCGGGTAAGGGCTGCGGAGCGGGTCTCATGACGGGTTCCGGCCGCAACAGGCAGGTCGAGGCGTCGATTCGCGCGGGACTGAACGTTGCCGAGAATGATTTGGTCGAAATCGTGCTTGCCCCGGATGATGTGCTGCGTGCCGCGGCGATCGTATACGGGCTGCCGATGCTGGGCGCCGTCGCGGCTGCCGCTATTGCCTATGCTTTGTCGCTTGGTGACGCGGCGGCGGCCGTGGCTGCGCTCGCAGGTCTGACGGTCGGGTTCACGATCGGTCGCTGGCGATTGCGGCAGACGCCCTGTCTGCGCCGATTTTTGCCGTCGGTGCAGCGCCGCCTCGATACCGGCAGTGGGTCCGCAATTTGAAATCCCTGGCGGTATTTAGCAGGCGGGGGTGTCATCTTTGTGAGCAGCTGATCGAGGAACTGCTGCTCCTGGTCCACGGCCGACTCGAGGTTTCGGTTCTTGATATCGACAGTCGCGAAGACTGGAAAACGCAATACGACACGCGGGTTCCGGTTGTCGAATATGACGGCGAGCTGATCTGCCAGTATCATCTCGATCGCGACGCGCTCACAAGGATTTTGAGCCTACATGGACCGAATTCGTAATTTCTCGATCATTGCTCACATAGACCACGGCAAGTCCACGCTCGCCGATCGGTTTATACAGCTATGTGGCGGTCTTGCCGATCGCGAAATGGCCGAGCAGGTGCTGGATTCAATGGATCTCGAGCGCGAGCGCGGTATCACGATCAAGGCACAATGTGTCTCGCTCAATTACACAGCGCCGGATGGTGAGGTGTATGAACTCAATTTCATCGATACGCCAGGCCATGTCGACTTTTCCTACGAGGTGTCGCGATCGTTGGCAGCCTGTGAGGGGGCGCTTCTGGTCGTGGATGCCGCTCAGGGTGTCGAAGCGCAGAGCGTCGCAAATTGCAACACGGCCATCGATCAGGGCCTCGAGGTACTGCCCGTTCTGAACAAGATCGACTTGCCTGCGGCCGAGCCGGATAGAGTCAAAGCCGAGATCGAAGACATTATTGGCATTGACGCCCAGGACGCCGTTGAGGTCAGCGCCAAGACCGGCGCCGGTGTACCCGAACTTCTTGAAGCGATCGTCAAAGAAATACCGCCCCCGCAAGGTAACCCGGATGGCCCGTTACAGGCACTCATAATCGACTCGTGGTTCGACAACTATGTAGGCGTCGTTTCGCTGGTGCGCGTCGTCAATGGCAGTCTGCCCAAACGCAGCAAGATAACGATCATGTCGACCGGCGATTCTTACATGGCGGATCGCGTTGGTTGCTATACCCCGAAGATGGAGGATCGCGATGCACTAATGATCGGCCAGGTCGGATTCGTGATAGCCGGTATCAAAGACATTTACGGTGCTCCGGTTGGCGATACCATAACGTTGACGCGTCACCGCTGCGATGTGCCGTTGCCCGGATTCAAGCAGGTACAGCCCAGAGTGTTCGCCGGACTGTTTCCGATACTTTCAGATGATTACGAAAACTTTCGTGACGCACTGCAGAAGCTTCGCCTCAACGACGCGGCGCTGCATTTCGAGCCGGAAACTTCGGCTGCGCTTGGCTTCGGCTTTCGCTGCGGCTTCCTCGGCATGTTGCATATGGAAATCGTGCAGGAACGCCTGGAACGCGAATACGATCTGGAACTGATCACAACCGCGC
>JAOTUB010000064.1 GCA_029864095.1 Gammaproteobacteria bacterium | reverse complement strand
ACCGTCAGCAACGAGCTCGCGTTGTCGTTGCGCGATCGTCTGCTCTATGCGGCGTTGCGCACCCCGGGCGTTCTGCTTGGGTGGCGGCAAGGCCACGGTGTAGCCGGCGACCGCTCCCGCCCTGTCGACTGCACGCGCGACGACGTGCATTACTACATTGGCATCGAACTATCGCCACGTCGTGATGGCAGGTATAGCGCCAACCTACGAGCACTCGATCTCGAAGACCGTACCTGGGTAACGGGCTTTGGTAGCAGCTGGCGTGGCCAGCTGACACCGATGCAGCGCCAGGCGGTCCACAACGTGCAGCCCGACAAGACATTTCTGGGTGCACGCGATGTTCCGTTTACTGCGGATCAGTCCGACCTGCTCGCCGCTCATCTCGCGCACGAGATGACCTGTACGCTGTCGCGCGAGACCAGTGGGAATTACGTCGTGACCGCGACACGAAACGAAGCGGCCCTCGACACACTTGGTCATACTGCAGAACTCGTCAGTAACAATCTGGCTAGTCGCCTTACGCTGGAATTCACGGCAGAAGATGAGCAAAGCAACGCGATATTGAGCGGCAAAGCGCATCGTATCGACGGGTCGTTATTCCAGTACTGGCTGACGATTACGCCAAAAGACCCGGACGGCGAGCTGTCTCCACTCAGCGCAAGCGCGTATGTGTCGTTGCCGGACTCCGGGCTTGTCGGAGAAAGTACGCTGACGGCGGCAAGTGCAGCCATTTCATTGCCGACGACTGCCAAGGACGCACTTCTCGGTCCGCTCAGAGTCCTCAGAGCGCAGGATACGCCGTCGTGCCGAAGGTGTTCTTTGCTAACGGCAAACGCGAATGCAGATGCGATTGTCTTCTTTCTTCAGTACCAACCGAACTACGGCCTCGTACGGCTTGCGAACAGCGTGTGTCGCAAGCGCACCGCTGCGCACATCATAACGTCAGGCTCGGCAATGCAGTACCCGATTCCCTATTCACCGATGGGAAGCGGCGACACGCGTGAGACGGATGAGTGGTTTGTTTCTCCGGGCGCAGAAACTTACTACGCAATCGCCGTCGCCGATGCACGCGCGGCACGCCGCTTTGCGAATCATCTGGACAAACTGCCGATGCGCTGCCGCAGTAAGACTCAATTCGGACTGAGAAACCGTGAACTGCAAAGTTGGCTCGACGAATTCGCCATGCTTGCCGCGCGTTCAGCACCGCACGTCGATTGGCGCGCCATTGAAATCAGAGACGTGCTATGAGGGCGAGCCGATGATGCGACTTCTGGGTGTCCTCGTCGGCTCCGCTCTGGCTGTCGCAGCGCTGCTCATTTTTGTCGGCATTCCGCAGGTGCAGACCGAGTCGCGCGAGATCGCAATTGGCGATAACGGAGTCATCAGGCTGCCGACACCGCCTGTTGCCGAGTCCTTGGCTCCGGCCCAGGCCGAGCCCGAAGCGGCGCCGCCTGAGGCGAACAATCACGGCGACGAGATTTTCGAACAGCTCGTCGAGGCGGCGGCCGACGAACCCGCTCTCGACAGCATAGACGTCCCGGAGGACATGCAGCAGTGGTATGCGTTCTGGAGCCCGTTTCGAACTGAAATTGCCGCGGCGGGTTTCGTCACTCAGCTACAGCGTGTTACAGGGCTGGATTACCGCGTGGTCAAGGTCAAGACCGGCGTTTATGAAGTCGCTTTTGCCTATCGCGATGACGACGAAATCATGTCCAATCTCTCGCAGATCTCGGCGGCGACGGGTTTGCGGCTTCCGGAAGGCTGACGTGTTCTTCAGGCAGCTGGCAGCCGTTGCGCTACTGATCGCTACGATAATCTTATCGCGCGCGAGTTCGGCCAATGCCAACGACACAGACTTCGATAGCGCCTGGCGCGTTTTTGCGACGACACAGACGCATTTGACACCCGCCTACCGTTTTCCGCATGCGACCTGTTTCGGTAGCGCGGCGCTGCAATACGACTTGCCTCTGACGCTACTGCTTGCTGTCGCTCGCGGCGAAAGCGACTTTGAGGCAAGGGCGCGATCCCGGGCGAATGCACATGGCGTTATGCAGATTCTCTGGCCGGACACTGCTGAACACCTGGGTATCAATAGGCTCAGCGAACTCTATGATCCGTGCACAAATATCGACGCCGGCGCACGTTATCTGAAGGAACTCGTGGCGCAATATGACGGCAACCTGCACCTCGCGCTGGCCGCCTACAACTATGGTCCGGGACGCATTCCCGCGAGCGGCGAAAATATTCCGACCGGCGCCAACTGGTATTCGGGGTACATCTATCGCCACCTGGGCTACGTCCTGGGCAGCCGCTCCGGCACGAAGCCGTTCGGCGATGCGCTGTATTCGGAGCTCGGCCAATCCACGCTGGTGTCCTTCGGGGAGCCCTACCGGGCAGCCGCGTTTATTGCGCGCCTTGAGAAATACGCACCGGAACTTAGCCTCGACTGGTTCCGGCGTGGCACTGGCGAGTTCGAGGTCGTGATGACTTATGCCGACCGGCAGGAATTTGACCGCAGCGCAGGACTCCTGCAACGCGCCGGATTCCGCATCGACTAGCCGCCGATACGCCCCGCAAACCGTCTTCGCTCCGGCATTTCGAGAGCGAACGCCGCTAAAGAATCGCCGCATCCGGCCGATAACCACCCATGTTCTTACGCGGTTGCCCGTGGGACGCGGGCTGGCAATGCTCAAGACCGTTCGCCCGCAGCGCGCATCGATGATACGGAGACATTGAGGTGATGAAACCGCCACTTCCGCTCGACGAGACTGTTCGGCTCAAAAGCCTTCACTCACTGCGAATTCTCGACACAGAACCCGAAGAACGCTTCGACCGCATCACGCGCATGGCAAGGCGCATTTTCGACGTCGATATCTGCCTCGTCAGTCTCGTCGACGCGAACCGTCAATGGTTCAAATCCAAGCAGGGACTCGAAGCTTGTGAGACCTCGCGGGAAATATCGTTCTGCGGCCACGCCATACTCGACGAAGAGATCTTTGTCGTCGAGGATGCGCTGACTGATCCGCGGTTCGCAGAAAATCCGCTCGTCACGGAGAATCCGCATATTCGCTTTTACGCAGGTTGCCCGATTCATGGCCCGAACGGACAGCGCATCGGCACATTGTGTCTGATTGATCGCAGGCCCGGCCGCCTGAACGATGACAACAAGGAAATACTTAAAGACTTTGCGAAGCTCGTCGAAGACGAGTTGGCCGTGTTGTCGCAGAGCGCTGTCGACGATCTGACCGGAGTTTCGAACCGCCTGGGCTTCAATACGATCGCCCGACACATGCTATCGCTTTGCCGTCGCACCGGCACAAAAGCAGAACTGGTGTTTTTCGACCTCGACGGTTTCAAGGACGTTAATGACAGCTTCGGCCACGGGGCCGGCGACAAACTTCTCAAGCTGTTCGGCAAGCTGCTTACGCGATGCTTTCGCTCCTCCGACGTCATCGCCCGTCTTGGCGGCGACGAGTTTGTCGTGTTGCTGACCGGCACGGATCAAAGCGAGGCCGCGTTGGAACGCCTGGCAAAAATCACCGAATCAGAAAGCGCACACCTGCAGGGCAACCTGGCCTGGAGCGCCGGCAAAGTCACGTTCGACCCGGAGCGGCACGAGACGCTGGAAAGCATGCTTGCCGAAGCGGATTCGAAAATGTACGAGAAAAAGGTACAGCGTCGTTTGACAGGAAGCTGAGTCGTCGTGTATCAGCGGAGGCATGACCGACACAGGACATCGAGGTGACGCGCTCACCGAGCAGCTGATCACCGATTTCATGCAGTCACACCGACTGCCGCCTGCGTTTCGCGGCCTGATTGCTGATCACTACTTACCGTTGGTTTCGTGGCTTGTTGATCGCCGATCATCGGGCAAAACGATGATACTCGGCATCAACGGCGCGCAGGGTACGGGCAAGTCGACGTTGGCCGATTTTCTGCAGCTCGCACTTGAGCTGCAGTACCAGTGGCGCGTGGCCGTGCTTTCAATCGACGACTTCTACCTGACGAAGTCCGAGCGTCGTGACCTTGCCGAGCAGGTGCACCCATTGCTCGCGATCCGAGGTGTGCCCGGCACTCACGATGTGGGCATGTTGTCGCAATACCTCGACGATCTCAGACATCTCGCGGCCGGCGAGCGGTATCGTTTGCCGCGCTTCGACAAGGCGCAGGACGATCGCGCTCCTGTTGCTGCCTGGCCGCAAGTGACCGGACCGATCGACCTGATCATCCTGGAAGGTTGGTGCGTTGGCAGCGTCGCACAGGACGATGCGGAACTTGCGACGAGCATTAATGATCTGGAACGCGACAAGGATCCACGTTGCGAATGGCGCAAGTACGCCAACGATCGTCTCAAGTCTGACTATGCGCAGTTATTCTCGGCACTCGATGCGCTGGTATTCCTGCAAGCGCCCAGCTTTGAAGCGATATACAACTGGCGGCTCGAGCAGGAACAGAAACTTGCCGCGTCAGTGCCTGCGGGTGCGCCCGGAATCATGAATAGCGCTCAGATCGCCGAATTCATGCAGTCTTTCGAGCGAATCTCTCGCAGCAACCTGGCGCTATTTCCCAAGGATGCCGACGTCGTGTTCGTGCTGGGCGAGGATCACGGCGTGCTCGCGAGCCAATACCGAAGCGGAATTCGGTGTAGCTAAAACTTTTAATATAGAAATTAATATCTTACGAGCGTATTGATCGGCGAAACACAGAATTATGCCGAGCCCGAGGCATCGCTTCGTAACGTTGTCGAGAAACCTTGCTCCTCTGTGACGCCGGTGGCACCGATTCGGGCCCCGAGCCAATGCTGTGATAGTCTCGCCCGAAAAGAAGCGGGTAATAAAAGCGGGGGACCATCGTCTGAACTCGTCAGAAAAAACTGTCAAAGCCTATCCTGAGTTAACATGGGTTGCGGTCATCGTCGGCTGGATACTCGGTGTCGTCATCGCGGTCTCGATCGGCTATGCCGCATTGATTCTGGGCTTTTCGATCGAAGGCTCCGAACTGGCCGCCATCCTCGGTTTCGGCATTCTGCGCGGCATTCTGCGGCGCAAGAGCATCATCGAAAACAACATCGTGCAAACGATCGCCAGCGGCGTGAACGGTGCATCGTCGGGCATGATGTTTTCGGTGCCCGCAATCTTCCTGCTCGGTTACGGCGACCGCTTCGATCCGGTCATACTGACGTTCGGTTGCATTGCCGGCGCGTTCCTCGGCATCGCGTTCATCATTCCGCTACGCAAGCACATGATCGACTTCGAGCGCTTGACCTACCCCGGCGGTGTCGCTGTTGCGACCATTCTGAAGTCGCCCGGCGCCGGGGTCCGCAAGGCCATAATTCTGGTCGCTGCGGCCCTCATCAGTGCAACCGTGCACGCGATCACGATCAAAACGGGCGTGTCGAACTGGGATCTCGGTGCGCTGATCGGCATGCCCGAGTTCATGAATGGCATCTGGTACCTGTCGCTGATGACCATCGGCGTCGGGTTTATTGCCGGGCGCGGCGGCATTGCGTTCATCATCGGCGGCTTCGTCGCGTACTGGTTCCTTTCGCCAATGCTTGCGGCCACCGGTAGCTTCCCGCTCGACGAGGCCGGCGAAATAATCAGCTCGCCGGAACCGCTGCGTCTGTTGCTCTACCGCCCGCTGGGCATCGGCATGCTGATCGGCGGCGCGGTCATGGGCGTTATCCTCGCAGCACCGTTGATTATGAGCGCGATCAAGTCGATGCAAAAAGCGGCGCAGGTCGAGACCAGCACCGCGGGCGAGGAGATGCCGATCAAGCTGCTCTATTTCGCCGTCGGTGGCGCAGCGATATTGCTGGGCGTCATGGCCGTTACTGCCGTCGAATCGATGACGCTGTGGGGCGGCATCGCGATGGCCATACTCGGCACACTCTGGGTGTGGATGGCGGGCATCATCCTGTCGGAGGCTATCGGGCGCACGAACTGGTCGCCGCTGTCGGGCATGACGCTTGTCGGCATCACGCTGCTGATCGTGCTGACGCAGGCGCTCGGCATGGACAGGGCCGACTCAATCATCGCCGCGATTATGGTCGGCGCGGCGATGTGCGTCGCCATGTCACAGGCGACCGACCTGATGCTCGACCTGAAGACCGGCTATCTCGTCGGTGCCACGCCGCGCATGCAGCAGTTCGGTCAGTTCATCGGCGCATGGCTCGGGCCAATCGTCGTGATTTTCGTCATCTTCGCGCTGAACGAGGCGTATGAGCTCGGCAGCGCGCGCCTGCCGGCGCCCCAGGCCCAGGCGCTCGCAAGCACGGTAGACGGCATCATGGGTGGCGACGTGCCGGCGCAGAAATACGCGGCCGGCGCGATTCTCGGTGGCGTTCTCTCGGCGCTCATGGGCGGCCTCGGCATCACGGTCGGCCTCGGCTTCTACCTGCCGTTCAACATCGTTCTGACGTATTCGCTGGGCACGCTAAGCCGCGAACTGGCCGACCGCTTCAAGGGTAAGGACTGGAGCGACAGCGTCGGCATTCCAATTGCGGCAGGATTCATCGTCGGCGAGGCGCTCGTCGGTGTTGGCGATGCGATTAAGCACGTTGTAGGGGGGCTTTGATATGAAAAAGATTGCTTACGTACTTCTCTGCGGTGGTTTTCTTTTCGGTGCGTACACGACTGCCCTCCACATTAATGACGTCGACTGGATGCTGTTCGGCGTCGCAGCTATTGCGGCCATTGCCGGCGTCATCATGGCAAAGCGCGCAGATCGTGCGCAGGCGACCTCGGGAGACGTCCTGGAGACCAACCGCAACGAACTCAATGAGTCCATCGCGAACATCGTGCGGGATCTGGGGGAGATGGCAGACGGCGACATTGCGCAGGGTGAGCAGCTGCGTGACTGGATAGACGAAAAGTTGCGCCCCGACCTGCGGCGCTTCGTCGATGCTCGCGAAAGCATGGTGCACCTGTTCGGTCTGCAGGCCTATGCGGATATCATGAGCGAATTCGCCGCAGGCGAGCGCTACATCAATAGAGTGTGGTCATCGTCGGCGGACGGCTACGATCACGAAGCCGACTCCTATGTACGCAAGGCGGCCGAGCAGTTCCAGCATGCGCAGGCACAGCTTGCTCAGGCAAGCCGCTAGCTACGCGTTTCTCGCAAACTCTGCGATCGTTGATTTTTCGGCAACGAGTTTCTCCAGTAACGGCGCTGGTGTCCAGTTTTCCTCACCGAAGCGCTCGCCAAATTCCTTAATCCGCGCCAGCACCGTGTCGAGCCCGACAGAATCTGCATAGTGCATCGGCCCACCGCGCCAGGCCGGGAATCCGTAGCCATAGACATAGACGACGTCGATATCGCTCGGCCGCTGCGCGATCCCCTCCTCGAGAATCCCCAGGCCCTCGTTGACCAGCGCATAGATGAGCCTGTCGACGATCTCATCCGCGGTAATCGGGTGCCGGTCGATGCCGAGTTGTTTCGCTTCGCGCTCGACGACCTCGAGTACCGTCGGATCGGATGATTTCTTGCGCGTCGCCGGATCGTAACTGTAAAAGCCGGCGCCACTTTTCTGGCCCAATCGGTCCATTTCGACGAGTGCATCGGGAACGCGATACGAACGCGGGTCTCCGCGCTGATCCTCGGGCAGCGCCTGGCGCGCTTTGTAACCGACATCGAGGCCGGCCAGGTCTGCGACACTGATCGGACCCATCGCCATGCCCCAGTCATACATTGCCGCGTCGATGCTCTCAGCCGTGCCACCCTCTATGAGACACAACTGCGCTTCACGAAAGTACCCCTGCAACATGCGGTTGCCGATGAAGCCGTAACACACGCCTGACACGACGGCGACTTTGCGGATGCGTTTGGCCAACGCCATTACAGTCGCCAGAACGTCGTCGGCCGTCTTATCCGCACGAACGACTTCGAGCAGCTTCATGATGTTTGCGGGACTAAAAAAGTGCATGCCCAGAACACTCTCGGGACGGTTAGTCGCCGCAGCGATAGCATTGACATCCTGGTATGACGTATTCGTCGCAAGAATAGCGCCCGGCTTACAGGTCGCATCGAGACGCGCGAAGATCTCCTTCTTGAGATTCGGGTCTTCGAATACGGCCTCGATCACGAGATCGGCGTCAGCGAGTGCGCCGTAGTCAGTCGCGCCGGTAATCAGCCGACGGCAAGAGGCTGCTTTGTCTTCACTGAGTTTGCCGCGCTTGACGCTGCCTGCGTAATTTTTGTCGACGATAGACAAGCCGCGCTCAAGCGCCTCATCGTTTATCTCAATCAACGTTACCGGGATGCCAGCGTTGGCGAAGCTCATCGCAATGCCGCCGCCCATCGTGCCGCCGCCAATGATGCCGACTGTCTTGATGTCGCGGCGAGCCGTATCGCGCGACATACCCCGGACCTTGGCGGCCTCACGCTCGGCGAAGAACATGTACTGCAGTGATGCTGATTGAGGATCCCGCATGCACTCCATGAATAACTCGCGTTCAGTTTTTAGCCCGGCCTCGAAAGACAGTGTCGATGCTGCTTCGATGCAGTCGACGATTCGCTGCGGCGCTGTCTGGCTGCGGGCCTTTTTGGCCAGATTTTTGCGGTAGTCGTCGAACACGGCGTTGTTGACCGGCGTAACATCGAGCTCACTCGTGCGGCGAATAGGTGCCCGCTGCTCCAGCAACTCGTGTACATAAGCAATTGCTTCGTCGAGCACGTCTCCTGAGGCGACCTTGTCGACCAGTCCGATCTCTGCGGCGCGCGACGCGGGGATCGGTGCGCCACTGACAATCAGGTCCAATGCTGCCTCGATACCTGCGAGCCTTGGGACGCGCTGCGTGCCGCCTGCCCCTGGCAACAGGCCGAGATTGACCTCGGGAAGGCCGACCTTGGCGCTGTCGAGCGCGATGCGGTAGTGGCTTGCCAGCGCCGTCTCCAATCCGCCGCCCAGCGCTGTACCGTGCAGGGCCGCAACGACGAGCTTTCTGGACGCCTCGATCTCGTTCAGGAGACTTGGCAGGTAAGGCTCGACGGGCGGCTTGCCAAATTCGGTGATATCCGCACCGGCGATAAACGTGCGGCCCTCGCAGTGAATCAGCACAGCCCTCGATGCGTCAGTCTGCGCCTCGCGGATAGCGTCCAGCAGCCCCTGGCGCACGGCCTGCGACAGCGCGTTGACCGGCGGATTATCCACAGTGATGACGCCGATCTCGTCGACGATTTGGTAGCTAACGCGTGAGCTCATGTTCTTGCCTTATGTTATTTGGTGACAGTTTACTCATTTCCTGCCCATTGTAGGAGCCCGCCACCAGCGGACGATCAAGAAATCTGATAGCATCATTTCATCATGTACGGACAACTCATCGAACAGGCGGAGAAGTATCTCAAGTCCCTGTATGCGCAGGACAACTACGCCGCGCAGCTCAAGCGCAAACTGGCCGAGTTACTCGCTGCGGGTGAAGCCAGTGCGGATGATGCCTGCCGGGCGCTGAAACTCAGCCGCCGGACGCTGCAGCGCAGACTCAAAGCCGAGAAGACGAGCTTCCAGAAGGTACTCCGGGAAGTTCGTGCCGTTCTCGCAGTCAACTACCTGAGTGACGAACGTTTGAAGGCTCTCGAGGTCGCGATGCTGCTCGGCTACTCGAGCATTAGCTCGTTCACGACCGCGTTCAAGTCATGGTATGACATGCCGCCGGCGGAATATCGGCAGAAGTTTCTGAGCGCGTAACCGCGGCTGTATCCGCGTCCATAGTTAGTACGCCAGGTTCGTTTCGGCGACTTGCCATTTGCCGTCCACGACCTGGTACAGATTTAGATAATCCCCACCCTGATGTTTGGTCGCGCTGAACGACAATGACGGGCCACCGAAAGGATCCTCGTAGCGCTCGATCTTTTCGAGTTCGGCCAACACTTTATCGACAGTAACATCCGGCCCGGCCGCTTCGAGTGCGCGAACCACGAGGTCACTAACGACGTAGCCAATGACCGACTGGGGCGCCGGTTCTTCGCCGAACTTGGCGACGTAATTCTCATACCACGTGCCTGCCCAGCTTCCGGCTGCGACTTCGGCCTCGAAATCGGGCCAGATAAAGGATGCTGACGCATACAGGCCCTCCAGGGCGCCATCGCCGGCTCTGGCCACTTCGGGCACGTACGACACCATGTTACTGATGATCGGCGCGTCCCAGCCTGCGTCACGGGCCGCGCTATAAATCATAATCGTATCCTTTACAAGCGGACCGAGAACCAGCATCTCGCAGCCCGAGTTCTTGATTGCCGTGATCGTGCCGATGAAATCGGTTTCAGTCGCTTTGTGCCGCCCGGCATACGCGACTTCGAGCCCGAGTTCCTCGACCGCCTGTTCGAAGCCGAGTTCGTTCTCATGACCATAGTCGCTGGACACGGCCTGCATGCAGACTTTCTTGAAGCCGTGTTTGGCAATCATGTGCTTCATCGCGCCACGAATCTGATCGCGATAACTGACGAAGTAGTTGAACTTCATCGGATGCAGCGGCTCGTGCATCTGCACGGCGGCCGTTAACGGGAACAGACTCGGCACGTTAGCCTCGAACATGCGAGGCATCAAAGCGATGTTCATGGGCGTGCCCATGCTGCCAACCATTAGGAAGATGTTGTCCACGTTGAGCAGCTTGTTGGTCGCTTTGACTGCGATGGGCATCTGGTATTGCGAATCCTCGATGATGAACCTGATCTTGCGGCCGTGAATGCCGCCCGCCGCGTTGGCCTCGTCAAATCGCATACGTTGACCGTTGGCCGATGGCACACCCCAAATCGCCAACCCTCCGGAAAGATCGGTATGCGAACCGATGACGATCGTGTCATCGCTCACGCCGCGCGGCAAGTTACTGCCTGGTGCATCCTGTCCGCCGCCGCAACCCGCAAAGATCAGCGTAACCAAAATCAACATACTCCTCATCGACTTTCCTTTTGACCAATAGCTAGTTTGCATACATCGTCTCAATCAGCTCCCCGTACTTTTCGCTGACATAACTGCGCTTGAGCTTCATCGTCGGCGTCAGCTCTTCATCTTCAGCTGTCAACAGCACGTCGATCAGCCGGAACTTCTTGACTTGCTCCACGCTGGAGAAGTCGCTGTTGACCCGCGCAACCTCGCCGTCTATCAAGTCGATGATCTCCGGGCGTGCGCATAGCGAACGATAATCTGTAAATGGTATCGAGTGCGTTTGCGCGAAGTGCTCGACATTTTCCTGATCGATCATGATAAGGCAAGTCAAATACTTGCGTTTGTCGCCGACAATGACGGCATCCGAGATATAGGGCGAGAATTTGAGCTCGTTTTCCATTACCGACGGCGTGATGTTCTTGCCTCCGGCCGTGATAATGATGTCCTTGAGACGATCAGTGATCGAAAGATTGCATTCTTCGTCGAGTTCACCGACATCGCCCGTGTGCACCCAGCCGTCGACAATCGTCTCGGCCGTCTTGTCCGGCAGGTTCAGATAGCCGTCGAACTGGCCTGCCGAACGCGCGATAATCTCGCCCGTAATGTCGATGCGCACTTCCGTGTGCGGCATCGCCTGCCCGACGGTACCAAACCTGAATACACCTTTGCGCGTCGTCGTAATGATACCGAGCTCAGTCTGGCCCCAAATTTCGTCGATCGCGAGTCCGATGGCGAGAAACCACCTGAGTAAAGACGGAGAGATCGGCGCGGCGCCGGACGCAGCGGCCTGTGCACGATCGAGACCGAGCACTTTCTTGACGTTGCGCAGTACGAGCCGGTCTGCGATTCCGTAAAGCAACCGATCGATCGCAGTCAGCGCGTCTCCGGCAATCAGTTTGTCGGCGCGGCGCATGCCAGCCGCAATTGCGGCTTTATAGGCCAGCTTTCCAATCCAGGTTGCCTCGGACATGGCCGTCGTAACGCGCGAATAGAACTTCTCCCAAACCCTGGGCACCGCAAAAACGTACGTCGGAGACAGCTCCTGCAGGTTCTGCGCGACAGTCTCCGGGCTTTCCGCGAAATTGATCGTGGCCCCGTGCGCAACCGGCAACCAACCCGACAGGATTCGCTCTGCAACATGGCACAGTGGCAGGTATGTGAGTATTTCATCGTCGGCCGTCTGCCGCAGATAGTCGGGCGCAAATGTCATCTGGCAAATGATGTAGCGTTGCGAAAGCATCGCGCCCTTGGGCAGGCCCGTTGTTCCGGATGTATACACAAGTGCCGCCAGATCGTCGCCGCTGCCCTGCGCGGCGATCTGTTCGATCAAACCTGCGTTCTGCTGACCGAATCCACGGCCGAGCTCGTACAATGATTCTATTGGCGCAACCTTCTCGTGCTCGAAATCCCGCAGTCCTCGCCAATCGAAGACATAGACTTTTTCGACAGTGCGCAAGGCGTCTTCTATTTCGAGATATTTGTCGAGCTGTTCCTCGTCTTCCACGAAAAGGAAACGGCACGCCGAATCCGTCAGCGCGTGCTCGACCTGCCGCGACTGATAAGTCGGATAGATGCCGTTGACGACACCGCCAGCGAGCATTGCACCGACGTCGGCCCACAACCACTCGCGGCAATCCTCACTTTGAATTGAGACAACATCACCACGCTGCAGCCCGAGTGCCAGCAATCCATGCGCTATGTCGCAAGCATAACGACGATAGTCATGCCATGAATAGCTTTGCCAGATACCGAAGTCTTTTTCGCGCATTGCGATGCGATCACCGCGCTCGATTGACTTTTTTAGAAAGAGCTTCGGCAGCGTATCGCAACCATCGACCGTGATGACTGCCTTACTCATCGCCAGGTCTTCCTCTTTTTCCAGCGCCGGCGGCCGCGCACGCCTTCCTCTTTCTTCCCGAGATAGAACTCCTTGATGTCCTCGCTCTGGAGTAGAGCATCACTGCGTCCATCCATGACCATGCCGCCGACCTCCATAACGTAACCGCGCGATGACACCTGCAGCGCCACGTTGGCATTCTGCTCGACGAGCAGTATCGTCAGTCCCTGCTCGCGATTAAGCCGCGCAATAATCGCGAAGATTTCCTGCACGAGCGCTGGCGACAACCCGAGTGATGGCTCGTCCAGCAACAAGAGTCGCGGTCGCGACATAAAGCCGCGTCCGATCGCGAGCATCTGTTGCTGGCCACCCGACAGGTAGCCGGCCATCTTGCCCCGCAACTCCCGCAGCGCCGGAAAATAGGAGTAGACCGTTACCAGGTCCGCGGCGACGGCATCTTTGTCGCGCCGGTTATACGCGCCCATCGCGAGGTTCTCGGCCACCGACAGGAACGGAAACACTTCCCTGCCCTCTGGAACATGCGCGATGCCTTGACGCGCAACCCAATCGGGATCCCTGCATTGAATTTCCCGCCCTTCGAGTAACACCTGACCCTTGTTGCTGTCGAGTGCGCCAGTCGCGGTCTTGAGCAAAGTTGTCTTGCCGGCACCATTCGCGCCGAGCACGGCGACGATCTCGCCTTCTTTTACGTTCAGGCTGACCCCGCGTATCGCCATTATCGGGCCGTAATACGTCTCGATGTTACGTATTTCGAGAAGCGGCGCCGTCATTCCGTCACCCCGAGGTAGGCGTGCTGCACGTCCGGATTGTTGCGCACTTCATCGGGCGTGCCAATGGTCAGCAGCTTGCCATCATTGATCGCCATGACGCGATCCGCCACCTGACCAACCAGGTTCATGTCATGCTCGACCATGACCAGCGTTACGCCGAGATCGTGCTTGATATCCTCCAGCCAGAAGGACACGTCATCGGTTTCCTCGTTATTGAGTCCGGACGCGGGCTCATCGAGCAGCAGCAAAGACGGTTCCGTACACAACGCTCTGGCGAGTTCTACGTTCTTGCGCGCGCCGTACGGCAAATTGGCAATGCGCTCATCGCGATACTGCGCGATCTCCATCAAGTCGATGATGTCCTCGACCTTTTCCCGATGCTTCATCTCCCGCCTGCGAACACCGGAAAAGAACACGAAGTCGCTGAACGGATTAGCATGCATATGACAATGGCGGCCGACGAGCAGGTTTTGCAGCACGGTCGCGTTTTCGAACAGCTCGATATTCTGGAACGTGCGACCGATACCTGTGTGCACGACCCGATGTGCCGGCAATTCGAGCAGGTTCTGGTCACCGTAGTGAATCGAGCCTGCCGTCGGTTCATAGAGGCGGCTGATCAGGTTGAAAATCGTGCTTTTGCCAGCACCGTTAGGGCCGATGATGGCAAACACCTCGCCGGGCTCGACGTCGAAGGACACGTCCTCGACAGCGTGCACGCCGCCAAATTCGATCGATAAATTCCGCACGGAGAGGCTGCGCTGCGTGCTCATCGCATGCGCTCCGTCTTCAGGTAGCTCTTCTGTCGGACAAACGAAGACTTGCGATAATACGGAAACGTCTCGAAGAAGAACCGCAGCTTCATCCAGCGGCCGTAAAGCCCCAAGGGTTCGAAAACGATAACGATCACGATGATCAGACCGAACAATAGCGGCTCGAGGCCAGCCTGCTGCCCAATCGACGACGGCAGGACATCTTTGAGAAAGCTCAGCGCGACGGGCAGGATCGAAATGAAGATCGCGCCGAGGATCGCGCCGAGAATGCTGCCCATGCCGCCGACGACAATCATCAACAACAGTTTCAACGACTCGAGCACGCCGAACACATCCGGCGCGAGATACGTCAGGTGATGCGCGAGCAGCGCGCCGGCCAGTCCGGTTATTGCCGCGCTGACGCCGAACGCCTTGATCTTGACCCACTCGACATTAACACCCAGGCAGCGGGCAGAGAGCTCGGAGTCGCGCACCGCGACAAAAGCGCGGCCCGTGGGTGAACGAAACAGGTTTGAGGCTCCCCAAATCACGACCAGGGTCAGTACGAGGTCGAGGTAATACTGCTGCCACGCCTGGGCCAACGGCACACCGAAGACTTTCAGATTCGGCACGGCGAGGCCCATGTAACCACCCGTCAGGCCGGTCCACTCGCCAAATACCGTTTCGATCAGGATACCGAAGGCGAGTGTCGCGATGGCAAGGTAGAAACCATGCATCTTCGACGCCGAGCGGCCTATCGCCATACCGGCCATTCCCGCGAGCAGGATCGTCAATACGATCGACAGGCTGAAGGGCACGGCATGCGACATCAGTATCGAGTGCGCGTAAGCACCGATGCCGAGAAAGCCCGCATGACCGAAGCTCACCTGCCCGGTGTACCCGGTCAGAATCATCAGGCCGATACCGGCGATGGCATACACCAGCAGCAGGCCCAGCTCGGTAAGGTAGTAGTCCTGCAGTATGAGCGGTGCCGCGAGCAGTAAGATGAGCACCAACGCAACACGTATCTTCTCGCCGGTCTTGGCCAGGAAGCGGATATCGTCGTTATACGAAGTCTTGAACAGAAACTGCATCGCTCAGACCTTCTTCTGATACGTCTGCACGATGAGTCCTTCGGGCCGCACGAACAGGACGATCAGCAGCACAACGTAGGCCGATACGCCTTTGATACCCGGCAGATAGTAGTCGGCGAACGGCTCGATCACGCCGATCAACAGGCAGCCGAGCAGCGCACCGGGTATCGAGCCGAATCCGCCGACGATGGCGCCGGCCAGCGCTTTGATACCGAGGAAGCCTATCGTCGTGTCGATCTGTGTAACCGGGGCCAGCAGCGCACCGGCTGCGGCCGCAATGAATGCGCCGAGCGCCCATGTCAATGAGACCAGGCGCTTGACCGGTATGCCCATGTAATAGGCGGCCAGTTGGTTTTGCGACGCGGCCTGCATCGCTATACCGAACCGCGTGCGGCCAAAGAACGCGTAGATCGCCGCAACGAGAATCACGGTTGCGACGATGATCGCAACCCGGTCCATATTGATCTCTACCATACTGCCGATCGCGATCTTGCCGTCGAAAGGCGTGTCCAGTGAGCGTGTGTTCCAGCCGAATATCATTCCGGCCAGCGCGCGAAATATGAAACCGAACGCAACGGTGAGAATGAAGACGCTCGCCTGAGATTCGCCGATAATGCGCCGCATGATTTGCGCATCGACGAGATAACCGACCACCGCGATCGACAGGCAGCCAAGGCCGAATGCCGGCCAGAATCCCCAGCCCAGCGCCTCGGAAAACGCGAGCACGGCAAACGCGCCGAGCATCATGAATTCGCCGTGCGCGAAATTGACGACCTCGGTCGCTTTGTAAATCAACACGAAGCCGAGTGCGATAAGCCCGTAGGCGCATCCCTGCGCGATACCGGTAACAGCCAAATGAATGACATCACTCAGCGGTAACAATACTGCCCCCATTTTCTTGTTCTTGCAGGAGCCTGCCTACAGCTAACTGGCCTTGCGTATTTCGTCCGTCAGTCTGTTGATCACACTGCCCACCACATCAAGCGCCTCGGCCAGCAATTCCGGTTCGATCGTCAAAGGCGGCAGAAACCGTATCACGTTGCCGCGCACGCCGCATGTCAACAGCACCACACCCTCGGTCAGGGCCTCCGCAGCAACGGCTTTGGTCAGTTCCGGATCCGGGCGATCGGCATCGCCGTTATGAACGAACTCGATTGCGCTCATGGCGCCGTTTATACGGACATCACCGATCGCATTGTTGCTGGCCTGCAGTGCGCTCGCCCACGCACGAATCTGCTCCCCGATCGCTTTGGCTTTTTCGCACAGACCCTCTTCTTCGATGATATCGAGCACTGCGAGGCCGGCGGCACAAGACAGCGGTGGGCCACCGTAAGTGCTGCCGAGACCGCCCGGTGGAATCGAATCCATGATCGACGCCTTGCCGACGACGCCGGACAGCGGCAGGCCGCCGCCCATGGCCTTGGCAACGGGCATCAGGTCGGGTTCGACGCCGGCCTGCTCACTCGCAAACAGCGTGCCGGTGCGGGCGAAGCCCGACTGCACCTCATCAATGATCATGACGATGCCGTGCTCGTCGCAGATTTTTCGCAGCGATTGCAGGAAGCCTGGCGGCGCCGGGTAGAAACCGCCCTCGCCCTGCACGGGCTCGACGATGATCGCCGCAACGCGCGACGGTTCTATGTCCGTCTTGAACAGCTTGTCGACCGCTTTGAGCGAATCCTCGGCCGACACGCCGTGGTATTCGATCGGGAACGGCACGTGGAAAATCTCCGGCGGGAACGGGCCGAAACCCTTTTTGTAAGGCACCATCTTGCCCGTGAGCGCCATGGCGAGCATCGTGCGGCCGTGGAACGCGCCCGAGAACGCGATGATGCCGCCGCGCCCCGTGTGGAGACGCGCAATTTTTGACGCGTTCTCAACCGCTTCGGCGCCTGACACAAAAAACAGAGTCTTCTTCCGCGACTTGCCCGGCGCCGCTTTGTTGAGACGCTCCGCGAGCCGGACGTACACGTCGTACGGCGAGACGACGAAGCAGGTATGGCTGAATCGTTCGAGCTGCTCCTTCACGGCCGCTACAACGCGCGGGTGATTATGTCCAACATTCACGACCGCAATACCAGCGGACAGGTCGATGTAGCGATTGCCCTCTACATCCCACAGTTCGGCATTTTTCGCCTTGTCGGTGAATATCTCGTGCAACACCGAAATGCCCTGCGGGGTCTCTTTGTCGCGGATCGCGAGGAGTTCTTTATTGGTCGTCACGGTGCACCTCCTTAGGCCCAGACAGACAGGCTACACGAGCCGATTTAGGATATCATTCGCGGCTCGCTCAGGAGGACTATTGATGCGCGAAATGCTGCAGTTTTACATAGCCGGCCAATGGGTCGATCCCGCTACCCCGAATACGCTGGACGTTGTCAATCCGGCTACCGAGGAAGTCTGCGGGCGCATCAGTCTTGGCTCGAAAGCCGA
>JAOTUB010000006.1 GCA_029864095.1 Gammaproteobacteria bacterium | reverse complement strand
GCGGATTTCCTCGAGCACTTTCCTGGTCAGGTTCTGTGCCTCGTCGACGATCAAAACAACTTTCTTACCGTTGGAGTACTGCTCGATAAGAAACATATTGAGCATGTCGAGGAGTTCGACTTTGCGCATGTTGAATGGTTTGAAGCCGAACTCGGTCAGCACGGCCTGCAGAAACTCGGTCGGCGTCAGCTGTGTCTGTGATACGACGGCGTAGACGACGTCGTCCTCGAGTTCGGCCAGGAATGACTGCAAAAGCGTCGTCTTGCCGGAGCCAATGTCGCCGGTGATGATGACAAAGCCGTCAGCGAGCCAGATTGTTGACTCCATGTACGCCTTGGCCCGGGCATGCTGCTTGCTCCAGTACAGGAAGTCCGGATCCGGCGTGAGCAGAAACGGTTGCTCTTCGAGTTTGAAATGCTCCAGATAGGACATATCGTTATTTTAATGAGTTCGGCGTCATGGTTATGTGCTAAAAGCCTGTAATGCGGCGATTTCCAATCAGTTTACCCGCTTTTTTGTGCGTCACGCTATGTCGCAGTACCCGCTTGACTGCTCGATTTCGTCACAGAATCGCAGATTTCGTCGATCAGCCGGTCCCGAGCTGCGGCGGAATCTGCGACGACGGTGATATGGCCGAGTTTTCGCCCCGGGCGGGGCGTCTTGCCATAATCGTGCAGTGAGCCGGCCGTAAGCTGCCGCGCAGCGTTGGGCAGATGACTTATCAGATTCACCATGCCCGCATGGCCACGGTTGCCGGTTGGACCAGGCTGCGCGCCCGCAACTGCCATCACGTGATTCGAAAACTGGCTGGTTTCGGCGCCCTCGATGGTCCAGTGTCCCGAATTGTGGACTCGCGGGGCGAATTCGTTGGCAAGTAGCCGATCACCCGTGACAAAGAGCTCGAGGGCCAGGACACCGACATAGTCCAGATGCCGAAGCAGCCGCCGTATGTGCGCATTCGCCTGCTCGGTCAGCCCGGCGTCTTCAACGGGCGCCCGGGAGATGCGTAGTATGCCATCTGCGTGCTCATTGCGCGTCAGACAATAGGTCACGATGTCACCGCTGATACTGCGCACCCCGATTACCGAAGCCTCGTAGTCGAATTCGACCCATTGCTCGGCAATCAGATCTTTGGCACCCAGGTCCTGCCAGGCCTCGTCCACCTGCCCGGTGCTTCGCAGCACGAACTGGCCTTTACCGTCGTAGCCCAGACGGCGTGTTTTGAGGACCAGCGGCAGGCCGATTGCCGCCGCGGCATCATGCAGATCGTCAGACGAGTCGATCGCCCGATACTCCGGTATCGGAATGTGCAGCGCCGTAAACAGCTGTTTCTCCGACAGCCGGTCCTGGGCCTGTCGAAGCGCATCGAGTGGCGGGTAGATCGGCACGAGATCCGCAACGTCGGCGAGCGCGTCGACAGGCACATTTTCAAATTCATAGGTAAGGACGTCGCACTTGTCCGCCAATACGGCAAGTGCAACGCGATCATCGAATCGTGCCTGTATGACAGGACCAATTCTGGCGGCAGGCGGCTTAGCAGACGGGTCGAGAAACAAGCAGGTGTAGCCATGCGCCCGCGCAGCAAACCCGAGCATCTGGCCGAGCTGTCCGGCGCCGATAATGCCAATTCGCATCTCTGATCGTTACTTGCTTGGGTCGTTGTTGGCGAGAACCTTGTCCGTTTGATGCTGCCGATACTTGTCCAGGGCAGCCGCGATCTTATCGTTGTCGATCGACAGGATTGCGGCAGCGAGCAGCGCCGCGTTAATGGCACCTGCTTTGCCGATCGCCATGCAGCCGACCGGTATACCGGCGGGCATCTGCGCGATCGATAATAGCGAATCCATTCCCTGCAGCGATTTGGACTGCACCGGAACGCCGAGTACCGGGAGACGCGTTTTCGCCGCGGTCATGCCAGGCAGATGCGCTGCTCCGCCTGCGCCTGCAATGATAACTTTCAGCCCGCGACGTATGGCCGATTCCGCGTACTCGAACAATAGATCCGGCGTGCGGTGTGCAGACACGATGCGGACCTCATGGTGCGCACCAAGAGCGTTGAGCGTTTCGCTCGCATGCTGCATTGTGTCCCAATCCGATCGGGACCCCATAATGATGCCGACTTCGATACTCATCAGAGAATTCTAACCAGAATTTGATGGATGCGGCGGAAAATCTGACGGTGCACGGCTTTTTCTGCTTTTTCACTGAACGCGACGTCGAGGTCTCCCAGCAAGTTGCGAAGTTCGGCATCGGCTGCGCCCGTATCGGCCTCAAACTCGCGGAGCGCATCCATGCCATCGCGGACAATACGATCGCGCCATCGTTCGGCATTGGCGAATACTCGCTTCATGCGCGCGTCATCGGCGCGCAGCTCTGCGAGCTTGGCACGAATCGGTTCCGGGTCGACGTCGCGCATCAGTTTGCCAATCAACTGTTTCTGTCGCCGCAATGCGCCGCGCGAGTTGATTTTGCCGGCATCCCGCACAGCCTTGTCCAGCTTGTCGTCGAGCGACAATGCCGCACGTTCTGAATCATTCAGAGCAATGAGCTCTTCGCCAAGTTCCTGCAACGCGAGGTGAGCTCGCTTCCTCGCACTTTTGCTGGGCTTTGAATCGGTCACCGGCTAAGCTTACCTCATGGAACCGAAGGAACTTGAGGCTCTCGTGCGCATGGCGCTTGATGAAGCGCGGCAGCAAGGTGTCGATCAGGCTGAGGTCGCGGCGAGTCATGACAGGGGTCTGTCGGCAACGGCGCGCCTCGGCGATGTCGAGAACCTGGAGTACACGAACGATCGCGGTGTCGGTATCACGGTATACAAGGACTCGCGCAAGGGCAGTGCGAGCACCTCGGACATCGGTCACGAGGCTATTCGCGAGGCCGTCAGAAAGGCGTGCACGTTTGCAACGTATACGGAACAGGATCCTCATGCGGGTCTTGCCGATGCGGAGCTCATGTGCACCGAAGTCAAGGATCTGGACCTCGACCATCCGTGGTCGATCGATGCACAGGCTGCCATCGCGATGGCAATCGAGTGCGAAGACACGGCGCTGAAATACGATCCGCGCATCAATAATTCCGAAGGCGCCACGGTCGCAAGCAATCGCGGGTCCCGCGCCTACGGCAATACGCACGGATTCGTCGGCAGCTTCACGAAAACCAGCCACAGCTTGAGTTGCGTCGTGCTGGGCAGCAAAGACGGTGACATGCAGCGCGACTATTATTACAGCGCAGCGCGCGATCCGGCCGACCTGGAAAGCGTACCGGTGATCGGTAAGACGGCGGCAAAACGCGTAATCGGCCGTCTCGGCGCCAGAAAATTAAAGACAACAAGGGCGCCCGTTTTGTTCATCCCCGAGTTGGCGCGCGGCTTCATCGGGCATGCGATCGGGGCAATTTCGGGCGGTGCGCAGTATCGTCGGGCCTCATTTCTGCTCGACGCGGCCGGCGAACAGATTTTTCCCGGGTTTGTTTGCATACAGGAACGACCACACCTGCCCAAGGCGATGTCGAGCGCTGCGTACGATAATGAAGGCGTGGCGACTTATGATCGTGACATCGTGTCCGACGGCGTCCTGCAAGGCTACGTGCTTAGTAGTTATTCGGCGCGCAGGTTGGGCATGCAAACAACGGCTAATGCGGGTGGCGCGCAGAATCTGATCGTGCCTGGCAATGCTGGCGATCTCGCCTCACTGATTGCCATGATGGGCACAGGCCTCATCGTGGAAGAACTGATCGGGCAGGGCGTAAATCCAGTGACCGGGGACTATTCGCGCGGTGTCGTCGGGCAGTGGGTGGAAAACGGCGAGATTCGATATCCGGTGCACGAGATAACGATCGCCGGTAACCTTCGCGATCTGTACCCGCGTATCGCGGCCATCGGCAGCGATCAGGACGTGCGCGGCGGCATACGCTGCGGTTCCCTGCTCGTCGAGGAAATGACGATAGCCGGCAGCTAGCTGGTGGCAGCCGCGGGCAGCTGCTTTGCTTCAAGCACATCCTCTGCGGCAACCAGCTTGGCGATTCGCTTAGTGAAGTAGAATATTCGTTGATAGTGCTCGATCAGCTGACTCTCCACGCGATAGGTTGATGTCCGGTGCGGGTCTTCAGCAATCAGCCGCTCGACAAGCCGACTGCTGATCTGATCCGCGATTTGATTAACCTCATCCTTGGCGTCGACAACTTTTTGCGCCAACGATTCGTCACCGCGATCAACCGCCTCAGTTGCGGTTTCCAAAGCCCAAACTACTCTGTCGGCCAGTTCGTTGATGATCTTCTGCGTATCCGTGCTGATCAGAACATCGCGCTTGATGCGTTGCTTGCCGACATGGACCAGGCCGGTCTCGACGACGTCGCCAATGCTCTCGTATAGCGTGGCGATACTCAGATAATTCTGCATTGCTTCCGACTCTCCGAGAATCAGCCCCTCGCGCGATACCTTGCCAAGGAACTTCACGATGGCTCGGTGCAAAACATCGATCTCGTGGTCGAGTTTGTGAATGTGGCGGAGATCCTCCAGCGATCCGTTAATCACCGCGGGACCCGCCTGACGGACCATCGGCAAGACGTGCCCCGCCATTCTGACGATCTCCATGCGCGCGGCGTCCAATGCCAGTGATGGAGTCTCGAGCAATGCGAGGTTCAGGAATCGTGGCTCGATTTCGCCTGCTACCGTTGGCCGTTTTTCGGGGAGGAGCCTGGTCACAAGCCAGGCTAGTGAGCCGGTAAACCAGATGAATATCAGCGTGTTGCTGACGTTGAAGATCGTGTGCGCGTTAGCGATTTGCCGCGGCATTTCGGCAGCGAGTCGCTCCGCTCCCGAGAGTCCTGCCGCTGTTGGTGACAGCCAGCGCGAGAATTGCGCCAGTTCTTCGATGAAGCTGAACCAAATGAGAACACCTGCGACATTGAACAGCACGTGTACAAGCGCCGGTCGCGCACCTTGCTGTTGCTTGCCGATCGCTGCCAGCAGCGCCGTCACGCAGGTGCCGATGTTGGCGCCGAGAACCAGCGCGACACCCTGCTCCAGCGAAATCAGGCCCTGGCTGCCCAGGACGATAATTACGCCCGTAGTCGCAGACGAGCTTTGAATCAAGGCTGTAAAGCCGGCGCTCAACAGTATCGTCAACGCAGGATTATCCAGTTGCGCGAGCAATTCGATGAATGGTTGATAGCTGCGCAACGGCCGCGTCGCATCGCCCATCATGTTCATACCGTAAAACACGAGCCCAAGGCCCAGCACCATCATGCCGTAACGCTTCACCCGGCGGCTCTGAAAAAAGAACTGCATCGTGAAGCCGATGATGACCGCCACGAGCGCATACTGCGTGACTTTGAACGCGATGATCTGCGCCGTCACTGTCGTGCCGATGCTGGCGCCCATAATGACACCAATGGACTGATGCAGCGTCATCAGCCCGGCCGAGACGAAGCCGACGACAAGCACCGTGGTCACCGATGACGACTGTATGACGGCTGTCGCAAATGCGCCCGCCAGCACGCCTTTGAATCGATTGTTCGTGATGCGGGCAAGCCCGTCGCGCATGCGCGCGCCGGCGGTAGCCTTGAGCATGTCCGTGAGTTGGTCGAGGCCGAACAAAAACATCGCCAGACCGCCGAGCAGGCCAATGAGCATCGGCCAAAGATCCATCGTGCCGTTATCCACTGTTATTCCACTGCTGCCGGCTCTAACAAATCTACCAGCGTTCGGGTGCCTACGGTTGCGAGCACTGCATCATCCAGGTCTTTGCCGAGCGCATCGATCGTGCTCGACCATTTCGGGTCTCTATAGGAACCGGTTTCGCCGTGTACGCGGACGACAGACAGAATATCGTCCAGCCGAATGGTTGCCATGTCTTTGCCCGGTAAGAGATCTTCTTTTTCCGTTGTAGCGAGAAGGCCACCGTCTTCCAGCGCAGCAACGACCGGCGCCAGTGCAATAGAGGGCATGCGCAGCTTGTCGCTGATCTCGTCAACCGTGATGGAGCTGTCTGGGTCACGAAACGCACGGCCGACAAGGAGCATGACGTTGAGCGCAAGCCGCTCGCGCATGGCATTCGACAAGCGTGGCTCGCGGCGTCCAATGCGCAAGAACGCAGGATTCTGGAAGTAATAAGCGAGCTGGGCACCAATCAACAGAACCAGCCAGTTCAGATACAGCCAGATCAACGTGATGATTGCGACGGCAAAACCAGAGTAGATCAATTGCGTACGCGTTGAGTACAAAACAAACGTGGCGAAGATAACGCTGATACTTGCCCAGATGAAACCGCCGGCAATACCACCGACGAGTGCCGATTTGAAGCGTACCCGCGTATTAGGCATGTACATGTAAAGGAACGTAAAGACCGCAGTCACGAGCACGTACGGCGTCAGCTTGTTGGTCACGACGAGTAACGGGCCAATAGCTTTGCTTGTCAGGAACAGCTGCACGAGCGTGTTGCTGCGTAATGAGGCAATCATACCGAGAGCGATGACGATCACGACCGGACCAATCAACAGCACAATCATGTATTCAGTCAGGCGTCGCGCCAGACTGCGAGACTTCGCGACATACCAGACGTAGTTAAAGCTCTCCTCGACCTTTTGAACCATGGATATGGCGGTGTAGATAAAGAACGCCAGACTGATGCCGCCGAGCACACCGCCGCGCACGCCGTCGACAAGATCGATGATTTGCCTGGTGATTTCGGCACCCTGATCGCCTAATGGCGAGAGCAATTCAAACAGCAGCGGTTCGAGCCGGTTATGCACACCGAAGCCCTGCAGTACCGAGAAGCTGAAGGCTATCAGCGGTACGATCGCCAGCAGGGTCGTGTAAACGAGGCTCATGGCGCGCAACGACAACTGCCCCGAGAACATGTCACGAATCAGTCCGTACAGATAGCGCAGAATGACGGCGAGTACACGACCGGGCATGCCGCGCTGTTCCAGCTTGAATCCCCAGACAATGTCGTTGACCTTGGTGCGAAGCGTCGGGATCATGGGTGCGTGTCTAGGCAGCGCCCGTCAGACGGGCGTAGGCCTCCTGATACTTTTCGCTGGTCTGATGCAGCACATCTGCTGGAAGTGCCGGACCGGGCGCCGTCTTGTCCCAATCGAGCGTATCCAGGTAGTCTCGCACGAATTGCTTGTCGAAGCTTGGCGGGCTGATACCGGTGCGATAGCCGTCGACCGGCCAGAAACGCGATGAGTCGGGAGTCAATACCTCATCGATCAGATAAAGACGACCCTCGCCGTCGACACCAAATTCGAATTTCGTATCCGCGATGATAATGCCTCGCCCAAGCGCGTATTCTGCGGCGCGTTCGTATATGGCGATCGACAGGTCGCGAACCCGGTACGCGAGCTTGTCGCCTATCAAATCGACAACGGCATCGAAGCTGATGTTCTCGTCGTGACCGCCAGCCGCTGCTTTGCTGGCTGGTGTAAAAAGGGTTTGCGGCAGCCTCTCGGCTTGTTTGAGGCCACGTGGCAGATCGATGCCGCAGACCTTCCCGGTCTCGCGGTAGTCGCGCCAGCCTGAGCCGATCAGGTAGCCGCGCACGACCGCCTCAATCGGCAGAGGTTTGAGCCGTTTGACGACAAGGGCGCGGTCTCGCAGCTCTTTGGCGGCGCCGGGATCGGTCACGACATCGTCTATGGTCAATCCAGTCAGCTGATTGTCGACCAGATCAGCCATCATCCGAAACCAGAACAGCGAAATCTGTGTCAGCACGTAGCCTTTCATCGGCATCGGATCAGGCAGCACGACGTCGTAGGCCGAAAGACGATCTGTCGTCACGATCAACAGATGATCATCGTCTACACCGTAGATGTCCCGGACTTTGCCGCGTCCAATCAGCGGCAGGCCGGGCAGCTGCGACTCAAACAGTGCGTCGGCGGAATTCATCTTGGCGGTGCTCTCCGGTTGCGGGACCACGGGATGATCGCTGTTCAGCATGGGCGAGGCAAGCGCTGCCATAGGAAACGTGGCGCACAGACGTTAGGATTGGCCCACGACTCATGATGAGATTCCGGATTGTACTGGGGTAAAATAATCGGCACATTGGCGGGCCTGCTGACCCTTAAGCCCTGGTTCGTAGTCCTCGGCCTGATTCTCGGGCATCAGTTTGATCGCGGCTTCGCGCAGCGATACCGCAGTTTCGAGAAGCAGGGCACCCCAAGCGGCCGTCTGCCCGATGAATACCTGAGACCTCTGTTCCAGACGATGGGCCATATTGCGAAGCTGGACGGCCGCGTCGACGAGGAGGAAATTCGCGCGGCGCGCACGGTGATGCATCGCCTCGGACTCGGTCCGGGGAAAGTGCGCAACGCCATCAACTGGTTCGATGACGGCAAACGCGCAGCATTCCCGCTCGTGCAAACCGTTCGCCAGTTGCGACGCGCGGCCGCACGCCGCGCCGATCTGCGCATTTTATTTGTTCGCCTGCTGCTCGAAGTGGCGATGGCGAAGGATCGTCTGCACCAGAAAGAGCGCGCAGTAATCTGGACCGTCTGTACCGAGCTGGATGTCGGTCGTGTCGATCTGGCCCAACTCGAAGCGATGATCCGGGCACAAAAAGGATTCCGGCGCTCGCCTGCCGGCGATGCGGATACGCGGCGTATCAAGCAGGCGTACCGGGCGCTCGGTGTCGATGAGTCAGCCAGCAATGACCAGATCAAGAAGGCGTACCGGCGGGCGATGAACAAGAGTCATCCTGACAAAATAGCGTCCAGCAATCCGGAAGCTGAGGTCATTGCCCAAGCCGAGAAGCGCACGCGTGAGATACGCAGCGCTTACGAAATGCTCAAAGCACGACGGTCGATTCGATGACCCCTGTCGCTATGCGACGGCCTCAGGTACATTTGACATCAAACCGCCACTCCAGCAGATGCATTTGCGCCGCGACACAAGGTCATCCAGACCCAAGAGGAAGGACATCGTGACACCACTTATTGCACCTTCAATTCTCTCGGCCGATTTTGCGCGCCTGGGCGACGACGTCGACGCGGTGCTGGAAGCTGGTGCAGATATCGTTCATTTCGATGTTATGGATAATCACTTCGTGCCAAACCTGACCATCGGCCCGCTGATCTGCGAGGCATTGCGCACGCATGGCATTGAGGCGCCGATCGACGTGCACCTGATGGTCGAACCCGTCGATCGGATCATCCCGGATTTTGCGAAGGCCGGCGCCAATTACATTACGTTCCACCCTGAGGCGAGCCGGCACATTGATCGTTCACTCGCCCTGATTCGCGAACAGGGCTGCAAGGCAGGGCTCGTTTTCAACCCCGCAACACCGCTTGCGTGCCTGAATCACGTAATCGACAAAGTCGACATGGTGTTGATCATGTCGGTCAACCCGGGCTTCGGTGGGCAGGAGTTCATCCCGTCGGCACTCGATAAACTGCGTGAGGTGAGGGGCATCATCGATGACAGCGGGCGCGCGATCCGTCTGGAGATCGATGGCGGTGTCAAGGTCAGTAATATTGGCGAGATCGCTGCGGCCGGGGCCGACACGTTTGTTGCAGGATCTGCGATTTTTGGCAGCGATGATTACGTCGCGACAATTGCCGCGATGAAAGCGGCAATAGACAAAGCTTCGTGAGAGCCGGCCTGTAAGGGCCCGCCCTGCGGGCGATAATTCAAAGTTTGCGGTTGGGTCTTGCGCCGTAGACAACGATCGTCTTGCCGCTTGCGGTGACGAGCCCCTGCTCCTCGAGCACCTTGAGGACCCTGCCGGCCATTTCGCGCGAGCAGCCAACAAGGCGACTGAGTTCCTGCCGACTGACCTTGATCTGCATCCCATCCGGATGTGTCATCGCATCGGGCTCGTTACAGAGATCCATGATTGCGTGCGCAACGCGGCCGGTTACGTCGACGAAGGCAAGGTCGCCGAGCTTGCGGTTCGTGCGATCAAGTCGAGTCGCCAGTTGAGTCGCCAGTTCGAAGACCAGACCCGGACTCTCGCTTGCAATCTGCCGAAAGCGAGGATAGGTCATCTCGGCGATTTCACACTCGGTGCGCGTCCGGACCCAGGCACTGCGGGTCGGTTGCTCGTAGAAGAGCCCCATTTCGCCGAAGAACTGGCCTTTATTCAGGTATGCCAGCACCATTTCGTTGCCGTCTTCGTCTTCGATCATGACTTCCACCGAACCGTCGACGATGTAATACAGAACGTCCGGTAAATCACCCGCGTGGATCATTACAGTCTTGGAAGGGACAGTCCGCACGCGGCAGTAACTCAGGAATCGATTAATCGCCGGTACATCACTCAGGGTCTTCGCTGTAGTCTGCATAGGTTGGTCCTCAACGCTGGTGCGCCCCTCTTTTAATACAGTTCGCGCGGAAGGGCAAGCTAAGTGCGTGTTTCTATTGATTTCATAGCCGATAGGCCGTTTTCGTCATCACTTTGGCAGTAAGTTGCATGAGTCGCTGTATGGGGTCTGGCAATTGTGCCGCGCCGGCAGCGATCGCATTTTCGCCGTGTTCCTGCTCTTCGTCTCGCATCTGTTGGACGATTGCGCGGCTTTTCGAGTCGTGAGCAGGCAGTCGATCGAGATGACTGTCGAGATGCGCACACACCTGTCGCTCAGTCTCCGCAATAAAACCAAGGCTCCAGCGGTCGCCGAGTATGCCGCTAGCGGCGCCGATGGCAAACGCGCCCACGTACCAGAGCGGACTGAGCCGACTTGGTTCGGCATCAAGCTCTGCCAGTCGTTGCTCGCACCAGGCAAGGTGGTCGAACTCCTCATCGGCGGCAAGTTGCATCTGCTGCTCTGTGGCAGCGTCCCGCGCAACCGCAGCGTGGCCCTGATAAAGACCCTGCGCCGCGATCTCGCCAGCATGATTCACTCGCATGAGACCGGCAGCATGAGACTTCTGCTCGTCGCTGAGCTCGCTCTCGGAGATTTCCGCCGCAGGGTTCTTACGTGAGGGTCGGCCGGCAGGGGTTGCGATGGTGCGAAGCGCATGATTGGCACCGGCGAGCAGACGATCGAGTGGTGTCAGATTCCGGCTTTGCATGAACGGGATTATAACAATAGCAATCAGCGGCGTACCGACGGTATACTCCGCGGCCCGCAAAAGATGGAGCTTGAAAATGAAAATGCGCAACCTATACGTCATCGGCCTGCTGGTGCTTGCAACACCTTTGTTTGCAGCCGAGGACGAGGAAGCGGAGGAGAGCCCGTGGGCCGGCAAGGCAACGCTGGGGTACCTGGCAACCTCCGGCAATACCGAGAATTCGAATCTCAATTCGGGTTTTGAAATCAGCTATTCGGCCAGCGAGTGGAAACACCTGTTCGGAGCGGCGGCGATCTTTGCGACTCAGGACGACGCTACGACCGCTGAGGCCTACGAGGCAGCGTGGAAGAGTGAACGCAGCTTCTCCGAAAGCAACTACCTTTTCGGGCAGCTGAACTGGCGCAAGGACCGCTTCAGCGGTTATGACACCCAGTTTTCGCAGACCGTCGGCTACGGACGCCGGCTGATCGACACGGACAGGCACAAGCTCAACGCCGAAATCGGTGGCGGTGCCCGGCAATCAGATCTTGCCGACGGCACCGAAGAGAGTGAGACGATTGCTCGTGGCGCGGTGGATTACACGTGGCAGCTGAGCGAGACGTCGAGTTTTCAGCAGCGCGTCCTCGTGGAGGCTGGTCAGGAAAACACCTACCTCGAGTCGATCACCCGGCTGTCTGCCAAGCTGGTCGGCAATCTGGCACTCGCGGCCTCGTACACGGTCAAAAACAACTCGGATGTGCCGCCATTGACCGAAAAGACCGATACGTTCACGGCCTTGTCGCTCGAATATACCTTCTGAGCGGCGCCGATGTATTCCTAAGTAATTGAATTAATTATTAAAGAAGCGCCCGTTCCCGGGCGCTTTCTTTTGCCCGAAAACGCTGTCACAGTTTGCATTGGGCGGGCCTGTCAAGTAGAATTTCGCGCCTTTCCGCGCTGCGCCAGCTCGCAGGGCCGAAGCAACTGAATTCCTGACGGAAATAAGATAATGAAGACGTTTTCTGCAAAGCCTGCAGAGGTTCGCCGCGACTGGTTCGTGGTCGATGCTACGGGCAAGACCCTGGGTCGTCTGTCGACCGAGATCGCACACCGCCTGCGTGGCAAGCACAAACCCGAGTACACGCCGCACGTGGATACGGGTGACTACATCGTCGTTGTCAACGCCGAGAAAATCCGCGTGACCGGCAACAAGCTGAAAAACAAGATGTATCACCGCTATACGGGCTATATTGGCAACCTGAAATCGATATCGCTCGAAAAGCTGCTCGATGAGGCGCCGGAGCGGGCATTGCAGAGCGCCGTCAAAGGTATGCTGCCGCGCGGACCCCTGGGCCGCCAGATGTTCTCCAAGCTGAGAGTATTCAAAGGTCCCGAACACGATCACGCTGCACAGCAGCCGATCCCACTTGAAGTGAATGCATAATGAGTGACACACAGTATTACGGAACCGGCCGTCGCAAAACGTCGACAGCCCGTGTTTATCTTAGGCCCGGCAATGGTGGGATAACGGTCAACAACCGGCCCCTCGACGTATTCTTTGGCCGCAAGACGGCGCAGATGATCGTCAGGCAGCCGCTGGAACTCATGCAGATGACCGATACCTTTGACGTCAAAGTGACGGTCAAGGGCGGCGGCACGACCGGCCAGGCCGGTGCGATCCGCCACGGATTGACACGCGCGCTGATGCAGTATGATGAATCACTGCGCCCCACGCTGCGTAAAGCCGGATTCGTGACGCGCGATGCTCGCGAGGTTGAGCGTAAGAAGGTTGGTCTTCGCAAAGCACGCCGCGCAACGCAGTACTCGAAGCGCTAGGCTCGAGCTGCGATTCCGCCCGTCTTGGGGGATCGTCTAGCGGTAGGACTGCGGACTCTGACTCCGCCAACCCAGGTTCGAATCCTGGTCCCCCAGCCACACCAAAGCGGGTCCCACACGGGGCCCGCTTTGGTGTGGCTGGGGCATTCCCAATCTCTACTCAGGGTTCCGCCCCAAAGCTGCCGCACGCGCGGAAGAAATTCGTCCGTATCCCCGGCAGAGTCGAAGCACCGATTTGGCAGATTGATAGCAATGGTAGTATCCAGGCTAATACAGATGTAGTTCCAGTGATCGACGAAATCAATCACCGCCGCCCAGGAAGATCTGGCGCTATGGTTCTTACCAGTTGCCTGGATTCCATCGGGCAAAAATTTGAAATGGGTGTCTCCCAGAACAAATCCGTCAGGAACCGGCGCGAGTTTTCGTGCGGCTGCCCGTGTGGCTTTTCTGGGAGAGATCTCGAGGTGAATCCAGACGATTAACAAGACAACGATCGTCGGCCGGAATGTCCCGACCACTAGTCGTGCTCGGCAAGGCTCACAGAGATTTCCATTCGGCTATCCGTGCCCGGACTGATGCAATTTGGCGTCGTGCGTTCGAAAGTGGTCGCTGAACCAGCGATTGAGATCACTCATCAACTGCGTTTCGTTAAGAACGCCGTCGTCTTCCACATCGTCCATAATGTCACGCAGGTCATCCAGCAGCGTTTCGTGATCATCCTTGTGTGCCTTGTAGGCCGGATACCTTATCTTGCGCATCATTTTTTCCTCAAGTGCGAAATGCGCCGAGATCTGTGCATAGATCTCGCCCAGCGACTCGAGGATCTGATCGGGGTCGACGCTTTGCTGTATGGCTTCATGGAGTTCGTTGATTAGTCCGATCAGTTCACGGTGTTCGTGGTCGACCTCGGTAATGCCGACCTTGAATTCATCTCTCCATTGCAAACGGCTCATCGAATTCTGAAGCCTCCGTTTTCGGCTCTGAATGTAATTGTCAGGTAGCGTCCCGCTTCGAGCGTGACATCCTCTGTATGAGTGTAGTCCCAAGTATCAACTTGCGCTGAGTCACGCATCCGCACGGTGATCGTATGCGTGCCGGGAACCAGATCGAAACGTTCGTAGACTGATGCAGGCCCGTCTCCCCAGAGTCCCGAAGGAGCGGCCTGCAGCTCAATCACGACATCGCCATCAAGCTCAAGCTCGAGCAACAGTGGACGGCGCTTGCGCTCACAGGACTGCGAGCGCCGCATATTCGGCGCCAGCTCGGCAATTTGCTGGGGGGTGAGCTGCACGCAGGGCTGGACACGCTCTGTTGCGTGGCTCAGAGAGAGCTTGATCGTGGCCGACGCCGGCGACGCGTATTCGTAGCGCGGCCAGAACGACAGGTAGCCGATGGCGAATGCGAATGCCGCATAGGCGGTTGTCTGCAAAACGAAGCGCACTACATTATGCACGGTCCGCTCTCCTGCTCGTCGTTTTCGCCGGCAGTTTTTCGAGCGAAGCCGTGAATTCTGCCAGCGCACTTGTGCGCCGGCGCTTGCTGCCCGATGGCAGCCAACTGAGGATCAGACGGTCGCGGTCTACCCGTTTGCGTAGGTACGGGTCTCGTGTGCCTGCAACGCGCTCTTGGGTCCAACGGTCGCCCAGACGGTAGTAGCAGTCTCCCTCGGCGCAGCCCGCGAGCATTACTCCGTCTGCCAGGCCACGGGAGAGGACGAAGTCCACAAAAGCCGGTGGCAGCATCGCGACGCACGGCATATTGATGAGCCGCGTGTTCTCGCCACCCGCGCCCTCGGTGCCGGAGTGGTCGCATGCGTAGACCAGGACTCGCGGCACGTTGTCGAAGCTCGCCGACGCCTGCAACGTCCGCTCACGCAGCTGTGCAATAGAGTGGTCGGGCAGTTCAATGCCCGGCACGATCGCGGTTGCGCGACGGAATGGCGTCGCGGTGGGGCAGGCACCCGCACAGATTCCACAACTCACGCAGTTGTCGACGTCGACGACGGCCTCGGTGGCGTATGCAAGACCATCGCTGCGAGGGCCCATCGTGATGGCGCTGAATGGGCAATCGTCGAAGCAGCGGCCACAGCCGTTGCAGTTGTCGAGACTGACGACGGCAGCCGGTCGCGGTTTCGCCGGCGGAATCCACGGCATCAGCGACAAGAGAATCGATCCTGCGACCAGTATCAGCCAAAGGCGTCCACCGGGTATAACATCGAGTAGCGGATAGGCGGCGAGATAATACCAGTCGAGGTTGACGGTCGCGGGCACAACATCGAGATTGGCCGGGCCCTGGCTGACGGCGGGATAGACGAGCGACAAGACGACCAGCGTAATAGCCGTGCCGATGGCTAATGGTCTGGGCGGATTGACCCGAGCCCGGGCGTGCCGCTGGATGTGTAACCACATCAGGAACAGCATGAACAGCGGCGCGAAGATGTGCATGAAGACCATCAGTGTGAAAAAGCGGCCGCCGAGCGTCGAGCTATTCAGGAAGTTGTTCGCAATCGGTTCACCGAAGAACGGCAGCGTATCGAGCCACTCGGATGTCGCGACCGCGATGTATTGTGCCAGTTTGTCCCAAACCAACCAATATCCTGTGATGCCACAGATATAGATAAACCAGAGCAGAGGGACGCCCGTCAGCCAGGCGAAGAAGCGCTTGCCACGCAGGCGATCGAGCGAGAACTCGCGCAGTATGTGCAAAAAGACCACGATGACGAGCGCGTCCGACGCATAGCGGTGCAGGCTGCGCATGACGCCCGCCGCGTACCACTGATCGTTGGTGATGTACTCGACGGATGCGTACGCATCGATTATTCCGGTGTCGAAGAACAGGTAAAGATAAATGCCGCTGGCCGTGACAATCCAGAAGAAGAACCAGCCGAGTGACCCCAAATGGGTGAGTGGATTGGCGCGCTGCCCGAAAGTCCAGTCAAAGACTGCTTCGGCGCGCGCATACAGAATTCGGAGAGAGCGTTTCAAAAACGCCATAAAAAGTCGGTCATTTTGCGTGCCGCCACTCGTACACGATAAACGCCAGTATAGCGCCGAGGCATAGCACGCCGACCAATATGGTCATGAATATCGAGTAGTCGAACTGGTAACGGCCAGTATTCGGATCATAGACCGTGCAAAACAATTTGAACGTGTCCAGCCAGTGGTCAACGATGCCGGCCTCGCGCGGCGTATCGAATACCAGCTCCTTGAGGGGCTCGACGAATGCTTGCGCGCCGAAGTCCTGGCCATAGATTTGGCGGTAGACCTTACCGTCTGCGTCGATGACGGTCGTTTGCGACAAATGGTCGAAGCCCTTGGCAGTTCGGAAATACTGAAACCCGACATCCTCGCTGATTGCTGCGACGGACGCTTCGTCCCCGCTCAGAAAGTGCCAGCCAGGCGTGTCTATGCCCTTGGCAGCGGCATACATGCGCATTCGATCTGGCGTGTCCACCTGCCAGTCAAAACCGATAGAAACGACCGAAAATGCGTCTGCGCCAAGGGCCTCATGGGCGATGTCGACGTTCTTCTCGATGTTGGCCGTGATCAGAGGACACACGTGGTGACAACTCGTGTAGATGAGGCTGACAACCAGCGGCTTGTCGCGGAGCGCCAGTAGGGAAAATGATTGACCATCGACGTCCCGAAAAGTGTGGTCACCGATTGTCCGACCGATCGCGCTCTGACTGATGGCCAGGGCGGCGTCCCGGTCGTAGTCTTGCTGCGCCGCGGCCGGCGCAGCCATCCCGACAAGGATGAGAACGCCGCAAACGGCTGTGGCACGCATTGTCGTCCGCTTTCCCGCTAGCTTAATGGCCAGATCTCGGACAAATACTTCCAGTTTACGAAGTAGTAAAGCACAAACGCAGTGAAGAAGATTCCGACGAGGAATGCGGTTCCGGGAATTCTCAGAGTTTCGGAACTGCCGTAGTGACTGACTGCAGCGGACGCCGGCGGAACCTCCGGATATGATGGCTTTTCGTCTTCCGCAAGTTTCTTGCCGAAGAACACGGAACCTACGACGATTACGACGTACATCAGGCCACCGAGCGCTGCCATAACGGCGAAAATGCCGTTGAGTCCCATCATCAGGTAGGCGGCGGCCGGATAGTCGAATGGCAATAGCGCATCCGCGAATGTCATGTCCCAGTGTCGTCGGGCGACGCCAAGCGTTCCGGCGCCCATCATGAACACTGAAATACCTGCGACGCCAATGCCAAATACGTACGGCTGCCACGTCGCGAGTTTTCTCATTACGAGTTCGCGGCGAAAGATCAGCGGCACGAGAATGTAGGTAATCGCCATGAACGCAAGCGTCGTCCCGGCAACGACCGTGCCGTGGAAATGACCTGGCACGTATAGCGTGTTGTGCATAATCAGATTGATCTGCTCGGTGCCCATGACGACGCCGGAGATGCCGCCAATGAAGCCGAAGAACACGAGCGACATGAACATGCCGGCGAACGCCGGATTGCCCCACGGTGCCTTACGCAGCCACTCGAACAAGCCTTTCGTCAGCCCGCGCGCTCTCTGTGCTGCCTCGATCGAACCCGGCACGGTCATGCCGTGAATCATACTGCCAAGCACGGCCAGATACATCGCGTAACTCGTATTGAAAATCTTCCATTCCGAGCTGAAACCCGGCTCGACGAGCATGTGGTGCGCACTCGCGAGCTGCAGGAACAGGATGTACATCAGAAAGGCTGTGCGGCTGACTTTCTCCGACAGTGGTTTGGCACCAAACACCATCGCGGCGATCGCGTACCAGACCGCGACATGCGCCGAGACGTTGATCTGTTGCGAGGAGTGTCCCATTGCCCACCAGACGGTTTTGTAGATAAGCGGATCGATATGGCTGACGAGCCCCAGCGACCAGAGTAGTGTCGGTATCAGGATGATGGCGCCGGATGCGATCGTGAACACGGCGATAATCGCGGCCGTCAGGGCACCAAAAGTTACAAGAGGGATTGATCCGTCGTAGGTCTTGTCCCGTTTCGCGATGACGAGGGTGCCGAAGAAGACACCGCAGCCTAACAGGGCCCCCACCGCGAACAATATCAAACCTAAATAGAATGGAGGTTCGGCCATCATTGGCACATACGACGTGAACATGACGCTCGACTGGCCCTGCAACACCGCGACATTCGTGATTAACGCGCCTACCAACATCAGCCCGAATCCGGTCCAGGCGACTTTTGGTGCTGCCAGTCTGGAATTCAGCAAGATCGCGGAGGCGAAATACAGCACAGCCATCTCGAAAAAGATAATCCAGACGAGGAGCACATCCAGACCGTGGGCCGTCAGCGCCAGGTAAAACATATCTGCCGGGAGGAAATGCACGGCCGGCCAGCGGGTCAGCGCAACCAGCAAGCCGAACAATCCGCCAATAGCGAGGAACACTACGGCGGCAACGGCGTTTGCTTTGATGAGTTTTTCTGCCGATCGATCGACTCTGAGGCCGGTCGTCGGGCAGGTTCGGTAATCTACTAAACTGGACATCGTGGCGGCCCCCTACTCGACGACGTAGATCTTGCCAACCATCATGTGGTGGCCGATCCCGCAAAATTCGTTACACACAACCCCATACTCGCCAGCCCGGTCGGGCTTGATCGTTACGACCATCTCGTAACCGGGATGCACCTGCACGTTGATATTGACGGGCTGCAGCGAGAAACCGTGTTGCCAGTCCATCGAGGACAGGTGCAGCCGGTAGCTCTGGTCCTTTTCGAGTTCCAGAATTGGCCACCACTGCCACAACCGGGCAATCAGATAGACATCGCTACCAGCCGGTGGATGGACAACAGGGAAGCCACTTTCGTCCCTGACCTGATGCTCATCGATCATGTCCTGAGCATGCTGGGCGAATACCTGCGGCTTGATCTGGTAGGCCTCATTGGAAAGGTTTTGCTCTCCGGCGCCATGCCAGTAGATCATCATGAAGAACATGATCAGACCCCAGGTAAAGGCAATGATAATCCAGACCAGTTCGATCTTCGCAATAGGTTGCCGCCACCAAATCCGTTCACTCGGAGGTGTGATAGCCATGGTTGCTTCTCCCTTAATCCGCGATCGGGATCTGGGTTATCTCGATAATGCCCCAGATGAGATAGAACACCGCGGGAACAGCGATGCCGAGGACCAGGAGCAGAAACGGGTTATCGAGGACCCGTTGCATCAAAGGTATTTGTTCCTGGTCAGAGGGGTTCGACGATATTGCGTCGTCGGGCTTATTGTTCTCAGTCATTTTTCGCCCCCGTTTGGACGTACACACCGAAATATTCTAACCAATACAAAATCGCTGGTAAATCAGTGATTTCCCGTATACGTGCGAATCAGGCTGAAGCTGACCACGGCGAGGGTGAGTAGGATGCCGAAAAACAGCAGGGAGCGGTTGTGGAAACGTTTGCCGGCGGCGATTTCAATACGCTCTAAAATCCAGTTCGAGGCCAGATACAAAAGTGCGGCGACGAGCGTGAAATAGAGGAATTGCAAGGGTCGGTCCGCGTGCGGCGGTCAGGCTCGCAACTCCCTGACGCCCGTGTCATCTGCAATCAGGAGGATGTCGGCCGGCCTCTGTGCAAATATTCCAACGGTCAGGATGCCCGGAATCTGATTGAGGCGCGCCTCCATCTCGAGCGGGTTGCTGATAGTCAGGCCGTGGACATCGAGAATATGATTGCCGTTGTCGGTGACGAATCCTTCCCGCCAGATCGGTTGTGCACGTAGCTTGATGAGTTTGCGCACAACGAATGCCTGCGCCATCGGCAGTACTTCTATCGGCAACGGGAACGACCCAAGTATGCCGACAAACTTGCTCTCATCCACGATGCAGACAAATCGTCTTGCAGCACCGGCCAGAACCTTTTCTCGTGTCAGCGCACCGCCACCACCCTTGATCAGATGCAGCCGCTTTGTGACTTCGTCGGCGCCGTCGATGTAAAGATCCAGATCGCCCGCCTCGTTCAGTGTCGAAACTTCGAAGCCCTGCTGCTGGAGCAGTTCCGTCGATGCTTTGGAGCTGGAGACGACTTTGTCGATCCGCTCGCGCACGTCCGGCAGCATTTCGATCAACGCATTGACCGTAGAGCCAGTGCCAATGCCCAGCACCGTGCCCGGCTCGATAAATTTGAGCGAGGCCTCAGCGGCGTTGCGTTTTTTCTCAGAAGAGTCCATGTCTGGCGCCAAGAGTATAACGAATTAGGGTCGCAAATGACGACGTAGCCCACACAAAAGTGCCCGCATAAGCGGGCACTTTGTGTTGGCTTGGAAGAAAACCAATCTTCCTAGCAGCTTAAAGCCTAGCGTTTCGTCCTGCGGGAAGTCTTTCTCTTGGCTTTCCGCTTCGTAGCTTTACGTTTCGTCTTGCGCTTGGCGACCTTCCGCTTAGCCTTTTTCTTGGCTTTCTTCTTGGTCTTGCGCTTAGCTACTTTACGCTTGGCCTTTTTCTTGGCTTTGCGTTTCGTTTTACGCTTGGCTTTTTTCTTGGCTTTCTTTTTGGTCTTGCGTTTGGCTACTTTCCGTTTAGCCTTTTTCTTGGTTTTCTTTTTGGTCTTCCGCTTAGCGACCTTACGTTTTGCCTTTTTCTTCGTCTTGCGCTTGGCTGTCCGCCTCTTAGGCGCAGCTTTCTTCGTCGTTACCTTACGCTTCTTCGCGACCTTACGCTTAGAAGATTTTTTCCTAGACTTCTTCTTAGTAGCCATACGTTTTCTCCGTGTCGGGTACCCGGCGTTGAGTATATACAACAAATCCAAAAAATCCAGCAAGTTAAGTGACGTGGTTAACGGTTTCCAAAACGTGATTCAAGTCTCAATTCGGCAGCAATAGTTTCGTGTCACGGGAAGGAATATTCGGCAAACGCAATCGCGTGTTGTCCAGACCAGTCTGCGGCAAAAAAAAACCGGCGCTAAGCCGGAGAGATTTTACGAACCAGAATGCGACCTTCCTTATTTGGTATCGATGCGCGCAACGCGGAGAAAGGCCATTGCATTCGTGTAAGTGTCGGAGAACAGCGACAGAAAAAACGCCTAGCCACTTTCGGTAATTACCTGATAAACCGGTATATCCCAAGGGTTTGGGGCGATTTTCTCGACTCTTTGGCAGTCAAACGCGAGGCCAACCAACTTCGGTCGGCGCCATCGACGCCGCCGTTTCAAAAACTGAAAACAGCGATCGAAGTAACCGCTGCCCATGCCGATTCGATTACCGTCGTCGTCGAATACGACAACCGGTGTGATGACGAGGTCACAGCGGTTAGCCGCGATGACAGGTCCGGAAACCGGCTCCCAGAGGCCGAAGAAATTCCTGGTCAGCACAGTGTCGGGAGCGAGTTGTCGAAAAATCATTTTGGCGCCGGAATCGATTACGGGCGCAAAAACGCGCTTTTTTGCGCGCCATGCGCGCTCGATAATGGTTGTCGTGTCGACTTCGTCATAGCTAGGCAAGTAACAGGCGACGGACTTGCAAGACACGAATTCGTGCGAGTGAATGACACGTTTGCAGATTCTTGAGGAGGCCCTGTTACGGTAGCCATCGCTCAACGAGCGCCGCGCATCGATTGCCGATTGGCGCAAGCCCGATTGAGAATTGCTGGTGTAAGTCAAAAGCGCCTCCCGCCTGTGCCGTTACAAACCGTCGCTCTCGAACCGGAGCAACAGGTGGGGTTAGCCGCAGTAGCAACAGGCTTACCGCACAAACGGCCCTGCTCAAATGCTACCAACAGTGCACAACCCCGAGGTAAAGATTTAGGGTCGAAAGGTTTCCGGGTCGGTATCGAACACTGCAGGAGGCGCCATATCGTATTACTACCCCGACACGTCAGAGATCCAGTTGTTGAGACTCGCCCAACACGCTCTCGACGCGCTCGGAAATAATCTTTAGCCGACTACTCAGGTCGCCCTCGAGCAGGCGGTCGCGAGCCTGGGCATGCAACAAATCGTTTGCCATATTCAGAGCGGCCATTACCGCAATCCGGTCGAGGCCTACCACTCTGCCGCTGTCTCGAATCTCCAGCATTTTTGAATTAAGAACTTCTGCCGAATCGAGCAGGTCGGTACGCTCGTCTGCCGGGCACGCAACCTTGTATTCCTTGTCGAGTATTCTGACACTGACTTGTGCTTGGGATGTCGTCATATTCAGGATCCTTGCTCCATCGCTTTGAGCCTGCCAATCATTGCTTCGACGCGGGCTCGTACCTGTTCGTTTTTTTGTAGTAGATTGGCGCGTTCCGCGGTCAACACATCCTGGCGCTGTTTGAGCGATTTGTTCTCGTCCTGCAGTTGATCGCATACTTTAACGAGTGCATCAACGCGCTTTTCGAGTCGTTTTAACTCGTGCTCAAAGGTCAAATTTAGGTCGTTCGCCATATGGGCAATATAGACACGCGTTCCGGCAGAATCAATGAAAATGCGCGCCGACCCCTGGCAGCATGGCCTGCGCCCGCGTTCCGTGGGATCATTGGACCGATTTTATAACTCTCAGACTCATGGCGAATGGGGCAGACTGTCCACTACGATGAACTTGAAGCGGCGCTCAGGCGCTGTGGCTCCAACTGGGATGCGGCGCAGACGCACGGACTGCTGTCGGGCCGCCTGGCGATCGCCGGGACTCAGGGCGGATTTGACTGGCTGTCTCAGGTTCTGGAGGGTACTGATGCCACTGATCCCAAGCGCAGCGGATGCGAGGTGATGCTCAGTACATTGTTCGAATCGACCTATCGACAATTGTCAGACAGGCAGTCCGAATTCGAGCCTTTGTTACCCGACGATGACGACAGCAGCACGCTGCGGGCCACCGCACTAGCGCGCTGGTGTGAGGGATTTCTGCATGGCCTGGTGTCGAGCGTGCACGGCGACGCCCTCAAAGAACGGCTATCGGCCGAGCCGCTGGCGGATATTATCAGGGACATGCTGCAGATTACGCGCGCGTCCGTGGAAGATGACAGCGATGATGAAAGCATTGAAGAGGCATACGCCGAACTTGTCGAGTACCTGCGCGTGGCCGCGCAGCTAACCTACGAAGAGCTTGTGGAGTTCAGAGCGAAGCCCGAGGGTAACGATATTGTCGATGGCGAACCGGAGGTTCTGCATTGAATAGCAAGGAATTTGCGCGGCGTCGCAAAAGCTTGATGCATATGGTCGGATCGGGAGGAATCGCGATTTTGCCTTCCGCCCCGGTCAGAACGCGCAGCCGCGACGTCGAATACCGATTTCGGCAAGACAGCGACTTTTACTATCTGACTGGCTTCGCCGAGCCGAAGTCCGTCGCGGTGCTGGCGCCGGGCAGAGAGAACGGCGAGTACCTGATGTTCTGTCGTGAACGCGATCCCGAAAGGGAACTCTGGGACGGCACGCGCATGGGGCCGGATGGCGTGATGGAACACCACGGCGCGGATGACGCATTTCCGATCGACGATATCGACGACATCCTGCCCGGCATCATGGAGTCGTGTGATCGTGTGTACTACACGATGGGTCTGTACCCGGATTTCGACGCGAGAATAGCGGACTGGGTAAATTCCCTGCGTTCGGGCGGCAATCGCGGAGTGCACACGCCGCAGGAATTTGTCGCGCTCGACCATTTGCTGCACGACATGCGCCTGTATAAGAGTCGCGGGGAAATTTCGGCGATGCGAAAGTCTGCAAAGGTCGCGGTCAACGCACATACCCGCGCGATGCAGATGGTTCGCCCGGGACTTCTCGAATTCGAAGTCGAAGCCGAGTTTATTCACGAGTTTCGCAAGCACGACGCGCGTTATTCCTACAACCCGATCGTTGCCGCCGGCGCCAACGCCTGCACCTTGCATTATGTCGCGAATTCCGCGCGGCTCGAAGAGGGCGAGCTTCTGCTGATTGACGCCGGCTGCGAACTCGACTACTACGCCTCGGACATCACGCGGACCTTTCCTGTCAGTGGCAGGTTCAGCGCCGAGCAACGCGCTGTGTACGAAATCGTGCTTGAAGCGCAGCTTGCCGCGATTGACAAGACCCGCAAAGGCAATCACTGGAACGAACCGCACGATGCTGCCGTGAAGGTGATCACCAAGGGGCTACGAAAAATCGGCTTGCTCAAAGGTACGCTGCCCAAACTAATCAAGGACGGTGCATATCGCGAGTTTTACATGCACCGCACCGGCCATTGGATTGGCATGGATGTGCACGACGTCGGCGACTATAAGGTCGGCGACGAATGGCGGCTGCTGGAACCCGGCATGGTTACGACCGTTGAACCCGGGATCTACATTGCGGCAAGCCGTAAAATCCCGGCCCGTTGGCGCAATATCGGAGTGCGCATCGAAGATGACGTTGCGGTAACAAGCAACGGACCCGACGTACTGACCAAGGGGCTGGTCAAAGACCCGGAGCAAATCGAAGCTTTGATGCAGCACTCACCGTGAACGCACAACGCGACAATCACTATGACATCGTCATCGCCGGCGGCGGTATGGTCGGCTCCAGCCTCGCCCTCGGGTTGGCTCCGCTCGGTCTTCGAGTCGCAATCATCGAGCCGGTGCCGCGCGCGGCCGAGACTCAGCCGAGTTTTGATGATCGTTCAACGGCGTTGTCGAGGAGCTCGCAGCGCATGTTTCAGGCGATGGGCTTGTGGGATGACATCGTTGCGGCTGCGACACCCATTCTGCATATACATGTTTCGGACCAGGGGCGCTTTGGTTTTTCGCATATCGACGCCGACGAACAGGGTGTCGAGGCGCTGGGCTACGTCGTCATCAATCGCGTGCTCGGTGGCGTGCTGCAGACTGCGCTCGGCAAGGTCGAGTCGCTCGACGTACTTTGTCCGGCGCGAATTGTCGCCACCGGTCCCGCGCCCGGCAGTGCGACTGTCACGGTCGAAGAGGGCGACGATCAGTCGCGCGAACTGAGTTGTGATCTGCTCGTCGCAGCTGACGGGGCGAACTCTCAAGTGCGGACCATGCTTGGTATTGCGGCAACACAGATCGAATACGGTCAGCGCGCGGTAATTGGCAACCTGCTACCCGAAAAACCTTTGCAGAACGTCGCCTACGAACGCTTTACGCCGCAAGGGCCGCTGGCCCTGTTGCCAGTAGCTGACGACCGTGCCGGCTTCGTCTGGACAGTCTCAGAACAAAATGCTGACCGCGTTCTGGCGCTCGACGACGAGTCATTTCTGAAAGAGCTGCAACATGCCTTTGGCAATCGTCTCGGCGAGTTCTCGAAAGTAGGCAAGCGGGCTGCGTATCCGCTCTTGCTGAGCAAAGCCATGCGCCTGACCGCACAGCGGGCCGTTCTCGTGGGCAACGCCGCCCACGGCCTGCATCCGGTGGCAGCGCAAGGATTCAATCTGGGATTGCGGGATGTCGCGTCGCTGTGCGACTGCATTGCGGATGCCCGGCGTGACGCTGGCGCAGATGCAGACATCGGTAGCGAATTGGTGCTCGAGCGATATTCGAATTGGCGCCGCGGTGATCAGAAGAAACTGGTCGGCTTTACGGATGGCCTCGTGCGTCTGTTCGGCGATACGCGAGGGCCCGTACGCGCGCTGCGTAATATCGGCATGCTCGGCTTCGATCTGATACCCGGCATGCGCTCGTTGTTTGCAAAGCACACGATGGGACTCGCAGGCCGGCTGCCGCGGCTGTCGCGCGGAGTTCCCTTGTCTTGAGCAAGCCGTATCGAATAGTGATCGCCGGTGCCGGCGTCACTGGGCTGACCGTCGCCGCGCTGCTGGCGCGAAGTCGCTACAGTGACAAGCTGCAGCTGACGATTGTCGACGCGATGGCAAGGCCACGCCACCGCAGCGATGACGATACCGCGTTGCGTGTTTCGGCACTTGCGACAGGATCAGCCGAGCTGCTGCGTTCGATCGGGGCTTGGGACCATGTCAAAAACACGCGCGCGTGCGCTTACGAATGCATGCGGGTCTGGGATGAAGCGGGCAGCGCCGACGGCGCCACGACGTTGCGTTTCGATGCGGCAGAGTTCGCGATGCCGCAGCTTGGCTTTATCGTCGAAAACGTACTCGTGCAGCATGCAATTCTCAACGTGCTTGATGATGCCAACGTTGAACTCGTCTTCGATACGCCCATGATCTCGCTGCAAAAGAACGGTCAGCGCTATCGTATTGAACTGGCAGGCGGTGAGACACTCGACACCGATCTTGTGATTGGGGCTGACGGCGTGCGCTCATTCGTGCGCGAGAGCGTTGCTATCGCGGCAGCCGAGTTTCCCTATGGTCAAAACGCATTCGTCACACACTTGAGACCGGAAAACCCGCACCGCCATACAGCTTGGCAACGGTTTCTCCAGGATGGTCCGCTCGGCATGCTGCCGCTCAGTGACGGCCGAATTTCGGTTGTCTGGTCCACGCGCGAAACCACAGCTGACCGCGCAATGCACGCCAGCGATGAGCAACTTGGCCACATGCTGAGTGGGGCGTCCGACTATGTGCTGGGTAATCTGACGGTCGCAGGCCCGCGCGGCACATTCCCCCTGTGCGCGCGGCACGCAGAACACTACGTACTGCCGGGCGTGGCGTTAATCGGCGACGCCGCCCACGCCGTGCATCCGTTGGCGGGACAAGGTGCCAATCTCGGCTTGCAGGACGCGGCGGTGCTCGCCGACGTTATCGTTAATGCGATCGGCAACGGGGAAACTCCGGGCGACAGGCCCGTATTACGGCGCTACGAGCGTGCCCGCAGGGGCGAAAACGCAGCGATGCTGCACCTTATGACTGGCCTCAACCGCCTGTTTGCGACAGACTCGGCGCTGGTCCGCGAATTGCGCGCAATCGGTATGCGCCTTTTTAACGTCAGTGGGCCGATAAGAGACCATGCAGTTAAGGTGGCATTGGGGGGCTCATTAAGCCGAAATTGACAGGTTCAGTGTTGGGCCACGGCGGATAGGCCGATGAAGCAGCAATATGTGTTCGGGCTGGCTGCGTTTCTGGCGATCGTCGGCTTGTCTGTGTTCGGCTATAAATGGCAGATGCTGGGATTTCCACTCAGCAAGAATCAGCAAACGCCGGTCTGGACCGTCGAAGCGGCGATAAGCTTCGACAGCGGACCCGGTTCGATCAAGGTCAATCTGCTAATTCCGACGCTGACTCCGGGCTTTCGTATGCTCAACGAAAACTCGGTCTCGCGCGGTTACGGCTTCAGCCTTAATTACGGTAGCGGCGGTCGCGAGGCGCAATGGGCCATTCGACGCGCCGACGGCGCGCAAACGATCTACTACCGCATTTCCGTCTACGAGGATCCCGGCTTCGATCAATTGGATACGACGCCACCATTTCCGCCGTCGCCCGTAATCAATGAACCGTTCAAGACAGCAGTCGATGTCATTGTTGCGGACGTGAAGGAGCATTCCGCCGATCCGGCATCGTTCACTTCCGAACTGCTGCGCCGCATGAACGATCCATCGCCAGGCACGAATGTCGAACTGCTGCTATCCGACGCCGGCACGCGCTCAGAGTTTGTCGAAAGCATTACGACAATTCTCGCGTCTGCGCGAATTCCGGCACGTATGGTGCACGGCCTGCAATTGCAGGGGCGGCAAAGAAACGCCGAGTCGATCGCCTGGCTCGAAGTTCATGATGGTGATCGTTGGCGCTACTTCAATCCGATAACGGGCGAGGAAGACCTGCCCGAACGGTTTCTGATCTGGTGGCGCGGCAACGAGCCGCTAGTCAGCGTCGAGGGAGGTAGTAATGTCCAGGTGAGTTTTGCCGCACAGGAAAACCACCTCGACACGGTAACGATTGCCGAGACGCGGGCCGCGCAACATGGCACCAGGGCCATCGACTTTTCGCTTTACAGCCTGCCCATTCAGACGCAAGCCGTATACAGCGTGCTGCTGATGATCCCAATCGGCGCGCTGGTCATGGTCGCGCTGCGTAACATGGTTGGCATCGACGCGTTCGGCACGTTCATGCCTGTGTTAATTGCATTGGCGTTCCGCGAGACCAAGCTAATTTGGGGAATCATTCTATTTACCGTGCTGGTCGCGCTTGGCCTGAGCATTCGCTTCCTGCTCGAACGGCTCCGGCTTTTGCTTGTGCCCCGGCTGACCGCCGTGCTGATCGTCGTAGTGATTCTGATGCTCATGATCAGCCTGATGTCACACCAGCTGGGTATGGAAACCGGGCTGTCGGTCGCACTGTTCCCGATGGTTATTATCGCAATGACGATTGAGCGCATGTCAGTTGTCTGGGAAGAGCGTGGTGCCGTGGACGCCATGCGTGCCGGTTTGGGCAGCCTGGTCGTGGCAATTGCGGCCTATGTGTTTATGGGTCTGCAGTGGCTCGAGCATTTGATCTTCACGTTTCCGGAACTACTGCTCGTCGTGCTGGCATGCGTGCTTCTCGCCGGACGTTATACGGGATACCGACTGCTCGAACTCCGTCGCTTCAAAGTGCTGGTCGGCCGCTGATGTTTGCAATCGCACAAAAGCTGCGCGAGGCAGGCGTGCTCGGCCTCAACGAGCGCAATTGCGAGTTGATCATGCGGCTCAATCCACGGCGCTTGTACCCGCGTGTTGACGATAAAGTGTTGACCAAGGAACTTGCGCTGAAAGCCGGCATGGCCGTGCCTGAATTGTACGGCATAATCAGGAATCAGGGCGAAGCCAAGGAATTTGCTGCGATCGTTGCCGAGCGCGACAGTTTTGTTATCAAGCCTGCGCACGGAAGCGGTGGCGACGGCATCGTTGTTGTTACGGCCCGAAGTCAGCGCAAACGAAACACATTTCGCCTGGCGACTGGCGCGCTGGTCTCGGAAGCCGAGATCAAACACCATATTTCCAACATCGTCGGTGGCCAGTACAGCCTTGGTGGGTATCCGGACAAGGCACTGATCGAATATTGCGTGCGCTTTGATCCGATTTTCTCCGCGGTCAGTTATCAGGGTGTACCGGACATTCGTATCATCGTCTATCGCGGTTACCCGGCGATGGCGATGGTGCGCCTGCCGACGCGCGAATCGGATGGTAAGGCAAACCTGCACCAGGGTGCGGTCGGCGCCGGCGTCGACATGAATCTTGGAGAAACGCTGACTGGCGTGCTGGACAACGACATCGTGGACGAGCACCCCGATACGGGGGCGCTGATCGCAGGGCTCAGGATTCCGGAGTGGGATTTCATCCTGCAATCGGCGGCGCGCGGCTACGAGGTGACCGGTCTTGGTTACCTTGGCGTGGACATGGTGATCGATCGTGATCTAGGCCCACTCATTCTCGAGATGAACGCACGGCCCGGGCTCAACATTCAGATTGCAAACTGCGTCGGTCTCGCGAATCGAATCGCGCGTATTGACGAGATCCACAAACCCGATGCAAAGCCGGTCGAACGGGCGCGCATCGCACGCCGCGAGTTTGCGGCCGAACGGCAGACATCGATGCCGTTTGACACATAAGAACCGAACGCAACTACAGACCCGATGGAGTCGTGAAGTGTATTACGCCATCAGTTCATCGATCGCAGGACAATCAAGCAGCGTACCGTTTTGGCACTTTTCTTTTAGTCGCTCGAGTGCTTTGACCATTCGCAGCAGTTCACTGACACGCTTTTGCACGTTATCGACATGTTCTTGCACCAAATCGTGCACTTCGGCACAAGCCGGTCGAGACCGGTGAGCGACGTCGGTCAAACGGCGAACCTCGTCCTGACTGAAGCCCAGAGCGCGACTGCACAAAACGAACTGCGGCCATTACCTGTATTCGCGGCTGGCAGGTCTACCAACCAAAGAGCACTATTGCCCTGTCGGGCCGCTGCATGCGATCGATCAGTGGGAGGCGCGGCGCTCCTGAAGCTGTGTTTCGAGCCAGGCGTCCATGCGCTGCTCGAGGATGTCTAGCGGCAGTGCGCCGCCGCCGAGCAGCTCGTCATGAAATGCGCGGACGTCAAAGTCATCCCCGAGTGCGAGTTCGGCACGCGTCCGGATTGCTTTCATCTTCAGCTGACCGATCTTGTAGGCGAGCGCCTGTCCTGGCATGCCAATGTAGCGGTCGATCTCGTTAATGATGTCGAGCTCGGTCTTTGCCGCGTTGTCTTTGAAAAAATCGATCGCCTGTTGCCGCGTCCAGCCTCTGTAATGAATGCCCGTGTCGACAACCAGCCGAACGGCACGCCACATTTCATAGGTCAGCGCCCCGAACTTCGAATAAAGGTCTGTGTACAGGCCAAGTTCGCGGCCGAGGCCTTCGCTGTAAAGACCCCAGCCCTCGACAAATGCCGTAAAACCCGTGAAGCGCCTGAAGTTTGGCATGTCGCCAAGCTCCTGTTGCAGCGCAATTTGCAGATGATGGCCGGGCATTGCCTCGTGTACCGACAGCACTTCGATCTCGTATTTTGGCCGTACTTCGGGTTTGTAGAGATTGACCCAGTACGTGCCGGCACGACTGCCGTCGGCGGCAGGGCGTGAGTAGTACGCCGTCGTTGTGTCCGGCGCGATCGAGTCAGGAATCGGTTTCACGCCGTACGGCATGCGCGGCAGCTTGCCGAAGAGCCGCACGAGTTCCGGGTCGATACGTTTGCTCGTTGCGAGGTACGCTTCATACAGGTCGTCCGGATTGTCAAAATAGAATTGCGGATCGCTGCGCAGGAATGTGAGAAAGTCCGAAAAGCTGCCGCCAAAGCCGAGTTCATCAATGATCTCTTGCATCTCGTCACGGATGCGGCGCACTTCATCGAGGCCGAGGCGATGAATCTCATCGGGCGACATCTGCGTCGTCGTGAACTGGCGTGCCAGGTATTCATACCATTCGTTGCCACTGGGCAATTCGGATAGGCCGATACTCTCGCGGCTGGCAGGCAGGTAGGTGCCCGAGAAATACCTGTCCAGCTTGCGGTACGCCGGTAACACGGTCTTCGAGATCGTGTCACGCGCGAGTGTCCTGAGCCGCTTCCGATCGTCATCCGAAATCGAGTCCGGCATTTCGGTGAAAACCTTATTGAAGGGACTCGCTTCGGGATCATCGACGAGCTGGACCGCAATCTGATCGGGAATACGTTGCATGAGAATCCGCGGCGACATCACGCCGGATTTGCGACCTCTCTCCGCGCGGTCAATCACCTGCTCAATGACGACGTCGATCTTGCCCATGCGCGCGAGCCAATCTTCATAGTCCTTGACCGTCGCAAAGCTCAGGCTGTTTGTGTTGTTGTCGAGATTCTGCACGCCGCCGCGCTGACTGAACGGCAGCAGATGGTCATTGAAAGCGAACGAATCGACGGAGTCCTGTAGTAAACGGCGAAACAGCTCATAGTTGAGCTGGTTTTCGTCGTCCAGTTCGGACCGGTCAATCGCGTAGACGCGTTGCAAAAACTCTCGCGTCTGCCGCTGCCGGCGCGCGACCGCCTCGAGGCTCTCGTCACTCCAGCGATCGTTGTAGCGGCGGTCGCCGAGCTGGGACGCGAACATAGGGAATTCGGCAAGGCGCCACTCCCAGACTTCATCGAGGAGGTTATTGAAGTCATCAACGGGCGCCGAAATCGAGATTTGTGCAAGGCTGAGGAACACGATGCATAGAATCGACTGGGTCTTCTGCACGCAATTCTCCGGACGTCGAAAGACACGCATTGTCACTTTCCGCCGTGCCGCTGGCAACCGGCACCCGCATTGGCTATGATTGCGCGCACCAATCCATAGCGTGCACAGAAGAGACCCCGACAGTTGTACGGGGCGCCGAAGGCGCAACTCGCCCGGAAACGCTCAGGCAGAAGGACTGTGACCGCTGATTGGCTCTGGAGAGCGGCCCGAGACGCGGCCCACCGAAGGGGTAAGTAGCCGAAGCTATTGATCTCTCAGGTTTTTAAGGACAGAGGGGCGACAGATCTAGGGATCTGTCGCCCCTTTTGTTCATGGCTCAAAGGAAAGAATATGGGATTGAAAACGCCTTTGTACGGCAAGCATGTCGAGGCCGGCGCGCGTATCGTCGATTTCGGTGGCTGGGATATGCCACTGCACTACGGCTCGCAAAAAGAAGAACACCACGCGGTCCGGACCAACGCGGGACTATTTGATGTGTCACACATGACGATCGTGGACCTCAAAGGCGGCCGGGTGCGCGACCTCCTGCGCCATCTGCTGGCAAACGACGTCGCCAAGCTCAAGGATTCCGGTAAGGCGCTCTACACCTGTATGTTAAATGAGGACGGCGGCGTCATCGATGACCTGATCGTCTACTTCATGCATGACAGCTGGTTTCGCATGGTGGTCAACGCCGCGACTCGCGACAAGGATCTCGCGTGGATTCGCAGGCATGCCGAAAGTTACGATGTGAAGGTCATTGAGCGTGCAGAACTCGCGATGCTTGCCGTACAGGGGCCGAAGGCGCGCGAGATTGCGGCGCCATGTGTCGATGCCGAATGGCGCGAGCAGGCGCTCGATCTCGAGTTGTTTACCGGTATGGAAGCGGGCGACCTCTTCGTTGCGCGAACAGGTTATACGGGCGAAGACGGCTGGGAAATTCTGCTGCCGGCCATGCGTGCGCCTTCGGTTTGGGATCGCCTCGTTGCTGGCGGGGTTGCCCCCGCTGGACTTGGTGCCCGGGACACGCTGCGCCTCGAAGCCGCGATGAACCTCTACGGGTCCGATATGGACGAGACCATCTCGCCGCTCGAGGCAGGGCTTGGGTGGACTGTCGCTTGGGATCCGGATGAGCGTGACTTTATTGGTCGCGGTTCGCTCGAAAAGCTGCGGGCGGACGCAACACGGCGGCGTTTCGTCGGCCTGCTGCTTGAGGATAAGGGCGTTCTCAGAAATCATCAGCGAGTCGTTGTCGATGGTGTCGGCGACGGTGAGATCACGAGCGGTGGTTTTTCGCCAACGATCGGGCGATCGATCGCACTTGCGCGCCTGCCCGCTGGAGATTACGACCGCGCCAAGGTCGAAGTGCGTGGAAAATTGCTGAACGTACGGATTGTGAAGACGCCGTTCGTACGCAATGGACAAATACGAATCGACGTTTGAAGCCACCGAGACTGACCAGGACGACCTGGGCAAGGGAGAAAATGACAATGAGTGAATTACCGGGAGACTTGTTGTACACGAGCGAACATGAATGGCTGCGCCGCGAAGATGACGGCAACGTCACAATCGGCGTAACGGATCACGCACAGGCTGCCCTCGGTGACCTCGTTTATGTCGAACTGCCGGAACTTGGGCAGGACGTCGAGAGCGGTGGTGATATGGCCGTCGTCGAGTCGGTCAAGGCTGCATCCGACGTCTACGCACCGATCGACGGCATCGTCGTGGCCGTTAATGAAGACCTCGCTGACGATCCCGAAAGAATCAACGCCGATCCATACGGTGATGGCTGGATCGTCAAGCTGCAGCCAAGCGGCGATATCGACGAAGGTGCCTTGCTGACCCCGGTCGCCTATCAGACCCTTTTAGATGAAGAAGACGCCTGAGCAGGAAAATGCCTTTCATACCGCATACCAAAGAAGATACCGAAGAGATGCTCAAGACGATTGGGGCGCCCGATCTGGACGCGCTATTCGACGAGATCCCTGCAAATCTTATTATCGATTCACTGGACAACGTGCCGGTGGGCCTCAGTGAAATGGAGATCACGCGCCTGATGCACCGGCGTGCCGCCCAGGACGGTGCGCCGCAATGTTTCATTGGCGCAGGGGCCTACGAGCACCATGTTCCGCAAGCGGTATGGGATGTCGCGACGCGCGGTGAGTTCTACAGTGCGTATACGCCATATCAGGCCGAGGCAAGCCAGGGCACGCTGCAGACGATTTACGAGTATCAGACGATGATTACCGAGCTTACCGGGCTCGATGTCAGCAATGCATCGCTTTATGACGGCGCATCCGGTCTAGCCGAGGCTGCACTCATGGCGGTGCGCGGTAATCGCAAGAACAAATCGGGCCGGATTCTGCTCGCACCGGGCGTCAACCCGAGATACGAACAGGTCGCGCTGGCGATTGCGGGCAGTCAGGGAATCACGTTCGACCGATTGCCGATGGACAGAGCAACCGGCAACGCCACCGCAACACTGGACGACGACGAGGCGCCCGTCGCCGTTGTAATTCAGCAGCCGTCGTTCCTCGGCACGCTGGAGGAGGCCGATCGGCTGACCGACTGGGCGCACGCGTGTGGCGCGTTCGTTATCGCTGTCGTAAACCCGACGTCGCTGGCGCTGCTCAAGGCGCCCGGACACTGGGGCGAAAAAGGCGCCGATATCGCCATCGGTGAAGGCCAACCGCTGGGTATACCGCTGTCATCGGGCGGTCCGTACTTCGGGTTCATGACCTGCAAGCAACAACAGGTGCGGCAGATGCCGGGGCGCATCGTCGGTCGGACCACGGACCTGAACGATGAGACAGGCTTTACGTTGACCTTGCAGGCACGGGAACAACATATTCGGCGCACGAAAGCGACGTCGAACATCTGTACCAATCAGGGCCTTATGGTGACCGCGGCGACGATCTACATGTCGTTGCTGGGGTATGACGGACTGCGAAAAGTCGCGCTGCGCTCGCAGCAGAACACAACGCGGCTGGTCGCGGGGCTGACCGCGATTGACGGCATCGAGCGGCTGTTCGACGGCCCACACTTCCATGAGGCCGCACTGCGCTTCGACCGGCCTGTGGCGCCTGTGCTCGAGGCGCTGGCCGCGCAGGATATTCTGGGTGGCTACGATCTGGCCGCGAGCATGCCCGAGCTGGACAACGCGGTACTGGTCTGCGCAACCGAAACAAAAATGGATGCGGACATCGACGCGTACGTTGCTGCCATGGCACATATTTTTGCGAAGGAGACCAGGCGTTCCGCCTGAAAACGATATGGCAATCATCAAATTTGAAGGTGGTACGTACAGGACAGCGGGTGAACTGCCCGCGGTTGGCTCTCATGCGCCGGATGTGTCGCTTGTTAATACGAAGCTGCAGAACGTGTCGCTTGCAAACTGGACCGGTATGCGCAAAGTCATGAATATCTTCGTGAGCATCGATACGGACGTGTGCGCAAAGTCTGTTATCGAGTTCAACCGGCGCGCCCGGCTGGCAGATGATGTCGCAATGTTGATGATTTCCTATGATCTCCCGTTCGCGCATAAGCGTTTTCTTGCTGAGCACAAACTGGATGGCGTAATCGGCCTGTCCGCGATCCGCCACGCAGGGTTTGGCGAGAACTACGGAGTGCAAATTGTCGACGGCCCATTGGCCGGCATGTTCGCACGTGCCGTGGTCGTTATGGACGAGAACAACACGGTCGTGCATCACGAGCATATTGAGGACATCACGACCGAGCCGAATTACGGCTCCGCTTTGCGCGCGCTGGGCATAAAGGCTGATGAGGACTGAGCAAATATGAGTACTTTGATTTTTGAAAAATCACGCCAGGGTCGCAGAGCATTTGCCCAAGCGCCGGCTGCCATGGCTGATGTGGACTGGCCCGAGCACCTGCTGCGACAGGATCGGCCGCGTCTGCCCGAGGCATCCGAACTGCAGGTCGTGCGTCACTACACACGCTTGTCGCAGAAGAACTTCTCGATCGATACGAATTTTTATCCGTTGGGTTCGTGCACGATGAAATACAACCCCAGGGCGTGCAACTCGCTCGCGTTGTTGCCCGGATTTGCCGGCCGGCACCCGCTGGGGCCGGTCAGCCACGGCCAGGGTTTTTTGCAGTGCATGTATGAACTGCAGGAGATGCTCAAAGCGGTAACCGGGATGGTCGGCGTATCGCTGACGCCGATGGCCGGAGCGCAAGGTGAATTATCCGGCGTCGCGATGATACGCGCATATCATGTGGCGCACGGGGAGAGCGAACGCGACGAAATTATCGTTCCCGATGCCGCGCACGGCACGAATCCCGCGACGGCCACAATGTGCGGCTGTGTCGTGCGTGAAGTGCCGACAAACGGCGAAGGCGACATCGACCAGGCGGCCCTGAAAGCCGTCGTCGGTCCAAAGACGGCCGGTATCATGCTGACGAACCCCTCGACGTTGGGTGTGTTCGAGCGCGACATCATCACGGTCGAACGCATCGTAAGAGGCGCAGGCGGACTGCTTTACTATGACGGTGCCAATCTCAACGCAATCTGCGGCAAGGTGCGCCCCGGCGATATGGGTTTTGACGTGATCCACATGAATCTGCACAAGACCTTCTCGACGCCGCACGGTGGTGGCGGCCCCGGCTCCGGCGCTATCGGTGTTGGCGAGCGGCTACTGCCGTATATGCCGATCCCGATCGTCACCGCAAAAGAAGCGGATGGCAAGACGATATACGACTGGCTGACGGAACACGACATGCCGCAGTCTATTGGCCGGCTGTCCGGGTTCATGGGCAATGCTGGCGTACTGCTGCGCGCCTATGTATACATGCGCATGGTCGGGCGCGACGGCATGCGACGCATTGCCGAATACGCGACGCTGAATGCGAATTATCTGCAGGCGAGACTGCGCGATGCCGGATTTGAGCTTGCCTATCCAAATAGACGCGCAAGCCATGAATTCATAATTACGTTGAAACACGAGGCCAAAGAGCTGCAGCTGACGGCGATGGACGTCGCTAAGGCACTCCTCGATCGCAACTATCATGCACCGACGACGTACTTTCCGCTGCTGGTCCCTGAATGTCTGCTGATCGAACCGACCGAGACGGAAAGCAAGGAAACGCTGGACAATTTCGTTGCCGCGATGGTCGAAATCGCGCGTGAGGCCAGGGAGAACGGCACGAGCTTCAAGGAAGCACCTTACAAAATGCCGGTACGGCGGCTGGACGATGTCAAAGCCGCACGCCAGCTGGATCTCAAATACCGGCCTGAAGACGCCTGATTGCAACGATCTTGGCGTCCGCTATGCTGGCGAAAGCCGGGTCGGCCGCATGGCGGGCTCCTCCAGAGCCGAATAATCTGTTCAAATAGGGAACCGCAGGGCTCAAGCCTAGTCCAGATAACAATATAAATTGGACAATTGAACAGGTTACCTATGACTCACGGACGATTTCTGGCTGCGCTGGCAGGGCTTCTGCTTGCGCTTACGGCGATGGCTGCCGAAGACACAGCCTGGACCAATACGCTGGAACGCATTTCGTCGGGGGTTGTCTCGATTCGTGTCGACAGCACGCGGGCGTTTGACACGGAATGGAATTCGTCGAGTCAAGCGACCGGCTTCGTCGTGGATGCGAAGCGGGGCCTTATTTTGACCAATCGACATGTCGTGACGCCGGGCCCCGTCGTTGCCGAAGCCATATTTCGCAATAATGAGGAAGTGCGCCTGACGCCTGTCTACCGCGATCCTGTGCACGACTTCGGGTTTTTCCGCTACGATCCGGCAGCGCTGCATTACATCGAGCCTGCAGAATTGCCGCTCGCGCCGGACGGTGCCGGTATCGGTCGCGAAATCCGTGTCGTTGGTAACGATGCCGGTGAGCAACTTTCTATTCTTGCGGGCACGATAGCCCGGCTGGATCGCCAGGCGCCTGATTATGGTCGCGGTAAATACAACGACTTTAATACCTTCTACCTGCAGGCGGCGTCCGGCACCTCGGGTGGTTCGTCAGGATCGCCTGTCATCAATATCGATGGCGAAGTTGTTGCTCTAAACGCCGGCGCCAACAATTCTGCTGCAAGCAGTTTTTTCTTGCCGCTGGATCGTATCCATCGCGCGCTGAACTTGATTCAGCAGGGCGCAAAGGTCACGCGGGGAACTCTGCAGACAATGTTCGAGCGCAAAGCCTTTGACGAACTCAAGCGCCTGGGTCTTACCGATAACTCGGAACGCACAGCCCGGTCGCTGTTTCCTGAGCAGACGGGAATGTTGACCGTAGCGCAGGTCATTCCTGATTCACCCGCGGCCGGAAAGTTGGCGCCGGGGGACATTCTTCTGCGCATCAACGGCGAACTGGTAACGGAATTTGTGCCGCTCGCTGCAATTCTCGACGACGCGGTCAATCAGGACATCGAGATAGAAGTTGAGCGGGGCGGCAAGAGCATTACCAATACGGTTCTCGTGACTGACCTGCATTCGATCACGCCAAATGAATTTCTGGAATTTGGCGATGCCATCGTCAACAATCTCTCTTATCAGCAGGCCCGCCACTACAATCGTTCCGCGACCGGCGTTTACGTGGCGAATCCGGGCTACCTGTTGTCGAAATCTGCAATCCCGCGTGGCGCTGTTATCACGGAGTTTGGTAGCAAGCCGATCGAGAGCATCGATGACCTCGAGGAAGCATTGAATGGTCTTGCGGATGGCGACAGGGAACAGGTTCGATACGTCACGATGGACAATCCGCAGAACAGCATCGTGCGCTCGTTCGAGATGGACCGCGTCTGGTTTCCGGTACGGCGCTGTTCGCGCGACGATGCAACCGGCATCTGGCCGTGTCGCGAACTCGGGCCGGGGCCCGAGCCATCGCCACCAAAAGTCGGCCACACCCAGCTAAAGGAGTATGACGATCCGCGAGTACGTGCGATCGCGCCATCGCTGGTCGTTGTGACTTTCGATCTGCCTTACACGGTATCCGGTGTTGCAGACAGGCATTACTACGGCACGGGTTTGATCGTCGACAAAGAGCGCGGCCTGGTCGTAGTTGATCGCAATACTGTGCCCGTCGCGATCGGTGACGTAACGGTCACGTTCGCAGGATCGCTGGAGGTAAAGGCCGAGATCGAACAACTTCACCCGCTGCATAATCTCGCGATCGTCTCATACGATCCTGCGACGATAAACGACACGGCGGTCGAAGCGGCGACATTCAACAAGACAGAACTGCGGCCGGGTGACAAACTCTGGGTTGTTGGCATAAAGGGCGACCATCAGCTCGTCCATCAGGAGAGCACGGTATCTTCGGTAGGCCCGCTGACGATGCCGCTGTCGCGGACACTGCGTTTTCGAGATTCAAACATTGAAGGCATCAGTCTGGTCAACGCGCCGACAGATTTCGACGGTGTTCTCGTCGACAGGCGCGGCAGGGTTACCGCGATGTGGTCGAGCTTTGCGATCCAGTCAGGTGGCGACACTGCGCAACTGAACAGTGGCATCGGCGCGGATCTTGTCATGGAGTTTGTCGACATCGTGCGCGAGGGGCGGCCATTCTATTCGTTAGAGGCCGAATTTGTTTATGCGCCGTTATTTGCGGCACGCAACATGGGCGTGAATGAAGACTGGTTACAGCGGCTCGAGGCCAACAATCCGGTTAATCGCCGCGCGCTCAGCGTGACGCGAGTTGTAGCCGGAACCGATGCGTCCCGAAAGCTGCGCAACGGCGACATGGTGCTTGCCGTGGATGGCAACGTCGTCACGTCGTTTCGCGAAATCGAAAAAGCGGTTCAAAAACCACAGGTTATGGTCACCGTGTGGCGCAGCGGCGAGGCTAAAGACCTGCAGATCGAGACGTCCTCATTGGACGGACGCGGCATTGATCGGGCCGTGTCCTGGGCTGGTGCGCTGCTGCAGGACCCGCATCGCGCAATGGCGGCGCAGCGTGGCATTGATCCATATGGTGTCTACGTTGCATTTTTCAGCTACGGATCTCCGGCGACGCGCTACGGTTTGTGGGCGGGACGCCGAGTTGTCGAAGTCGACGAAACGCCTACCCCAGACCTTGAGGCATTCGTCGCTGCGGTGGCGGGCAAAGACGATCAGACATCTGTAAGACTCAAGACCGTGACGTGGAATGGCGCGGTCGAGGTAATAACTCTAAAACTGGATAACCAGTACTGGCCGGCATATGAAATTAGAAGAACAGAAAGTGGCTGGCAGCGGTCGCGGATCGGTTCCTGATCGTTTGTCGAATACGGGGCGACCTGCGCTGTTGATCGCGCTGTCGCTATTGTTGTTTGTCGGTGGGATGGCACACTCGCAGGCGCTGTACAAGTATCGTGGCCCCGACGGCGAGTGGATTTATTCTGACCGACCGCCAGTTGACAGCAGCGTCGCGGAGGTACGCACACTGAACAAAGGCAAGGCGGACGTTGGTATTTCCGTGACGCACGGGTTCAATGGACGGAGTGTGCAGTTGACCGCACACAACCGGTTCTATGCGCCCGTGGAGCTCGCGCTCGACATCGAGAGCATTCGCGGACTTCAGTTTCCGAGTTCCGATTCCGAGTTGCGGTGGATCGTGCCTGCGCGAAGTGATCTGCAGTTGATCAGCCTCGACTTACTCGAGGACGGTCCTGCGCCGTCAATCGAGTACCGCTTTCACTATTTGGCCGGCAGCCCTGATTCGCTGCACCGACCGGCGGTCGCGTATCGTGTGCCATTTGCAATCTCAACCAATTATCCCGTGACGCAGGCGTACCCCGAGATCGCGACGCACACTACCGCGGATAGTTACCATGCCATCGATATCGCGATGCCAATCGGCACGGATATTTTCGCGGCACGCGGCGGAATCGTGTTCGACGTAGCGAGTAACAATTTTCGCGGTGGTCTGGATCCGATACGGGACGCGCCGTCTGCGAACGTCGTGCGCATCTTGCACGACGATGGTACCTACGCGATCTATGCGCACCTGAATACGAACTCGATTCGCGTCAAACCCGGTGATCGGGTCGTGCGCGGTCAATACATTGCCGATTCCGGCAATACGGGCTTTTCGAGTGGGCCACACCTGCACTTCGCGGTCGTACGCAATGTGGGAATGAAAATTCAGTCATTACCGGTGTTGTTTGCGGGTCAGAATGCCGCAACAGTCATGCCGGCCACGGGCCTGGCGCTTACCGCCCATTGATGCGCTGTAGCGGGTCTTTCGAGGCAGGCTCCTACAGTACGATCAGACTGCCATCGACGGCAATGAACTTTCGCCGCGGTTGCGCGCCCGTTATTTCGCGGTCCCTGGGCTGAAGGATGATGTCGCGTACGAATCCAGGTTGACTACAGCTACTGGGATCGTCCGGGTCAACGTGAATCTCAACGTGCACTTCCTCGTTACGGAACAGGAGCGAGCGCTTGGCATCGTGGCATGACCAGCCGACGAACTGTCGGTTATCAACAAGAGGTATTTTGCGCCCGCAATTCAACACGCCGAAACATTCTGCGTAGCGCATCGGGATTTCCACGGAATATCTGACGACGTCGGCGTGACTCGCGTCCCGCAGCGGAATCACGTCGTCCAGCAAGCTCGTTGCGTAATGGGCAACCCCGGACATCCGGTCAAGACTCAATGAATGCATGTCAATTCCCCCGCCAACGGCTGGCGCTGATTGGAGCTAGGCGACAAACTGCTCCTCCTCGGTACTGCCGTGCAGTGCAGTCGTCGAGGAAAGTCCGTGCATAATCGCGTTCTGTACGGCGTCGAAGTAACCGGCACCGACAAACGACTGGTGCTTGGCAGCGCGAAAACCGTGTTTCTCATCTGCAAACTCTTGCTGCTGCAACTGCGAGTAGGCGTACATGCCATCTTGCCTGTATGCGCGCGCGAGATTGAACATGCTCGAGTTTAGTGCGTGCCATCCGGCCAAGGTGATGAACTGGAACTTGAAACCCATCTTGCCGAGTTCCTCGCGGAAGGTCTTCATCGTGTCGTCATCGAGATTCGCCTTCCAGTTGAACGACGGCGAGCAGTTGTAGGCGAGCAGTTTGCCCGGAAACACCGCATGGATTGCTTCTGCGAAGCGACGCGCCTGATCGAGATCCGGCTTCGATGTCTCGCACCAGAGCAGATCGGCATACGGCGCATACGCAAGGCCGCGCGCGATCGCTTGATCGAGTCCGGCGTTCGTGCGATAGAAACCTTCAGGCGTGCGCTCACCGGTAATGAATCGATGGTCGCGATCGTCCGAGTCCGACGTGATCAGGTTGGCTGCATCGGCATCTGTGCGGGCAAGCAGGACGGTAGGCACGCCGCATACGTCGGCCGCCAGTCTGGCTGCGTTGAGCTTTGCGACCGCCTCGTGGGTCGGTACGAGAACTTTGCCGCCCATGTGGCCGCATTTCTTGGCCGAAGACAGCTGGTCTTCGAAATGTACCCCGGCCGCGCCCGCACGAATCATGCTCTTCATAAGTTCGAACGCGTTCAGGTTGCCGCCGAAGCCGGCTTCGGCGTCGGCAATAATCGGTGGGAACCAGTCGATGCTGTCGTCACCGTTCAGCGCATAAATCTCGTCGGTGCGTATCAGCGCGTTGTTGATGCGCTCGACCATCTTCGGCACTGAGTCGACGGGGTAGAGGCTTTGATCAGGGTACATCTCGCCGGCGCTGTTGCCGTCGCCTGCAACCTGCCAGCCCGAGCAGTAGATGGCCTTGAGTCCTGCCTGGACATCCTGAATGGCCTGGTTGCCGGTCAGCGCACCGAGTCCGCAGACCGGTTCTTCCTGATTAACCAGACGCCAGAATTTCTCGCTGCCGAGACGGGCCAGTGTGTGTTCGATCTGAACGGAGCCGCGCAGTTTGACGACATCTTCGGCGCTATAACTGCGCGTAATGCCTTTCCAGCGTGGGCTGTCTGCCCATTCGGATTCAAGCCGTTTGATCTGTTCCTCTCGTGTCATCATGCTTTCCTGCCCGGTAGAGTGGTCTACGCGCTATACTACGCAGCAATGTGATAAAATTTCACAGGAAAAATTTGACAGTGTTAATTTCACAAAGGTGTCAAAATGGCATTACAACAGGGCCTGAGGCGCAAAGCCCACTTTCTGGGTTCCAAAATCAAGGGCTTACGCAAGCGCAATAACCTCACGCTCGAGGATTTGTCGGTTCGCTGCATCCAGGTTGATGCTGAGGCGGCGCCCTCGGTTTCGTATCTGTCGATGATCGAAAACGGCAAGCGCGTTCCATCAGAACGGCTGCTGCAAATCGTTGCCGATATCTTTCAGAAGACACCGGAGTGGTTTTTTGATGAATCACTGGACGAGGAGGTCATCGATACGGCACCGGACGCGGCGGTCAGCGGCATGCCGCTCGAGCCCGGCTTCCTGTTTTCGCAAAAACTTCTGCAGCTCGCCATTCCGGAGCTGCTCGCGCAGACCGGGACCACGGGCAGGCAGTTCGCGCATCTTTTGATTCGTGCGCACCAGGAAGAAAGCAAGAACCGTTTTCCGGATCTCGAGCGTGCGGCCGAGAGCGTTGGCAAAAAACAATTCCCCTTGCACGAACACGATATTCTGCAGATCGCGAAGCGCATGGGCTTGAAAATCGAGTGGTTCGATAAGAGTTCATTCGAAGACAGTGGCGACACGGACAGGCCACTCAATACGCTGGTGCGCTCGTTTTTCGATGCGCCGAACAAGATTTATCTGAACCGGTCGCTCCAAGCGATGCCGGCAAGACTCAAGTTTGACATTGCAAATCATGTTGCGCACATGGTTCTGCACGGAGGCGACGGTGCTCGTGCACCGCAGGTATCCGGTGGCAGGGTCAGCGGTCGCCGTCACGACGCGGACTCGGCAAACATCGACGCCAAAGACATTCTCTATGCATGGCGTGATTTTGAGTGCAGCTATTTTGCCGCGGCGCTACTTGCGCCGAAGACGCCGTTCCGGCAGTTTCTTGCAAAACACGCGTATGCGATCAACTCTGGCGACGCGATCGATTTGACCACAACGCTTGTAATGCGGCGCATGTCGAGCGTCTCACCGTATCCACACTGGCATTATTTTGATGCGTATCCGCCGGGGAATCTGCGCGCGGTATATCGCGGCAACGGTATTCCCTTGCCATGGGGAAACATGACGATGGTGTCCGACCCGTGCCAGCATTGGGCGGTCTTTCGCATGCTGAATACCCGATCGACACAACCGGCGGCGCAGATCTCGATCTTGCGCAGCGGCGATGACAAACGCCTGTATTGCTGTCAGTCGATTCGCAGTAAAGACGCGGCGGGCAATCCCCATGTCCTGTGCGCCGGGGTCGATCTCGCGCCGGCGCTGAGCGCTCAGACCATCGACGCGATGCGGACGATAGACATGATCGAAGCAAGCTGCAATGCAGGCGGCGGGTCAGCCCGGATCCCGACCGAAGCGAAGGAGCAGCTAATCAGTATCAGCAAGATCCTCAACATCGGCTGGATCGCATACGGCGCAGAAACTGACGCGACGATTATCTGCCAGCGCAGCTCGAACTGTCCGCGCGACAAACATTGTCTCGGGGCGCCAAAGCCGAAGTTGAAACCGAAAATCGACGAGATTCGGGAGGCGGTACTCACAGGCTAGCGGCCAGCGCCTCCCAGGTCGTAACCGGCAGTTCGCAATGCGTGCCGACACACCGGTAGGCGACGGTCTCGCCAGGAACCGGCGCGCGCTCGGCGATAAGTCCGGGCAGGTCCTTCTGCTTCTCGTCGATCGCGAACAAGAGTCGCGATGGCGCATAGAGCCTGGCCGCCGAGTCCCGCCAGCGTTCGATTTCCGCTGCCGCGCCGCGAATCACGATGATTTCGGGCGGATTCAGGAATTCCTCGAGGGCCGACAGCAGCGTCACATGGCCATGTGGATACTCGTCCATTGCCTGCCACGCGCTTCGCAGCGCTCTTTCGGCGGCCTCCAGGTAACGGGGCTCACCAACGAGGTGCCCGAGCCGCTGCAGGGCGAAAGCCGCTGTCCCGTTGCCGGACGGCATGGCCTCATCAGCAAGCGGTTTCGGCCGGTGCATGAGCGCCTCATGGTCGTCCGCCGTGAAATAAAAACCACCGTTGTCCTGGTCTTCGAAATGGGTGAGCAGCGTCTCCGCGAGTTGCACCGCGAACTCGAGCTGCGCACTATCCCAGCGCGTCTGCAGTAACTCGATTAGCGCGTCGATCAGAAACGCATAGTCGTCGAGGTAGGCCGGGAACCTGGCTTCGCCATCCTTGTAGCTTGCAAGTAATCGGCCACCGACCATGAGCTTGTCGTGAATCATCGTGCACGCCGCGACAGCGGCATCGATGAGTTCGTCCCGCTCGAGAATACGCCCGGCGATGGTCAAGCCACGAATCGCAAGCGCGTTCCATGACGTCAGCTGTTTGTCATCACGGCCCGGCGGCACTCGCGATTCGCGTTCTGCCAACAGGGCCGCTTTGGCCCGATCGATCGCTGCCTTGACCTGATCGGCGGACCGGCCGAGGTCATTCGCGATTTCGTCAATCGGCTCGCGTACGGTCAAGTGCCAGCTGCCTTCGAAGTTCGCGTCGGCATCGAGACCGAAACGCCGCGCGACGATCGCGTAGTCATCAGAACTGAGCAACGCCGCGACTTGATCAGGGGTCCAGACGTAGTACTTGCCTTCTACTCCCTCTGAATCGGCATCGCGTGACGAATAGAAACTGCCCTGGGGCGAGCGCATGTCGGCAAGCATCCAGTCGGCCGTCTGATTGGCAGTGTCAGCGAACAGCGTGTCGCCTGTCGCGAGAAACGCCTGCGAGTAGATGGCCAGCAGCGGGCCATTGTCATATAGCATTTTCTCGAAATGCGGGATCTGCCAGTAGCGGTCGACCGAGTAACGGCAAAATCCGCCGGCGACGTGATCGTAGATGCCGCCCTCGGCCATGCGTGTCAGGGTCAGCGTGGCCATGAACAACGCGTCGACATCAGGTTCGGCATCGTTCGCCGATTTACGCCAGGTCCGCAGCAGCCACGCGATTGTCTGCGGGTGCGGAAACTTGGGCGCACCGCAATGCCCGCCAAATTCGCGATCGAAATTCTGACTGAGCTGTTGTGCAACTTTGGCAAACGGCGTTGCATTCATCTGTTGCGCGGGGGAGGCAGCGGGCGGAACAAGTTGATCCAGCACATCTGTGAGCCGTGCGCCTTGTTCGCGGATACTGTCGCTATTTTCCACGTAATAGCGTGACACTTGAGTGAGTAATTCTGTGAAGCTTGGCATGCCGTAGCGGGCGTCTTTGGGAAAGTAGGTGCCGCCAAAAAATGGCCGCTGATCCTCGGCGCTGAGGAACATCGTCAGTGGCCAGCCCCCGCCGCGTTGCATCAAGAGTTGGTGCGCGGTCTGGTAGATCTTGTCCACATCCGGCCGTTCTTCGCGGTCGACTTTGATGTTGACGAATAGCTGGTTCATGAGTTCGGCGGTCGCAGCGTCCTCGAAGGACTCGTGCGCCATAACGTGGCACCAGTGACAAGCCGAGTAACCGACCGACAGCAGCACCGGTTTGCCGGTTTCGCGCGCGAGCTCGAACGCCTCGTCGCCCCACGGGTACCAGTCGACCGGATTATCGGCGTGTTGCAGCAGGTAAGGGCTGGTTTCTTTAGCGAGGCGATTGCTCATGGTTTGCTATGATACAGGTCCCGTTCCAAACCGAAGCATTTCATGATCGTCTACCCCGAGATCGATCCGATCATTTTTCAGATCGGATTTCTTAAGATCCGTTGGTACGGATTGATGTACGTCATCGGATTCCTGTTTGCCTGGTGGTTGGCGAGGCGGCGCTGCCATGTAAAGCATTCTCCGATTAAAGCAGACCAGGTCGACGATCTGATATTCAACGCGATGCTTGGCGTCATCGTCGGCGGGCGCATTGGCTCTGTCGTCGTATACAACTGGGCGACATTTCTCGAAGACCCGCTTTATTTGTTCAAGATTTGGGAAGGCGGCATGTCGTTCCACGGCGGGCTCGTCGGCGTGCTCGTGGCGATGTGGCTGTTCGCTCGCAAGCGCGGCCTGACCATGTGGCAAGTTACTGATTTCATAGGGCCGCTTGTGCCGCTGGGTCTCGGGTTCGGCCGCATTGGCAACTTCATCAACGGCGAACTCTGGGGCAAGCCAACCGAAGTGGCATGGGGCGTGTTGTACAAAGGCCAGGTTCTGCATCCGTCGCAGCTCTATGAGGCGGCGCTCGAGGGTTTCGTCCTGTTTGCGGTTCTCTGGTGGTTCTCGTCGCGGCCGCGGCCGTACATGGCCGTGTCAGGGCTTTTTTTGACGTTGTACGGAATCTTCAGGTTTTACATCGAGTTTTACCGTGTGCCAGATGCGCATATCGGCTATTTACTGGCGGACTGGGTCACGATGGGCCAGATTCTGAGTGCGCCCATGATCATTATCGGTGCTACGATGCTGGCCATGGCGTATCGCTCAAGAAACAAGGAGGCAGCTGCCTGATATGCACCAATATCTGTCGCTGATGCGCGAAGTGCGCGAACACGGCGTCAAAAAAGAAGACAGAACCGGCACCGGCACGCTCAGCAAGTTCGGGCATCAGATGCGCTTCGACCTGAGCGCTGGTTTTCCGGTTGTCACAACGAAGAAATTGCACTTACGGTCCATCATTCATGAATTGCTGTGGTTCCTGCGCGGCGAAAGCAATATCAAGTACCTCAAGGACAACGGTGTTTCGATCTGGGACGAGTGGGCTGATGAGAATGGTGAACTCGGTCCTGTGTATGGAGTGCAATGGCGCAGCTGGCCGACGCCGGACGGCGGCAGCGTCGATCAGATAGCACAAATAATGCGGCAGCTCAGGGAAGACCCCAACTCCCGGCGTATCATTCTGAGCGCCTGGAACGTTGCCGAAATCGAGCACATGGTCCTGCCGCCATGCCACTGCCTGTTCCAGTTCTGGGTTGCTGACAGCAAACTCTCTTGCCAACTTTATCAACGCAGCTGCGATATTTTCCTCGGCGTCCCGTTCAACATCGCCTCGTACGCACTGCTAACGCACATGCTGGCGCAACAGGCTGATCTGGGGGTGGGCGATTTCGTGTGGACGGGCGGTGACTGCCATCTCTACAGCAACCACCTCGAGCAAGCCGATGAGCAGCTGCGACGTAAACCGCTGCCGTTGCCTCGTCTTGCGATCAAACGTCGACCGTCGACTATTTTCGATTACGAGTTCGACGATTTCGAGATTCTGAACTACGAGTCGCATCCGCATATTCGCGCCGCTGTTGCGGTATAGCCACGCAACTCTTGGAGCTCGCTGCCCCAAGCGGGATAAACATGCGGGCGAATCGAATCACAAATGATCTCTCTGATTGTCGCGGCATCCATCAACAACGTCATCGGCGCAGAGGGCAAACTGCCGTGGCGACTTTCCAGCGACCTCAAGCGATTCAAAGCCCTGACTACGGGCAAGCCGATCGTCATGGGGCGCCTGACGTTCGAATCGATCGGCCGTCCGTTGCCGGGGCGGCAGAATATCGTCATCACGCGACAGGCCGATTATCAGGCCGCTGGCTGTGATGTCGTGCACTCGATCGACGCGGCCGTCGCGGCTGCGGGGGATGCCACAGAAATCATGATCATCGGCGGCGGTCATATCTATCAGCAATTCCTGCCGCTAGCCGAGCGGATTTATCTGACGCGTGTGCGAGTGGAAATCGACGGTGACGTTTTCTTGCCGGATTTCGACAGCGCAGACTGGCGCGAGATCAGCAGCGAGGAGTGTGCCGCTGACGAGGCGAACGATTACGATTTCGTGGTTACGACACTCGAGCGCCGCGCAGAATGACCTGACTCCCATGCTGCTGGTAGACAGGTGTTTCTTCACTTGCCAAGCGCGCCCCACGCTGGTAACTTTTGTAAATAGTAACTTTCACTATTAGACTGACTAGGTCTAGGCGTGACTCTGGGCAGTCGCCATTGCAGTCAATTCAACGAGGGCACCATGACGATCGAACTAGTGAATCGTATTCAATCAACCGTCAAAGAATTTGACCATCCGTACCTAAGCGGTGCGTGGACACCAAACTACTCGGAGTACAACGCGACCGACATGGACGTGATCGGTGAAATTCCGCGGGATATTGACGGCGTCTACGTCCGCAATACCGAGAACCAGATTCATGAGGCTATCGGGCGTTATCACCCGTTCGATGGTGATGGCATGATTCATGCGATCAGCATCGTAGACGGCAAGGCCGAGTACCGAAACCGCTTCGTACGCACGAAGGGATTTCAAGCGGAGCAAGAGGCAGGCCATTCGCTTTGGGCCGGGCTGATGGAGCATCCGAAGCGCTCGACACGGCCGGGTTGGGGTGCGCAGGAGTGGTTGAAAGACTCTTCTTCGACCGACGTCATTGTTCACGCCGGCCGAATTTTGTCGACGTTTTATCAGTGTGGCGAGGGCTACCGTCTCGACCCGTACACGCTGGAACAATACGGCACCGAATCGTGGGTGCCGATCGACGGCATTTCGGCGCACACGAGGCTGGTAGAAAACACCGGCGATCTGATCTTCTTTAATTATTCCAAACACGCACCGTACTACCACTACGGCGTTGTCGGGCCGGACAACAAGCTCAAGCACTACATTCCGGTTGAGCTGCCCGGTCCGCGCTTGCCGCATGACATTGCGTTCACCGAAAACTACACGATCATCAATGATCTGCCGCTGTTCTGGGATCCAGAAGCGCTCCAGCGCGGAGTTCACGCGGTGCGCTTCTTCCCCGAGATACCGTCGCGTTTCGGTATCATTCCGAGGTACGGCGCGCCCGACACGATTCGCTGGTTCGAGGCGGAACCGACATACGTCCTGCATTGGATCAATGCCTACGAGGACGGCGATGAAGTCGTGTTGGACGGTTATTTCCAGGAGCATCCGGAACCGGCGAGCTACCCGAATGCGCCACCGGGATTCGAACGCATGATGGCCTACCTGGATCAGGAACTGATGGGGGCCCGACTGCACCGCTGGCGCTTCAACCTCAAGACCGGGGAAACCCGAGAACAACGTCTCGATGATCGAACGCTCGAGTTCGGCATCATTAACCAGCGCCATGGCGGCCAACCGTATCGTTACGCCTATAGCGCTATGCCCAAGCCCGGTTGGTTCCTGTTCACGGGTCTTCTAAAGCATGACCTGGAAACGGACACGTCGTGGTCTTTGAGCTTCGGTGAAGAGCGGTACGGCTCAGAGGCCGGTTTTGCACCGAGGCTGAATGCCAGGAGCGAGGATGACGGCTACCTCGTAACTTTCGTATCGGACCTTATCGAAGATCGTTCCGAGTGTGTCATCGTCGATGCGACAGACATCGAGGCGGGCCCGGTCGCAAGGATTATTTTGCCGCACAGGATATCAAGCGGCACGCATGCGACCTGGGCTCATGGTGAAGACATCAGAGCCGCCCAAGCGCAACGCGCGGCTTGAGGTCATTCCAGGCATGGGCCACGTACCTCCGGAACAACTGATGCCAATAATGGCCGAGATGATTGCGAGCCATTGTTCCGAGGCGCAATATGGAATGCCGGGCCAATCCAGCCAGATTGTTGTGAATGCATGAGACAGCTAAACGCACAAGATGCGTCGTTTCTTTATCTTGAAAGCCAGGGTGCACACCTGCACCTTACGGGTCTGTATATCTATGATCAGAGCACGGCGCCCGACGGCGTGGTGCGCCACAAGGACATACTGAACTACATCGAAAGTCGTTTGCACACGTCGCCAATCTTCAGGCAAAAACTCGTGTCGTTGCCGTTCAGTATCGATTATCCCTACTGGGTAGACGACGACCAGTTCGATCTCGAATTCCACGTTCGCCACATCGCGCTGCCCGAGCCGCGCGACTGGCGCCAACTTTGTATTCTCGTCGCCCGAATTCACTCGCGCCGGCTGGATCTGAGCCGGCCGCCGTGGGAGATGTACATTGTCGAGGGCCTCGACAACATCAAGGGTATTCCGAAGGGTGCCTTCGCTGTCGTCGCGAAATACCATCACGCAGCAATTGATGGCGCGACGGGTATTGAGATCGTGGCGGGACTGCATAGCACGACGCCGCATCACGAGCCCAATCCCAAGCCGAAGCCATGGCAGCCCGAACGGCCGCCGTCCTGGATCGGACTGATGGCCCGTGCGGCCGTTAACAACGTGCGCGCGCCGCTGCAACTGACCAAAGCCGTGGCGGCAACGCTGCCGGGTATCAGCCAGTCTCTTCTTCGAGGTGAAATGCCGGACATCAGCCTGGCAAACGAGGTTCCGGAGACGCGATTCAACCGTAAGGTGTCCCCGCACCGGGTCTTCGAAGGCGTGACCTTCAAGCTCAGGCAGCTCAGCGACATACGCAAAGCCGTGCCCGGTGCGACCGTAAACGATGTCGTGCTCACGATATGCGGTGGGGCACTGCGCAAGTATCTCGAGAGCAAAGGCGAACTGCCTGCTGAATCACTGGTCGCGATGGCGCCGATCAATACTCGCGCGCCTGAAGAGGAGAAGCTCGCGGGCAACGTGCTTGCGACGATGTTTGTGCCGATTCATTCTGATATCGCAGACCCGTTGGCGCGGCTGCGCGCTGTACACGAAGCGACCGCAAGTGCCAAAGAGACCGAGAACGCGATAGGCGCTCGGCAGATGACGGATTTGACGCGTCATATTCCTGCCGCGACGGAGGCGCTAGCCGGACGCCTCATAACCGGACTCGGGCTCGGACATCGGGGCTTGCGGTTTTGTAATTGCACGATTACAAATGTTCCGGGCGCACAGCAGCCGCTGTATTTCAATGGTGCAAAAATGATCAGCACAACCGGTTGTGGTCCGGTTATGGACGGGATGGGTCTGATCATTACGGCGATCAGTTATAACGGCGATATCGTGCTTTCATTCACGGGCTGCCGTGAGATCACGCCAGATCCCGAATACTTGTCGACTTGCGCCAGTTCGTCGTTTCGCAGCCTGAAGAAAGCGGCGGCCGACAAAGTCGTCGAGGCAAAGCCCAAAGCCAGGAAAACAACGGCGCCCAAGAAAGCCAGGAAAACAACGGCGTCCAAGAAAGCCAGGAAAAAGACGGCGTCCAAGAAAGCCGGCTAGGCGGTCATTCCGCGGATTTCGTGGAGCTGCCCGGCGATAAAATGCAGTTCGTTGGCGAAGTCCTGGCGTCGCTCGGCCACGTTGTCACCGCTGCCGAGCAAGCCGCGATTCTCCGCGAGGCTAAGGCCATTGGTTAACAGCGCTTTTGACGCGAAACCCGGGTAACCCGCACCGGTCTTACGGCTCTCGGCCTGGCAGCTCGCGATGAACGCGTTGTGGTCGTTGACGGAGTCAGCGCCATCCCGTAACAGGCAGTTTGCGACGACCTGATAGGCATTGATGAACGGAGACAACGCGCCGTAGGCAACAAGCAATGGCTGGCGGCGCAGCAGCGATTCAGCCGCGCCCCTGTCCCCGGCACCAATCGCATCCAAGGGTGCGTCAAGGTAGTTGAGTTCTTCGATAAACTGCTCGCGAAAAGAGTCTGCGCGCGAGAAGAAGAACTCGAACTTGAACAGGTCCCTCAGCCGCTGGACTTCGGCCCGGAACGCGGGCTCGCCGGTACCCGACCGGGCATGCGCGACATTGAGCAAACCGAGCTCGGTGAATGCGGCGATGACGAAGTGGTGCACGGCCATGTTGCTGTAGTACAAGGCGACAAGGTAGCGCTCGGGTACGATGCTGCAATAGTCGGCATCCCGATCCTGCCGCACGATGCCGTTGGCGATCAGCGTGGACAACGCCGCGTCGAAATCGCCGTCGATCAGCCGATTGGGCGATGCGAAAATCGATGATGACTGACGCTTCGCGAGGTAGTTGTGCAAAGCCGAGACATCGGCACCTATGCGTTCCGGTTTGGCCGCCGTGCGACAAAGCAGGGACATCAGGATTAGCGACGTCACCGTCGCAGGCGTGACTTCGTTGATGTGATAACACACTTCGAACGCAAGCTTCCGCACGCCGATTATTTCGGGAGCGACGAGTCGCTGCGACGCGGTCAGGTCGGGTGCATCCGGCGTGTCGCCTATTGCGATAGCGTCACCGAAGCGAATGTAGATGTTGCCGAAGCGATTACCGAGTCGCCGAATGTAACTGACGAACCAGCTCAGACTTTCCGGTTCTTTCGTCGCGCCAGCTTCCTGCGCAGACATGTCGGCGACATCGGGAATCTGATCGTAAGAAACGGACACCGGAATGTACGCGACAGCGTCATCCCCTAGTGGCCGGGCTGCGTCGGCCACATACTTCAGGAGTCCGAGCTTGGGCTGGACAAGCTTGCCGGTGCGTGAGCGCGTGCCTTCGATCGCCCAGCTGAACGAGCACCCCTCTGCGATCAGATGCTGAATGTAGCGGCGCAATACAGCTTTGTATACAGGGTTGTCGGCAAACGTGCGGCGAATAAATATCCCGCCGGCACGTCGCGCGAAAAAGCCAAACCCTGAGAAAGCCATGTTGATGCCACCGAAAACATACGGCGGCGCGATGCCGTTGCGGTAGAAGAAATCGTAGAGGACAAAGAAATCCAGATACGTCTTGTGTGTTACAAGGTACACAACGGATTTCTTTGCGGCGAGGCTTCGCACCCATTCAAGTTCTTTGGTGTCATGGTAGTAGTCGGGATCATAACCGCGACGACACACGTAGCGGCTGAGCCAGGCGAAAGCGCTGACCGCCAGGCCTTTACGGTCACCGCGCATCTCCTCGAGATTGTCGCGCGCTTCTGACGAAACTTCCTCGAGCGTCCGTCCTGTGGCTTTTGCAATAGCAGCGAGTTCGCCGCGAAACTTCGGGTTGTCGAGTATGCGTGGCATCGTAAGATTCGACGCAACTATTTGACGCGCCGCAGCTGCGTATCCTGATCGCTGGCCTGGCCGAGTTCCTCGAGAAACATCTGACGGATTTCATCGACGTACTGATGAATCGTTGCTTTCGTCCAGTCGTTGGTCTTGACTGGTGGCAATACCTTGACCTTGATCCGCGCTGGCCGAATGATCACGCCGCTCTTCGGCATCGAGTCAGCCGAGTTTGCGATCACGATGGGCACGACGGGCACACCGGCCTGCATGGCGATGTGAAATGCGCCCATCTTGAACGGGCCCAGCTTGTAACCACGACCGCGCTGTCCTTCGGGAGCGATCACAAACGAAGTACCCTGCTTGAGGCTGTCGACAGCAGGCTGCAATATCTCGATTGCCTTGTCATGGTCGCTACGATCGATAAACACGGTACCTACCGCACCCAGAATCGTGCCGAGGAGTGGGTTCGACTGCATCTCTTTTTTCGCGACGCCCGCGAAATCGCGGCGCAACAGCCGCGAAAGGATCAGCGCGTCTGTTGAACTCTGGTGATTAAAGATGAAGACGGCCGGCCGGTTGGACCACAGGTGCTCCTCCCCCACGGTTTCGACGTCGAGTCCCGCGACCGCGCTGCCGAAGTCGCCCCAGGTGGGTATGGCGACATTGACGAGGTCGCGTTTCGACTGGTTGAGGAAATACGCCGGCAGGCCGCTCAGAAACGACCCTACGAGTGCCCCGTAAACCAGGCCGGTTCGCACGATGTCGGTCACGCTGGGCAGGCCGCGACTGGTAAAGCGCTGTACCGGCCAGCCCTCGCGCCGCGCTTTTTTGTCCAGTGCGTCGTCAGGATTGACTGGCCTTGGAAAGCCGACGGCCTCGAGCAGCGGAATATCTTCGCGGCCGTCGGTATAAAAATAGCTCCGGTCCAGGCTGACGCCGCTCTCCTCGACAAATCTCCGTGCCGCTTCGAGCTTGCCTTCGCCATAACAGACTGGCGGGACGACCGCGCCGGTTAACGCTCCATTCTCGACTTCGAGGCGTGTACAAAGCACGTGCTCGATGCTCAATTCAGCCGCTACGTGCTGTACCTGGTACTGCGTCGCCGACGACACAATGACGACCGTATGTCCTTTGGCACGGTGGGCATCGACGAGCGCGCGAGCCTCCGGATAGATATTGCCGGATAAGTCCTTTTCGTAGACTTCCCTGGCCGTCTCGCTGAAGATCGCGTCGGACATGCCGCGCAGAGTTGCCGCCGACTGTACCAGCACATCCGCAAAGCCGGCCCTGTTGATGCCGAATTGCCAGGCCGCGATCAGCTGTCCGAACGCTTCGCGAGGCGGCATGCCGCCGCTCAAAATGCGTCGCTGCATGAACGACGCGGCCGAGTAACCGGCAATCAGCGTGCCGTCGAAATCGAAGAATGCGGCAATACTGCGGCCACCTTTTGACTGATCAACTTCTGCAGTAATGCAGGGGTAGAGTTTCATTGCGTGCCTTTGAAGAAAAATACGACCGCGTCTCTTAGCGTCTTATAGTAGATTCTTGCGGCTTTGCTACCGACCTGGCAGGCTGTCTTGCCAACGAAACCTGCATACGCTGACTGTACCGTAATTGCCGAGATCAGGCTGCGGCCGTCAAATGACTTGTTTGCAACGACCCTGAGTTCCTGTGCAAGCGAATCAGCATGTCCCAGAAGCATCTCCCAGATCTCGGCAATGCCTGCCTCGACGGCATCCGCGCTGAGAATCATATTGTCGAGTTGCAGAAACCCGTAATGCGTCATCTGCTGCGACACCTGCGCGGCGCGATTGGCAAAGTACTCATACAGGACCCGGTAATCATGCTGCACGGTCGGCCCGAACAGCGGGTCCTGTGTGGATTCCAGGCGCCTATCGATTGCGTGCCAGTCCTTGTGCGCGAGACAGCGAACTGCGCTTGGGAATAGTTCGGCCTCCTCAAATTGCATGTGCTGTCTGAGCCTGTCGATGTAATCACTGCATGCGACGCGCAGCGCCTTTATCGCTTTCGGCGTGCGACGCTTCGCCGCATTGTCGAGCAACTCAAGCATGTCGGCCGTGTTTTCCCTGAGCATTACGTGCTCGCGCCGCAGGCGAGCTACGTCCATTTCCCTGGCAGGATTGCGCCGCACGAGTTTTTCGAACATCAGGTCTTCGGTCGGGTGATGCTCGGTGTCCGGGTATTCATGCATGTAACGCACGATATCCTGCATCAGGAAATAGCCTTCCCGAGCCGAGAGTTCTTCTGACTCAAGCTGTTCCTCCAGGGTTGTGAGCAGCAGGCCCATATAGCGATGCTCATCACGAAGAGCAATGATCGCGTTGGGGAATTCGATGGCAGGCATCGTCATCACCCGGGCTCCGCGAGTTCCCTGATGTCGACCGTGCCCGCGTTGGTTTCCTGCGCCGGATAGAGCAGGGAGACAGCCCATTTGAGGCTTTTTGGATAGTAACGATACGGATCGAATGGCTGCCACGCGTTGCGATCCTGTACCAGCCGGTCGGCGATAGCGAGCAGCACACAAGGATTGACAGACATACCGATGTGCGACGATAGAACCCTGAGGTTTTCCCGGGGTGCAGTGTTTCCGCTCTGGTTGACGATGTACTGTGGAATAACAGCCGATGCCTCGTCGACAATCCCATCCGCCGGGCTGTGTACTGATATGCATGGCATCGGCGGTTGATCGGCATCCCAGTGCAGGAGTCCGGCGCGACCCGCCATTTCGGCGTGCGACTGACGGCTCACCCAGTAGCCGAACAAGCTGATGATGCGATTGAGATCCGTCGTCTTGTATGGATGAAAAGTCGGCGAGCCGAGCATGATGACGCGATCGACGACGTCGGGCATGCGCAGCGCCAGTTCTCTTGCGTAAACGCCGCCAAGACTCTGACCGACAAGAGCAACCGGCGCCGAGTGTTTGTCCGCCAGCATCTGAATCGTAATGCCAACCTCCTGGACGAGGGTGTCGAGCCGTTTACCCCAACTTGTTCCCTGCGGCCCGAGATTTCGGCCGAGACCCCAGCTTTGGGCCGCGAATCCGTGCCGATTCAGGTAGCGATTGAGGCGCAGCAGGGAATTACCCGACGCCAGAAAACCGGGAAACGTGATAACGGGCCGATTGCCGCCACCGTTTGGCGTTACTCTGTTGAGCAGCCAGCTACTGGCTATGCCTGCAGCCAGCTCTCCTCGGGCACCGAGCATGTCAATCTGAAGCTTGAAAAGATCGGTCAGCATCGTTGTTTCTGCCTGGCTTGCGAACTCCAGAATTCGCATGATATCTTGCGTAAGTCTAATTATACAAGTAACTACCCGGGGCCATTGCATGGCCTATTCGAGATTCACTGCTTTGACCGCCAACTACAATACGGATTTCGCACATCTAACCGGCCTCGAACGCATGCGCCACTTCGAGAAGCACGCGCACGAGCGCTTCGGCATCGCGAAGTTTCTCAATTACGATCTTGAACGGGTCGAGACCGGCGATGTAATGCTTCGTTACAAGCCGGATTCTGAACATTTGAATCTGTTTGTGACGGTGCACGGCGGTGTGCTCGCGTCGTTACTCGACACGGTCATGGGCTGTGCGCTCATGACAATGCTCGATGCCGGAGAGCAACATACGATCATCGACCTGCACACGAAATTTCTTCGGCCAGTAACGCTGGACAGCGAACCCTTGCGGGTCTTCGGACACGTCGATCATCGCGGCAGGCGCCAGTGCACGATGAATGGCAAGATCATCACGTCGGATGACAAACTGTGCGCGACCGGTATTGCGACAGCGATGATCCTCTGACGGCAAAAATTGAGGAGCAACTGTGAGCGACCTATTTGAACGGCATCGCGCGCAGCTCGACAAAGCGATGGATGCTTGCGAGAAGCGTTACTCGTGGACGGCGTTTGCCGAATCGCCCAGCAGCAAGGTTCACGGCAAGGAAATTCCGGCGGCAGCTAAAGTCGAATTCGATGCAATGCTTGGCCAGCCGTTCGATATGGACCTCCCCGGGGTGATCGGCCGTGTCGGCGAGGAAGTGTCACCGTTCGCCGAGACGTCGCTCGGTATCAGCTATCCGCAGGTCGAAATCGACGTTCTTTTCGCGTCGGCCAAAGACGCGCAGCATTACTGGTGTGTCTTGCCGACGGACGAGCGTGTCGGCGTGTGTCTCGAGATACTTGATCAGTTAGGCAAACCCGAATCGCTGTTTGTCAACGCACACGCAACCGTGCATACCGCCGGACAAAGCTTCATCATGGCATTTGCGGGCTGCGGCGCCAACGCGTTGGATCGCGGACTCGAGGCCCTGGCCTATGCCTACAAAGCGATGAAGGATGTGCCCGAGACTGCGCGCTGGGAGCGTCGCTTCGGCGCGTCGGCCGAGACCCGGCTCGACAAGCGTTATCGGCTGATGCCCCGCGGCACCTCGGTCGTCATCACCTGCGCCACGTTTCCGCAGTGGAACGGATATCCCGCAATACTCGCGAGTCTTGCGACCGGCAACCCCGTAATCGTCAAGCCGCATCCGAAGACGACCTTACCGGTGGCGCTGTTCGTCCGTACGATGCGCGAGGTGTTGGCGCGACACGGGCACGATCCGAATCTTGTCACGATGGCAGCTGATACGCGGGAGAATCCGATTACGATCGAACTGCTGCATCATCCCGATACTGCGATCATCGATTTCACGGGTGGCCCGCAATTCGGCAAGTGGATCGAAGACAATTGCCCGAACGCGCTCGTCTACACCGAGACAGCCGGCTGCAATTCCGTTGTGGTCGAATCGACCAATGATTTCCAGGGCATGTGTGACGCCATCGCGCATTCGTTGTGCCAGGCGTCTGCGCAGATGTGCACGAGCGTGCAGAATATCTTTGTACCGCGCGACGGCATCGATACCGAGACCGGACACGCGTCGTTCGACGACGTATGTCGCGGCCTGGTCGCAGCCGTCGACAAGCTCGTTGAAGACCCGAAACAGGCCGCAAATCTATGCGGCACGCTTGTCGACGAGAACATATACAAAGCAATCGACGCAGTGGCCGCGGCTGCGGTCGGAAATGTTCTGCGTCAGTCGGGTCGCTATCAGCATCCCGAGTTCGATCAAGCGCGAACCGCGACGCCATTGATGCTTGAGGTCGACGCAAGTGACAAAGATCTTTACGGGAAAGAGCACTTCGGGCCGATTTCGTTCGTCATCCGCTGTGATGATGCGGACCACGGTTTGCAGCGTGCGACGGAGGATGTGCGTGAGCACGGCGCGATAACGTCGCACGTGTATTCGACCGATGATCGATTTCTCGAGCGGGCCGAAAATGCTTACCACATGGCCGGCGCGTCGCTCGCCTGCAATCTGATCGGTATGCCAATCAATTTTTCGGCAGCGTACTCCGATTTTCATGTGACCGGACTCAATCCGGCTGGCAATGCTTGTCTTTCCGATCTCGCATTCGTGGCCGGTCGCTTTCGTATCGTGCAAACGAAGTTCCCCGCCACGCGGGGTGGCGCAAGGGCATGAGCGGGAGCGGTATTTTCGTCGTCGGTGTCGGCATGACGCCACTCGGCAAGATGCCGGACCGGTCTGTCAAGGATCTGACGCGAGAGGCAGTCACGAATGCATTGAGTGATGCCGGCGCAAGCGTCGAACAGATTCAGGCAGCATGGTTCTCGAACACACGGCAGCCGATGCTTGAAGGTCAGAACACCGTGCGTGGTCAGATCGCGCTGCGACCGCTGGGTTTCGACGGTATTCCGATCGCCAATATCGAGAATGCCTGCGCGAGCGGCAGCACGGCGTTGCTGCAGTCCGTGGCGTATTTAAAGGCGGGTATGGCCGATATCGCACTTGTTGTTGGCGCAGAGAAGATGTTCTTCCCGGAAAAGCGCGACGCCATGCTCGCCGCCTTCAAGGGTGGCACGGACATACACGCGATTGAGGCAACGGAGCTATGGATACGCGGGCTCGCGCCCGAGGTCATTCCGGATGACGTCGAAGACACTGCCGAGCGGAGTTTCTTCATGGATGTCTACGCGGCATTTGCGCGCCAGCATATGAAAAGCTTCGGCACGACGGTGCGCCAGCTTGCGGCAGTCGCTGCCAAGAACCATCACCACTCGACCATGAACCCGCTGTCGCAGTACCAGACCGATATGAGCGTGGACGACGTGCTAGCCGACAAACCGATATGCTGGCCGTTTACCCGCTCGATGTGTGCGCCGATTTCAGACGGAGCCGCGGCGGTCATCGTGTGTAACAAGTCATCGCTCGGTTTGTTCGCCAGGTCGCGTGCCATCGAAATTCGCGGGCTCAGCCTCGCCAGCGGCACGCGGCGAGAGATTGGCGACTACGCGAAGCACATCGGACGCCGTGCCGCAGGGCAGGCTTACGCGCAGGCGGGTATTAGGGGCGCCGAAGTGGATGTTGCCGAAGTGCACGACGCAACGTCATTTGCCGAAATTCAGCAAATCGAAAATCTCGGTCTGTGTGCCCAAGGCGACGGCGGCCCCTTCAGCGAATCGGGCGCCACGAGCCTGGGCGGCCCGGTGCCCGTCAATCCATCTGGTGGCCTCGTGTCCAAAGGGCACCCGGTCGGTGCGACCGGTATTGCACAGATCTTCGAGCTCGTGACCCAGTTGCGCGGCGAGGCCGGCGACCGGCAGGTGCCTGGCGCACGCATCGGGGTCGCCGAGAATGGTGGCGGCTTCTACGAAGTCGAGGAAGCCGCGACGGCCGTAACCGTGCTGGCGCACTGATATGCCTACCGCGGGCAGCCTCGTGCAACTCCTCTATGAGGGCGCGGCACTCGATCCGGCCGCGGTCGCGGTGGAAACCGGTGACGAGGCACTTACCTACGCCGAGCTGATGCAGCGGGTGGAATTGGCAGGTGCTTCGTTACAACGGCTGTTGCCCGATCCGGGCAGCCGGATCGCGCTCTGCGCGGCGAATCATCCCCAGCATCTGGTCGCCTACCTCGCCATTCTGGTGTCGGGTTTTGTCTGGCTACCGCTCAATCCGGCAAACGGACGCTCGCTAAATTCAGTCATAGCGCAGAAGGCCAAGCCGGATTTGCTACTTGTCGATCCGGAATCCGTCGAACATGCGCCCGAATCGGACCGGTCGCGATTGCTTGACGAACTGCGCATCGAGGTGCCGCGGTTCAAACCGACATATGCATCGCCTGACAGCGTCGCGGCGATCAAGTTCACCGGCGGAACATCGGGTGAGCCCAAAGGCGTGGTGCAAACACACCGCAACATGCTTGGTGTCATCGAGAACATGCAGGTTTTCTTCGAGTTCGGGCCCGACGATTGTAATCTCGTGGTAGCGCCACTGACTCACGGTTCGTCTCACTATGTATTTCCGGTTCTGGTGGCTGGCGGTCGGCACCGATTCCCGCGCGATCGCTCGTCAGGTTCGATCCTTGCCGCGATGCGGGACAACACGACGGTGGCGTTCATGCCGCCGACGCTGATCTACAAATTGCTTCAGCAACCTGGTTTGTCACCGGGGCAGTTCCCGGCACTGCGCCACCTGACCTTCAGCGCCGCGCCGATGCCTCCGGACCGTATCGTCGAGGCGCAGCGCGCGTTTGGCCCTTGCATCTCCTGCCTGTACGGCCAGACGGAGGCCCCGATGACAATCTCTGCTCTCGGCACAGGCGAGATGCGGGACCCGTCTTTGCTGGGCACGGCCGGCAAAGCTTGCGGCAGCAGCCGCGTGCGAGTTGTCGACGATGCCGGTGTCGAGGTGCCTGCCGGTACGATCGGCAACATCGAGGTGACCGGGCCAATCGTGATGCAGGGATACCTCGATGAGCCGGAGTTGACCGATGCAACAGTGCGCGACGGATGGCTGCGCACGGGTGACCTGGGTTTTCTCGACGCTTCGGGCTACCTGACCCTCTCGGGTCGAGCCAGCGAGGTCATCATCACGGGCGGCTTCAACGTGTATCCGGCTGAGATCGAAAACGTCATTGCCAAGATACCTGGCATCCGCGAATGTTGCGTGTACAGCGTCGGCGACCCCTATTGGGGCGAACGCATCGAAGCCGTCGTTGTCCGGGATGCGAACAGCGCGTTCGCCGGCGCCGACATTCTCCAAACCGTCAGGCAGGAACTCGGCCCGGTGCGGACGCCCAAGGCGCTGCACATTGTAGAAAGCCTGCCGCGAAATGCTGTGGGCAAGGTCGTGCGCCGTGACATGCCCGAGTTCATTGAATCCTTACAGGAGCAAAGCGATGTCCAGTCCGTTTGACGGCAAAGTCGTCGCCATTACGGGCGCCGGGAAAGGACTCGGCCGGGCATACGCACTCCACTTCGCCGAACTCGGTGCCAGCGTTGTCGTCAACAACCGGCGTCACGAAGGGGAGGCGGTTTCGTCAGCGGATCGTGTCGTCAACGAGATTACGAAAACTGGCGGCAGTGCGGTGACCGAGTACAGTTCAGTCGAGGATCCTGAAGCTGGCGATCGCTTGCTCGCTTGTGCACTCGAGAACTTTGGTCGCATCGATTGTCTCGTCGCCAATGCCGGCATCATCGAGAACAGGAGTTTTCGCAAGCAAACACTACAGAGTTTGCGCGAGGTACTCGAGATCAACCTGGTGGGTACGATCAATGTCGTTCATCCGATATTTCGTCACATGTGCGAACAACACGGTGGCAACATCATCGTCAGTACGTCATCGGCCGGATTGTTCGGCGAGTTCGGCTTGCCTGCTTACTCGGCATCCAAGGCCGCTGTCATCGGATTGATGCGATCGCTAAATCTCGAGGGCGCACCGAAACAGGTCTGGGTCAATGCGATTGCACCCTACGCGTCGACGCAAATGACGGCCGCGCATCTGTCGGACGGTATCAACTCGCGGCTCGACCCCGACCACGTCGCGCCTGTGGTCACATGGCTCGCAAGTTGTGCATTCGGCGGCGAGATTCTGATTGCAGGAGGCGGCCGGGTCGCAAGAGCGCGAATGCAGACCACGGGCGCGATGCCCCTAGCGGAAGGCTGCAGTCAAGCGTTGCAGACACTACAAACTGCAGAGGCGAATCTCGATTTCGATAGTGCCGGCAGCAATTTTCAGGCATTTATCGTCGGTCTTGACGCACAAGACGGCGATTGATCGTCAGGGGAGTTGCCGGGCCACCCGATACTCCTGATCGATTCTGTCGACGATATCAGCGAGCGGTTCGACTTTGTGTACGGTGCCGATGCCCTGTCCGGCCGACCAGATGTCCTTCCACGCTTTGACCTTGGTCTCGGAGCCGGTCAGGTCCATACCGTCCTTCTTCGGCAGATTGTCCGGATCCAGGCCGGCCGCAACGATGCTCGGTCGCAGGTAATAGGCATGCGCTCCCGAGAACGAATTGGTCAGAATCAGATCTGAAAAATCGGAGTCTACGACCATCTGCTTGTAAGGCTCGAACGCGATGCTCTCTTTAGTGGCGATGAAGCGTGTGCCCATGTAGCTCAATTCGGCGCCGAGAATTTCGGCGGCACGCACCGCTCTGCCATCGCCGATAGCGCCGGCGAGAATTAAAATGCCATCGAAAAACTCGCGCACGGCCGGAACAAACGCGAAGCCGGCCATTTGCCCGGTGTGTCCGCCCGCGCCGGCAGACACGAGCGCGAGACCGTCGGCGCCGGCTGCAGCCGCTTTGCGAGCAAGCTCGACGCTGTTGACGTCGGCAATCACGAGGCCGCCATAATCGTGCACGGCTTCGATCGCCCGTTTCGGGCTGCCGAGTGCTGTGATGACGATCGGCGGCTGATACTTCTGCAGCAAGGCCAGCTCGGCGTCGAGCCGGTCGTAAGTGCTGTGAACGATGAGGTTTTGCGCCCAGACATCGGTTGCGCCCGCAACCTGCTGGTCGCGCATGCGCTTGAGTTCGCCCGTAATGTGCTCGAGCCACTCTTCGAAGGTATCGAGCGAGCGAGCGTTTGTCGAAGGGAACGATCCGATCACGCCGGAGCGGGCCGCTGCCGTGACGATGTCGGGGCCGGACACGAGAAACATCGGTGCGACCACGACGGGTAAGCGCAGAGACGCGCGCATCTCGGCAAAACGCGCGCGTGCGTTGTATTCGGTTGTTGGCATCGAGACTCCGGACTTGCAGATAGTGACTTTCATTATTAGACTAACAAAACTGTTTGCCTGCATCAACGCGGGCAATGCAATGGGGCCGTCTTGGAACTTGTCACGCAAGAGCTGTTGATACTGCTCGCGACAAATTTTGCCGTCGCTATCGGTGCCGTGGTCGTCTTGTGGCTGGTCAGCATTCCACTACGCGATGTCAGCATCATCGACATGTTCTTCGCGGTCATCTTATTTGCGATCACGGCTGTCAGTTATGTGCTGGGCGAGGGGGTTCCGGTACGCAAGCAGTTGTTGTTGTTACTCGTTGGCCTTTGGGCGCTGCGCATTACGGCCCACCTTATCAAACGCAACTGGGGTCATGGCGAGGACGCGCGTTACACCAAGCTTCGAAGCTGGGTGAAAGACGACAGAAGTTTCATTTGGCTCAGTTTGCGCAAGGTGTTTCTGTTACAAGGGGTCGTAATCTGGATGGCGTCGCTGCCGGTGCAGGTGGCACTGCAATATGCGATACCCGTCGAGCTTGGCTGGCTTGCCTGGCTCGGTACAGCACTGTGGGTCGTCGGTTTCATTTTCGAATCGGTTGCCGACTATCAGCTCATGCGCTTTCGTGCCGATCCGGCCAACAAGGGCACCGTGCTGAAGACCGGTCTGTGGCAGTACTCTCGCCATCCCAACTATTTCGGCGAGCTTTGTGTCTGGTGGGGACTGTTCCTCATCGCTTGCGACAATCCGGCCGGCTTTTTCACGGTGATCGGACCTATCCTGTACAGCTATCTGGTCGTCAACGTGACCGGCCAGCGTACGCTCGACAAAAAACTCGCGCGTGAAAAGCCCGACTACGAGGCGTACATGGCAAGCACCAGCGGACTGATTCCGATGTGGCCGAAACAGAAAAAGTCTGAGACGTGAGCAGCCGGGCAAGAGCGAACGTCGACCGGGAGCTGATACTCAACAGTCAGGTCGCACAGGGCATGACCGTTATTGGCGATCGCTGGTCGTTCATGATTATCCGCGATATCTATCTCGGTGTGCGCCAGTTCGAGGAGTTTCGCCGGCGTAACGACGTCGCTCGCGGCACGCTTTCGGCACGGCTCAAATCGCTCGTTGAACATGACATCCTGTACAGGCACCGCTATCAGACTTTACCCACACGATACGAATACCGGCTGACCGAGAAGGGCCTCGACATGTACCCGATCCTGCTCATGAGCTGGGAGTGGGAGACCAAATGGGGCAGGGGACGTTTCCTGCCCCCCACATTGACGCACAAGACCTGCGGCAAGGACATGCATCCGAGGCTACGTTGCGGCCACTGTCATGTCGTCGTGGTGCCGAATGACGTACGCTTTTCGTCGGGCAAGATTACGCAGTCCGCGCAGAAGGTTCGGCCGCGATATCAGCGTCGCTCAAAACCGAAACAGGAATCAGGCGACGACTCGGACAGGCATGCGTTTACGATACTCGATGTTGTGGGCGATCGCTGGACATCGCTCGTGGTCGCGGCCGCATTCTTTGGGATGCAACGCTTTGACGACATCGCCTCGTCGATCGGCATCGCTACGAACATTCTTGCGGATCGCCTCAAACTCCTCGTGGACATCGGTGTGTTGGCTCGCGTGCCGTATCAGGGAAGGCCGCGGCGCTTCGAGTATCACCTTTCCGAGATGGGCAGAGATCTCTACTCACATACGATTACAATCCATGAGTGGACAAACCGATGGCTGATTCGCGAGGGCGAGTCGCCGCTCAATCTGCAACATAAACCTTGTGACCGGCCACTCGCCAGCGAAGTGGTGTGCAGCGAATGCGAGAAGCCGCTTGTGGCCTCAGACGTTGCGTATGAAAAAGAATTCAGGCACCGCGAAGCAGGCTAATAACTTCGGGGCATTCATTATCGGCGGGGACGCTTACCTGGAATCGTGAATCGATATGCTGAGCCACTCCCGTTGGTCGATTAGGGACCAGCGGCATCCCTTCGGGATGTCTGCTTCTCCCGAGAGCGGCCGTTCAAATGATCAGAAATACTAGATTCTGACAAGCTGCTAACGGCCACCAGCGGACAAATAAAACTCCGCCACGAGGGCGGATCCGGACGGCGCTGCCCTTGCGGCATGTCGTTTATAATCCTTATCTGCTCCCGGATCGATCGCAGGATATAAGCCGATGAAGGACATGGATCTTAAGAAGAACTCCCTTTCTCTGTTCTTCGTGATCGCCTATGCCCTGCCCATCGTCGCGACGATCATCGTTGCGCTAGTAGCGGGTGCACCCTCGGGTCTCGTGGTCAATGAAATGTCCGCAGGGGCCGTGGTGGTTATGATGGCGATGGTTCATGCGCCTACGATCGCGGCCATTATCGTGGTATTCCAAAGCCAGGGTCTCAACGGCATCAAGATCCTGCTTCAGCAATTGAAATACTGGAAATTCGCGCCGCACTGGTATCTCAAAGCGCTACTAATCTTTCCGGCAACAATGCTGGCCGTCCTGTTTGTGCTTTCCTTGTTTTCTTCCAATTTCTCCCCGGTATTGTCATTGAGTGTCATGGCTTTCGGCGCTTTGTTCAGCCCGCTGTGGGAGGAAATTGGCTGGACGGGATTCGCAACACCCGTCATGCTGAAAAAGCTGAGCCCGCTGAAAGTCGGGCTGCTCCTCGGGTTCTTGCACGCCATGTGGCATCTGGCCGCCACTATTTATGGAGCAGGCGCTTTTCACGGCAACCTGTTCATTGTGAATTTCTTGGCAACGTCCGTTGGCATTGTCGGGCTGCGGATCGTCACGATCTGGATCTATACGCGGACGAGCAGTCTGGTTTTGGGCTGGCTGACGCACGTGAGTTTTACGTGTGGGCAATTGTTATTCGTTTCGTTTGGTCTTACTTCGGTCGAGACAATTGTTTGGAATTCGGCCTTCTCATTTGCGGTGATCGGGATTGTTATTTTCTTGCTGGTACGGAATAAGGATTTGATGGGTCGCTGATTGTTGGGTTTGACCTCCCTTGCGGCGCCAAAAACTGGCCGCCTTTGGTCAACTAGCTGAAGGGCCATCAACGCGATGGCCGACCAGGCACGCGTGTTACCTCCGCAACCGTGGTCCAGGGATAAACATCGGCGTCCTGTTCCGGTACGAAAGGTAGCGTTCTCCCAAGCGCCTGATGAGTTCAGGTTCCTCAATTTTCTTGAGCTCCCAGACGTTTGCCAGCACATACAGCGGAGTGAAGATCAGCACGAGTGACGGTGACCCGATGGCAAAGCCTATTCCGAACAAGAGAAGAAAGACGCCAGTCAACATCGGGTTTCTTGCGTATTTATAAGGACCACTCTCAACAAGCGTCGGGGGTGGATTAAAGGGTACCGGAGTTCCGTTGACCCTCAGAAAATGAAACACGGACCAGGCAGTCATAGCGATGCCGATAGCTATCATCGGAATCGACACTAGCAGGCTGACGGTGTCTGGAATCGGCCATCGCAGCGCAAGCACCGCATCTAACAGCAACGCGAGAAACACAAACAGCGCAGTGAAAAGGCCAAAGACCGTTACCCCAACTGGCGTGAGCAATGTCCGCTTTTTTTTGGTCCCGGTCGCTGTGCGGTACATCAGATCGATCACACGTTCCCGGACATTCATGTCTTGCTCTCCTTGCCCACGGCTGCTTTATCTTTCCACCGTTGAGCACAATAATGAATACTTCTAATTAGACGCGGTATTTAATCGGAATCAATTCGGAGATATACATAGCAAGCGATGTCTGCTTCGGATCAGCAGCGGCCCTTCAGGACGATATTAGCCGAATCCCTGCCGTAGCGTGCGAAGCTGTCACACAGCGACGCGCTTTCGAGAGTCCTGGGCTAAACGTCCGCTTTTATCAATAACGGTCATTCAAACCTGGGTGATTTCGACAATCTGATCGGCAGCTTTCGGCCAACTCCAGACAATTTCGCTGCGATGAAAGATGAAACTTGAATGTAGCGCTGCGAGTTGCTGCCAATCAGGTTTTTCTTTTCATCCCGCCAGCCGCGGGAGCACCATATTCATCTGCGAATTTCGAGAATATCTGTTCGACAGCATTGAGATCTGCGATCGACTCGAAATTCTCCAAGATGATCGTTAGAAGGTAGTTATTCCCGTAGTGGTACTGCTCATTAAGTGCTCGTAACTGCTCGTACGCTTTCTCGGATAATGCTGCGTTGAATCTTTTCGGCAACGGATACCTCTTGGGCGTCATAACTCTACTCCGATTGCTCGTCAAAGCGAGGCAACAAGGGCACTGCCCTAGCCGGGGAATAGTCTACCA
>JAOTUB010000063.1 GCA_029864095.1 Gammaproteobacteria bacterium | reverse complement strand
CCGTCTTCACGAGTGTAGCCGCTCCTCCTTGAGACTCAATCTCAGCCACTAGCGCAGCCAGCTCCTCTTCCCGGCGAGCGGCGACCACAACCTTGGCACCATTTGCGGCGAAGGCTAACGCGGTTGCGCGACCGATCCCGCTGCTCGCTCCAGTAACTAGAGCGACCTTGTTACTCATATTAGACATCTATAACCCCTCAATTATTTTGGTTGGATTGATGTACTTAGGCATAGCTAACAAGAGTACGTTCGCAAAACCGAGAATAACATCCCTAACAGGTGGCCCTTGGCGCATGGCCGCTTTGGCCGTTCTGAGACGCTCGCTAGGAAGCCGACCGAAGGGCTGCTTCACATCGCATACCAGCGGTTCGAAAAATCTGACGTAATATGACGGCTTGTGAACCCGAAGCGGTCAATTATATTTCGTCTCATAAAGGTCCCGATTATGCTAGTGATTGACCCGGGTGTACTCGGATTTGACACGGAGGTACTCAGATGAAATGTATCTTGTTGGTCGCGGTTGGACTGACGGCGGCCTTCTCACCTGCGGACGCTGAATCACCGTATGAAGGTCAAGAGCTTCGCTCGATCAAGTCAATTTCGCCGAAAGAAATTGAGGCGCTGAAAAATGGTGAAGGCATGGGCTTCGCGAAGCTCGCAGAGTTGAACCATTTTCCGGGTCCCAAACACGTCCTGGATTTGGCGCAAGAGCTTGATTTAACGCCGGTCCAGTTGGCGGAGACAGAATTGCTTTTCGCCGCTATGCAGTCCGATGCAAGAGTACTCGGCCACGAATTGCTTGAAGCGGAAGCGGCCCTTGATCGCGCCTTTGCGGAGAATGAGATCGATTCCGAGAGTTTGGAAGACGCATTACTCAAGATTGGCGAAATAGGCGCACGACTGAGATTTGTCCATTTAGACGCGCATTTGCGCCAGAAACACTTGCTTACTGCGGTACAGATTGATTTGTACGACGAGTCTCGTGGCTATGGGCGGAAAGATCTTGACCATGCAGGGCATTCTCTGCACCACGAATAGCTCACAAACGTAACGGCCGCAGTTAGACTGACCCACAGCAGACGTTAAGGTCTAGGTGAGACGATAAACCATCGGCTAACTGCGGAGCTGAAGAAGAATGGCGATAAACGATGAGCTATTTGCATTTGGAAGCTTCTTCATATTGTTTCGGTAGTTGTTTTTCTGGGAAACATCACAACCGGATTGTTCTGGGCTGCCCGCGCCCGCAAGAGCCGCAACCTCGATCAGATAGCGTCCACATTCGAGATCATCATTCTGAGTGACAGGTGGTTAACTGTTCCTGGCGTAATCGAGATTCTTGTCAGCGGTATTGCAGGAGCCGTGGTTGGCAAACTACCTATCCTGAGCACTGGCTGGATTCTTTGGCCGGTTCTGCTTTTCCTGACTTCGGGTCTGGTTTTTAGTGCCTGGATCGGACCACTGCAACGGAAGATTTTGACATTGGCACGATCAGCCGGCGCTTCCGAGCGATCCTGGACGGCGTATTGCAAGCTGTACAAGAGCTGGGAGCTATGGGGCCTCGCGGCTCTGCTAACGCCCCAAGTCGCCCTGGTAATCATGGTGTTGAAGCCGACGCTTCCCGCCATGTGACGCGAGGTCGCCATCGCACAAGTTTCGGTAGGTCTGATCCATACTGCGACTTAGGCCATACTCGATAATTAAGTGTCAGCATCGACCGGTTCACAGCAGTACCGCAGCTAATCGCAGAGATCGGATACTTGGACGCACGGAGCCAGTAGCGGCCATTTCGAACGGCTGGATCTGGCCGAATCCAGCCGTTGGCCGAGGGTGCCGCGAACGGCTGGTATCGGTGAAAGCAGACGTTGATTCGCTAGGACTCTGCGGAAACGTCGCCGACCTGGTGCAGGCCCTGATCAATGGTGTCTATGAGCCTCCCGCAATCCAGAATCGGGCCAAGCGGGATGTTTCGACAGTTGGCGCCTTGATCAATCCCCGATTGAACTACGGCTACAGGCGTCGACTTGTAGCCAAACTTGAGCCCGAATCACCTAACCCCTTGGCGCATGAGGCAAAAGAAACTAATGCCCATGCAGACAAAAAGGTTGCTAGTTTTCTCTTTATTTTTAGACATTTATAAAGTTTTATTAAATTACTTTCGATAGTCGCATTAGTCCCGTTCAATGGCCGACACGAGCAAGGGCTGCATTCTTGCAGATTGCGATGCGCGACGAAACCGCGAGCGTATTTTGTGCTGAAGGACGCGGAGACATATTGGATAATGCAGCCCTGAATTCGCCGGTTTCTGGACAAAACCATCGTGCCTTCGAACACCGCACCGCTAGCCGGCATCCGCGTATTGGAGATCGCCCGAGTTCTTGCCGGTCCCTGGGCAGGCCAGGTCTTGGCGGATCTGGGCGCCGATGTCATCAAGATCGAGAGCCCCGAGGGCGATGACACGAGACGCTGGGGGCCACCGTTCATTGACAACCCTGATGGCACGCGGGACGCCGCGTATTTTCATGCGACCAATCGTGGCAAACGATCCGTCGCCATCGACTTCTCATTGCCCGAAGGCGCCGCCGAAGTGCGCAGACTTGCGGCTGACGCTGACGTATTGATCGAAAATTTCAAAGTCGGCTGCCTCGAGAAGTACGGCCTGGACTACGCCAGTCTCGCCGCACTCAATCCAAAGCTGATCTACTGCTCGATCACGGGTTTCGGTCAGGACGGCCCCTACGCGCTCCGTCCTGGCTACGACTTCATGATCCAGGGCATGAGCGGCATCATGGACCTGACTGGCGACCCTGAAGGCGAGCCGCAAAAGATGGGTGTGGCATTTGCCGATATCTTTACAGGCCTTTACGGCGTGATCGCGATTCAAGCCGCGCTGGCGCAACGCGTTGGAACTGGCCGCGGACAACACATCGATATGGCGTTGCTCGATTGCATGGTGGGCGTACTCGCCAATCAGGGTCTGAATTTCCTGGCTTCGGGGCAATCGCCCAAGCGGCTGGGCAATGCGCACCCGAACATCGTTCCCTACGAAGCCTGCCCTGCGAGCGACGGCTGGTTCATACTCGCTGTAGGCAATGACAGGCAATTCCGCGACTTCTGTCGCCTCATCGGACTTTCGGCGTTGCCCGAAGACGAGCGCTACGCGTCGAATTCAAGTCGCATCGAGAATCGCGATTCTCTGAGTGAGCGCATCGCGCTCGCAACGAAGCACTGGCGCCGTGATGAATTACTTGCCGCGCTCGAACAGGCGGGCGTGCCGGCCGGCCCGATAAACTCGGTCGCACAGGCGTTCGCGGATCCGCAGACCCGGTTTCGGGAAATGCAACTGCTGCTCACGCGTGCGATCGATGGCGCCGGGTTACCCGGTGTACGAACGCCGATTCGATTTAGTGACAGTAGCCTTTGCCTGGATCGGCCGGCGCCGCTTCACGGCGCAGACGAACCGAAGTGGCGGTGAGAAAACCCGGCAAAACCTCGTTATTAGTGTGATCACCCTAGAGTTGCGACCTACGATAAGACGATGGAGCACAAGCAAACCACGTAGGAGAGCAGCATGACAGCAACAAAATCCAAGTCAAAACAGGGTGTTAACAAGCTACGTCCTGCCGACGTCGCCGATCAGCTGGAGCATGCATTCCTGGCTGGTCTGGGTGCGTTAAGCGACCCGCAGAAAATCGGTTCCGAAAGTTTCGAATCCCTCGTCAAGAAAGGCAGGTCGTTTCAGAAGAAAGCGACGGCAAGGACCGAGAAACTGATTGATGAAGTTCAGGAAGCAATTCGGGACATGACTGGAGATGCGCAGTCGAAAGCAACCGGGCTTCTCGACCAGGTTCGTGACGCGTCGAAGCTCGACAAGCTCAACAGTGCGTTCGACTCTCGCGTTGCCGGGGCCATGAGCCGCCTTGGCGTTGCCAGTAAAAAAGATGTCGCAGCGCTGAACCGCAAGATGGACAAAGTCCTGAAAGCGGTCGCGGATGCCAAGGCGCCAGCAAAGGCAAAACCTAAAGCAACCGCGAAGCGCAGGACCAAGAAGAAGGTCGCAAAACGCCCGACGAAAAAGGCCGCGCCGAAAAAAAAGGTATCGAAGAAAAAGGCCTGAAGAATTAGTGTGACCGCCCAGGAAAACGTGGCTGGCATTTAGGCACATGCTCGGAAACGAGAGGACCATGAGGAGCAACGAAATGACAGAAAAGAAAGTATCACGTAAACGCAAAGCACCGGAGGGTGTCGTCGGTCGCATCGAGGACGTCGTTAGTCAGCCGATCGCCGTGGCAAACAAGGCATTCCTGGCAAGCCTCGGCCTCGTAACTCAGCTCCAAAAGGACTTGGACTCGAAGTACGAGGAACTGGCGAAAGACGGCAAGAAAGCTCGTGATCGCTACGAGGCGACGCTGACCGACCTTCGCAAGAAAATCGCTGCCCGTGTCGCCTCGGTTCGCGATCGGGCGGGTAGCCGCATTGAGCCGGTTGTCGATCGAATCATTGAGATGACTCCGGTCGCGACCGAAAAGGACATCAACAGGTTGAATAAAAAGCTGGACAAGGTTCTTGCACAAGTCGCCAAGTAACCCCCCCCTTTTTTAGGCTTGGTGACTTTTGGGGCCGCGATCAGCGGCCCCTTTTTGTTGGCGAATACGCAGCGCAGTCGAGGAGCACTTCAGCGCCGATAATGATCACGCAACGCCTTCAGATGCGCTGCAGCCGCGTCTGTGGCATACGGCGACAACAGCGCCAGCACGGAACCGGCAATCCGCAAGGCGGAGTCATCGGCCGAGGACGCCGCGCCTGATACCTCATCAAATCGCTCTGAGAACAAGGTGATCACGACGATATTGCGACTGACGAGGACGGTATCGCTATCGCCGATGCGTAACGCACCGTTGCGAGCGAGGAGGTTTACATAGACCTGCATAACGGCGATCAGGCCTTTTGCGAAGTGCCTGAGTGCGCGACCCACTTTGGGATAGGTAGCAACGAGGGTCTCCATGTCTCGCAGCAGGAAGCGATAAGCAGCCAGCATCTCCAGCAACAAATGCAGGAAAACCCAGAAATCATCAATGGTCGTCTCATCGGCCGGCCGATTGAGAACGCGGTGAACGTCGGCCTGGAACTCGGCGAGCAATGCCTCGACCAGATCCGACTTCTTGCGAAAATGGTAGTGAAGATTGCCCGGACTGATATCGACCTCGTCGGCGATCTCGTTCGTTGTTGTGTTTGGCTCACCGTGATCATTAAACAGCAGCAAGCTGGTGACAAGAATGCGGGTACGAGTATCCTGTTTTGGCACGGTCAGGGCGACTAGTCGGGGAATCGCACGAGCATCACGACGTCGACTTAAGCGCTGTCGAGCATTGCATACAAGGCACGTTCGATTCGCGCCTGAACATCGCTTGCCGAATCAGGTGGCGCAGCGGGTGCTGCGGCGTCGCGTCCCGGAACCACGGCGTCCCCGATGAGCAGTCGCTCGTCGATGTGTGCTAACGCCGCGGCGGCGGCGGCTTGCGCGTGCACTGCGGTTTCCGCCAGAGTCGTCGGACCTTCGGCACCACCCGCTACGTAAACACCCGGGCGGCTCGTTGTGTGCGGGTTTGTGGCGTCAGGCGTGGCAATGTACCCCGTCTCGGAAAGTTCGACATCAGCGACCTGCGCGAGTTCGTCGAGACTTCTTGCGGGACCGACAGCGGAGTTTAGTACCACCATATCGTACTGCTCTTCGGGTATACGGCTGCTCGAAAAGTCCGCATAGGACACCGTGATACTGTCGTCCGCGCGCGCCTCGACTTTTTTCAGTATCCCGTAATTTATGGTGAGGCCGCTGGGCAGTTGCTGCTGCAACGCCGCTCGCATATCGTTCCGTGGCTGATTGGTCACGAGCAGCGCTATCCTGCTGACGTCCTGTGCGATGAGCCTCTCGATCTGACTGGCCGCGGTATATACCGCAAATGGCGTTGGATCATCGACGATGTACAGAACGCTATTCGGATAATCTTCGTTGGAAGGTTTCGCAGCAAACCCACCCGTCGGTCCGGGCGCCGTCAGCAGCCGTTCCATCTCTGCCGCGGTCACCACGTCAGGATGAGTCCCATAACCATGGTGCCGTGCACCATCAAAGGTCGCGAAGCCTGTCGCAAGCACGACCGCACCGACCTGTCGTTGATGCAGCTGATCGAGTGCTACATCGAAATGAATGGCATCGTCATCACAGACTTCCGTGCAGCGGTTGCATGGCAGGTAATTAGGCGGCGTGTTTAGGCACGATTCGATATCGATAACGAATTCCTGCGGCAGGGACTCCGCAAGCGGCGTGTAAATTGCCTTGCGATAACTCAGGCCGGCATCGTGTTCATTCGGACGTACGACTGGACATACCGGGCGGCAGTGATTACAGAGTGTGCAAGCGTCGGTCACAAACCGCGCGCGCTCGCGTATTTCGACGCTGAAATTGCCGGGCCGGCCATCGATGCTCTGCAAATTCGACAGTGTGAATATCTCGATATTCTCCGCATCGGCAAGCGCGCTGAGCTTCGGGATCGTAACGCCGTCCACGCTATCGCCAACTGAAGACTCCTGCGTCATTGCAGCGGCCAATCTGCCGCCGACGACCGCGTCACGTTCCACGACAATGGCGCGCGCGCCTGTCGAGGCGCATTCGATTGCCGCTGTGAGTCCGGCGAAGCCGCCACCTACGATGAGAATCGAATCAGTCATCGCCCGCCCCGATAGCCTCGTTGTAACCTGCGTTGAATGCCCGCAAATCAAGATCGAGGTGTCGCTCGTTGACCGTTTCTCGGATGGCCTCCTCCATCGCATGAAAGCTGACAGCCTTGGAAGCACCAACCAGATAGCCGAGCATGACGATATTTGCGGCCAGCTTGTTGCCGAGTTCTTCTGCGATCTTTATCGCAGGCAACCGGACCAGGTCCGAATCATCGTCGTGTGGATTGACCAGATCAGGCTCGATGATCAATAGGCCGTCAGGCGCGAGCTGCGGACGGAATTTTTCATAGGCCTCCTGAAACAGAACGGCCAGAACCTGGGGACGGGTAACGAAGGGGTACGCGATCGCAGTGTCGCTGACGATGATATCCGCGCGGGACGCGCCGCCTCGTGCTTCGGGACCGTAAGTCTGCGTAAACACGGCCTCTTTGCCGTCATACAGCGCAGCTGCTTTGCCCAGCAAGGTACCGGCCAGCGCGATGCCCTGACCGCCGACACCGCCGAGACGGATTTCGATGGTGTCAGGCATGAAACGCGGTACGCTCGATGTCGACGAAATTGCCGACCGTGATCGGCTGCTCATGATCGACAATATCGATATCCAGGTCCTGAAGGTTTTCCGCGCCGTTCTCGATATGACAGCGCTCGCGATACATCTCAACCTCGTCGAGGCCTTCACCCAGTTTGTTGCGACGGCCGAAGCTTGTCGGGCACGGGGACAGGACTTCCGTGAAACAGAAGCCGTCCTTGTCCATGGAGCGCAAAATTGCGTCTGTGAACTGGCGCACGTGCAGGATCGTCCAGCGCGCCACGAACGAGGCGCCACAGGCCTTCGCCAAATACGGCAGATTGAACGGATGCTCGATACTGCCTTGCGGTGCTGTCGTGCCTTTGGCACCGATTGGCGTAGTAGGTCCGACCTGGCCGCCCGTCATCCCGTAGTTGAAATTGTTGATGCAAATGACGTTCAGATTGACGTTGCGGCGTGCGGCGTGGATGAAATGATTGCCGCCTATCGCCATGAGGTCGCCATCGCCGCTGATGACCGTCACTGTCAGACTCGGATTGTGGACAGCGATGCCCAACGCGAATGGCAGCGCACGCCCATGCGTTGAGTGATACGAATCGACGTTGACATAGCCTGCCGCCCTGCCGCTGCAGCCGATGCCGGACACGCAAACGTGCTGATCCGGATCGGTGCCGGATTCATCGATCGCCCGAACGTAGGCGTGAATCACCGTACCTATGCCACATCCTGCGCAGAGAATATGCGGTAGCCGATCTGCTCGCATCAGGTGATCGATCGGATGGACGACCGAAAAATCATTTGGTTGGGGTGTGCTCATGACCTGATTATCTCCAGTATCGCATTCGGGGTGGGCATCGCGCCGCCGGCGTGATTCAGACGCAATGTCGGCAGCTGCGTTAACCGCTCGATTTCGCGCCGCATTTGTCCGAGATTGATTTCGGGAACAATAAATCTCTTCACTTTGCCGATTTCCAGTAGCCGGCGTACGCGTGCTTCAGGGAACGGCCAAATAGTCTTTGGCCGCAATAGTCCGCACCGCAAACCTTCGGCGCGGGCCTGGGTGACCGCTGCGGTAGCCGAGCGCGCGGTGCAGCCGTAGGCGACAATCACGCAATCGGCATCATCAACGTCTTGCTCTTCGAAGTCCACGATATCCGCCGCGTTCAGGCGGACTTTGTCGACCAGTCTGTGCACGAGTTTGTCGTGTGTCTCTGCCGTCAACGAAGGATAACCTCGTTCGTCGTGCGTGAGCCCCGTCATGTGTACCTTGTACCCGTCACCGGCGTGCGCGATCGGCGGCACGAGATCCGCATCCGCCGCGTACGGAAGGAATTGTCCGGTCCCGGGCGCCGTACGCGGCCCTTTGCGCGGCACATGCGGGATATCTTTCGCCTCCGGGATCTCTACGCGCTCAGCCATGTGTCCAACGACCTCGTCCATCAGGATAAACACGGGAATCCTGTAACGATCTGCCGTATTGAAAGCATCTATTGTCAGTTCGAAACATTCCTGCGGCGATGATGGGCAGTACGCGACGATACCGTAATCGCCGTGCGAGCCCCACCGAGCTTGCAGAATGTCGGACTGGCCCACCATCGTCGGCAGGCCCGTGGACGGCGAAGCCCGTTGGACGTTTACGATTACGCAGGGTAGTTCCATCATCGCCGCAAGACCGATGTTCTCCATCATGAGGCTGAAGCCCGGGCCCGAAGTCGCCGTGAAACTGCGCGCGCCAGCCGCGGACGCGCCGATAATTGCCGCGATGCTGCCAAGCTCGTCTTCCATCTGCACAAAACGGCCGCCAACCGCCGGCAATCGGCTGGCGAGGTGTTCCGCAACCTCGGTCGATGGTGTTATCGGGTAGCCGGCAAAAAAATCGAGGCCGGCAGCCAGCGCGCCTTCAGCGCATGCGTGATCGCCGAGCATGAACTGTCTGCCGGTCAAAACGCGTTGTGGCGAATCCGGCGCGGCTTGCTTCTGTGCGGCTTTGCTGGACATGGGCTAGCTCTGCGTCTCATCGTCACTGGCGTCCGTGGTATAAATCGCCAGTTCGGGACAGATCAGGTCGCAAAACTTGCAGAGTACGCACGACGTGGCCTTATCCTCTGCAATCATCGGAAAGTGATAACCGCGGGAGTTGATCTCTTTGGAATAAACGAGCACTTTCTCCGGGCAGTACTCGATGCAATAGCCGCATTCCTTGCAGCGCTCGGTGATGATGTGCACCTCACCCTCGGGCACACCGGCCCGATCAAGGTCCATCGGTTTACGCACAATGCCATCGGCCGACGTCATCAATTTATCTCCCAGAGGGCCAGACCCGTGCCAGCACATAGAGACGCCCAAGGTCTGCTGGCACCCACAGTATTTGACCATTCATCGCTACGGACCGGGATCGCGGAATATGCCTACGCGAGCGCGATTGCCACGGCCGTCATTCGGAACTAAGGTTGGGTGATGGATCCCGAAACACCCATCGCCGCCCACATCACCAAACACCGCAAGATTCTGCGCGGTGTGCTTGCCAAAGTGACAGTTTACTATGTCGCAGTGGCTGCAGTCCTTGCCACAATGATCGCGGTCTTTCCAGGGATCGTCAACGAGCTGCCGCTTGGCGGCGTCGGCGAAATCGCCTATTACGGCGCGTCCAACGCACTCGACCTCGAAGAGGCGTATCTGAGCGCGGATGACGAGGAAATCGAGGAGATCGTGACAGAAACCCGGCGGGTGCAATCGGCTTTGCCGCCACCCTGGCTGCGCGGGGCGCTGGCGCTGCTCTATGCGATGCTGGCCACACTGCTGCTCATGCTGCCGGTTTCCTGGGTATACAAGTCGATTCATGCGGACAGTGTCTATGATCACTCGATCGATACCACAACGCTGGTACTACCCGCCGTGGTCGCGGGAGTCGTCACAATGGTGCAGCACAGTCTCGCACTGGCGTTCAGCCTTGCCGGGATCGTCGCCGGCGTTCGCTTTCGCAGGGCGCTCAGCGATACGTTCGACACATTATTCATACTTGCTTCGATAGGCGTCGGCATCTCGGCAGGTATCAAGTCGATCGAGATTGCGGTTGTTCTGACCGTGTTCTTCAATTACGCCGCGATCCTGGTGTGCGCTTTTGGCGACGGGCTCGAATCCCAATATGCCGTGCGACAGAAAATTGCCAGGCAAAGCAAAAAGGCCGCCCGAACGCAGGAAAAACAGGCCAAGTCGAATCCCGTCGACCCTATGTCGAGTCTTTAGACGCTTCGAGCATCCGCTTAAGCAGGTTCTCGCCACGACAAGGCGCAATTATCTCGCGCTCGACGAGCTGCGGGTCATCCAGTATTGCAAAGAATTCATCAACGTACTTCAATGATTTCGACTTGTTGTCTGCGTCGAGTTCTGTCGAATTCTCGAATAATGCGATTATTTCTTCGCGTTTCGATCGTACGTGCGTTATGGCATCGTCGAGAATCTCACGCGGCTGACAAAGCCCGTTGAAATAGCGATCGCGCACGTCTCTGATCGGCACCTGACTCGGGGGCGCCGCGTATTCTGTATTGACCAAACCTGACATGTCGAAATCAAAGGGCACCGGAATGCGTCCGGTCATCGAGTCGGCCAGCCCCAGCACTTGTACGTTGTGGCAGCAGTTCTGATCGCGCGACCCCTGGAGCACCGAGTAATCGTTGTTCGCAATCAGGAATTGCGCCAACTGTACCAGTGCCGTTTTCGGATGGTCTAACTCGCTATACTCGACCGATGGCAAATACAGCCTGTCGAGACCCACGCGTTGCGCCAGATCGGCGTCATCCTCAATGACGAAAACCAGGTCTGTCCACGAGTCTAGCTTGTCGTCACTGTCGACATAGCTGAGCCGAATCAAACGCGTTTTAAAGCTGTGTTCGGTTATTATTTCGACCGTTTTGTAGGCCAGATACTCTAGCACGACATATTGCCGATATTTTTCTTTGTCCTTGCACGGCGCAACTACCTTGAGTTTGTCCTGGCCGGCAAACAATGTGCCTTTGACTTGTTTTTTCTTGAAATTCAGCTGCAGCGGCGGAAATTGACAATACTCGCGACGAAAGTGCCCGCGCGTGCGTATGGATACATCGAGCCGCCTTGTCTGACCGTCGGCGTCGACGTATGTCCACTGACCAGGCAAATAGAGGCGAACGTCCTGATGCCTTTGCGCATACGCCTGAGTAATTGGCGCCGTCAAAACGGCCTTGAGCACCTCGTCCGTTTGGAATAGCGGATATGGCTCGGTGGCGCTCGCGATACCAATAGACGCCAGTGCGAACAGTGCGATACAGGAAAACCGGATTCTCACAGGCCAGGACTGCCGATAGATGACTGCATGCCTTTATTTATACGTGAGATGACCCGAATTGTTATACGAAAAAACCGAGAGGCACAACGGCGATCAAAGTCGTTTAATCGTGCTGGCAAAGATCAGTGCTACGGCGGCCATGCACATGACCATAACGGCACCGGCCGGCAGGTCGGCGCGCAAAGTCAGTATGAGGCCAATCAAGCAACCGGCAATACCAACCGCAAAACCGCTTACCATTCGCACACCTCGACGGTGTATGCGCCGCGTCGCGAGGGCCGGGATGATCAGACACGCAAAGACCATATATATGCCTACCAGCTGCACAGATACCGTGACGGCAAATGCGAATATTCCGTAAAAACCGAAGCCTTGCAAATGATCGCGAATCCAGTACCAGGCGACCAGTATCAGTGCCGTTACAATCCCGGCGAATATCAACTGCTCGTCGTTAACCCACAGCACTTGACCGACCAGAAGTTCCTTTAAATGTTCACCACCATGCGGATTTCCGGCTAGCAGCAGGATACCGATCGTGGCGGCCAGCACAAAGGCCACGCCAATCAACGCTTCCTGAATTTCCGGAAATCGTTTGTCCGTCTGATGCAGGATGAAAGCGGCAATGAGTGCGGCACTAATCGCTGAGAATTGCACCATCCAACCTTCTGCTTCCCATCCCATTGCGTCAGCCGCAATCACGCCCAGGCCGGCGACTTGCGCAATAGCAAGGTCGATAAAAATGATGCCGCGACGCAAAACTACAGTGCCGAGTGGCACATGAGTACTCAATACCAGCAGGCTGGCGAGGAACGCAGGGGCGATTATGTTGAGTTCCGAGGCCGTCACTGAAGCAGTTCCTGCAGCATGGTGATCGATTCGTCAAACAAGGCATACAGATCGGTGACATTGTTTGCACCATTGACCGTATACGGCAACGTCAGTTCTGGAATCTCGAGTCGTGCCGACAACCATCGTGACGGTTTCTCGTTCGCATACGGTGTGCGAATGACAGCCACTGGTGGATTCGGCGACAGTTGTTCGAGCAGCGCGGCAAGTTGCGCCCCGCTGGCTGGTATGCCTGGTTTCGGTTCGAGCGTCGCAACGATGTCAATGTCAAGCCAGGCAGCAAAGTAGCTGAAACTGCGATGATTGGAGACAAGGCGAAGCCCGGCAAGCGCTTCTGCTCGCTGCTCCCATGCATCGATGGCCTCATTCCACCGACTTTGAAAATCAGCCTGCCGTGTCTCGTAGTACGCCGCATTCGCGGGATCTAAGTCAATCAACCGCCGTGCCAGAGCAATGCTGATTCGGCGGATGTTTCTCGGATCAAGATGAATGTGGGGGTTACCCTGCGGGTGGATATCCCCCTGCGACCGATCGACGAGCTTCGGTATCTCGAGTTTGCGAACATAGTCTGCCGCCATGAAATTGCCCGGATTGCCTGGCTGGATGCCCGGGTTGCCAGCACGTCGCAGCAACAGCGGCAGCCAACCGATCTCCAGGTCGGCACCCGTGCATATCACCATGTCCGCCGAGCGAATGGCCGCAATCAGGCTCGGTTTAGCCTGCAGGCGATGCGGGTCCTGAAACGCGCTGGTTGCGACCGTTATCGTCGCCTTGTCACCGGCCAGTTCCTGAACAAGCGCAGCCCATTCCGGCTCGCAAGCAAATATTTCGACGGCACTCGCCGATAATGGAATGAGCAGCAGCGGAAAAAGTGCGGCGATGCTTTTCACTTGGGTTCCTCCTAGAATGCGTGGGCGCCGTGGGCGCCGATACTCATGATGTACTGCAGGAACCATTGCTGATCGGTCGCGCTAAGCACTTGGTCGTTGGTGTATTGCAGGCGCAGACGGCTGAACTCGCTCGGTGACCAGTCAAGCATCAGGCTGTCACGGCTCGAACGACGTCCCGGGTCCTCCAGCTCGGTGCCTGCGAGCAACGGTCCGTTATCTGCATTGACGGCGTCGTGACGCACGCCGACACGCCATCGCGGCGCAAATTGCCATACGCTCTGCAGATACCACCCTGTCTGCTCCCCGTCGTAAGCGATGCCATCGAAGATGCCGGTCTCATCTCGCCTGAAATACTCTCCCTGTATTTTGAAGTTCCTCGACGCCGAATTTCCATTAGGTGCCCACTTCCATACAACGTCAAAAATGGTCATATCGCTGTCGCCGCTGAACGTCGCCGTGTCGCCACTCTCGATAACATCGGCGCTCAACCAGGCGAGACCCGCTTGCCAACTGTTGCTGGCGCCAACATCACCACCAATTTTTGCGAACAGCGTGTGCGCGCCCGGTGAGGATTCGGCATTGCCGGTTGCCGGAAATCCACCGCCCCAATTAAGCTCACCGCCAAGTTCGAGCAACAGTGGCGTTGGCGCAATCCATCGAACCTGAACACCATCAACTCGATACTGACCGCCAAAGAATGCCTGATACGGCAACGGCCGATCCGCAAAGTCATCGGTGTGCCGATGAGACTGATTCAGGTAACCGGCCGCCGAAAAGAAGCGGCCGCCCGTAGCGCCTAGTCCTGCGGGCAGCCCTGTTGATTGCACCCAGGCTTCCTCGAGTTCGACCTCCACTTCGCCACTCTCGTCAGCCAGTGCGAACGTCAGATTGCCGAAAAACCTGTCATCGACATTCGCTTTCAGATTAATCTCTGCTTCGCCGAGGCTGAAGCCCGATTCGCCTGTACCAATCTCACCTGCTGGCAAAAAGCCCGGTATTTCTTCCCATGTCTGATCAACGTTCGCATAGCGCCCGAAAAGCACCGCACCAGCCGAGGGGTTGAACGTATTCGCTGCCGCGGCTCCGGACGTCTGGTCAATAGCGGTCTGTTCGGCTATCTCGAAAGCTTCACTTGCGTCGCGTCTTGCGCTGCTCGCTATTTGCTCGGTACGCGCGAGCCTCGCTTCCAGATCGCTGATACGTTTTTCGTAATTCTGCCGAGTCTCGAATAGCAGAGCCCGAAGCGCGTCGACTTCGGCCGCCAGGTCATCGGCGTAGAGGGCCGGTGCGTAGGCACCAGCGATGATTAATAAAGCGACTACTGACTTGATTTTCATTTTGGTTCACTCTGTTCTGCTGCCGGCGCGCTGCACACCTCGGCTGCCGCGATACGACTACAGGCAACTGGCCTGCGCCATCGATGCCGTCCGTGGCATTGTTGTTCGGGAAAAGTCAGAGTGAATTTGGTGGACCGCGCTGGCGAACGGTAAGCGCGCAATTCGCACTGCCCGGCAAGCAACTGCCAACGTCGTGGCACAACGCGAGTGGCTTGATATCCTGTATGCCACCACTGTCAATACAGGCGGCAGACAGTTGACTAGCCGTCACACAAGATACACAGGTTACATCTTGTCGCGTACCCAACTCGTGTTTGTAGGAATGCGCAATGGCACTAGTCTGCGCCGTGACCAGCAGCAAGATAAATACTGCGTTGGCGACACGCCACCTCTTTCCAAAGTGCTTGCACATGCGCGAAACTATATCCTGAAGTACCACAGAACGAAAATCTTGCACGCCACCGCCGCGAGTCAGTGCAATGTCTATTATGCCTGTTTCGCCAGCGCGGCGGCGGCGGCTTCCAGATCCTGTTCCGTATCGACGCCAGCACCCGGCTTTTCGGACGGAATCGCCACCCGGATTGTCATGCCAAGTGATAACGCGCGCAGTTGCTCGAGCTGCTCGCACACCTCGAGTTGCGATGGCTCGGCCGCGACGAACCGACGCAAAATGCCACAGCGATACGCGTAGATTCCATGATGCTTCAGGGCAGCATGTTGCGCTTCGGCCTGTTGCTCTTTTTCCCTGGCATAAGGTATTGCAGTTCGACTGAAGTAAATAGCATTGCCGGTATCGTCGATAATCACCTTGACGACATTCGGATTCTCAAAGTCCTGCCGTGTCGCGATTGGCGACGCCAGCGTCGCGATATCCACGGTGCTATCGTCGAGCAGCGCTGCGCACTGGTCAATCAGAGCTGCGGGCATTGCCGGCTCGTCACCTTGCAGATTGACGACGATTGCATCGTTATCCCAGCCCATCAAATCGCAGACTTCGGCGATTCGTTCCGTGCCCGACCTGTGCTGATCACTGGTCATGCAGACGTGCGCACCGAATCCTTCAGCAACTGCCGCGATGCGCTCGTCGTCGGTGGCAATTACGACCTCACTCGCCCTGCTTTCGGTACCGCGCTCGAATACGTGCTCGAGCATCGGCTTGCCGTTTATCTCCCGCAGCGGTTTGCCTGGCAACCGGGTCGACTCGTAGCGCGACGGAATGACGACGACGAAACTGCTCACACTGCCATCTCGCTGCGCAGGCGTGATTCTATCTGCTCGAGCCAGGGACCGGCCAGGACGGGGTCGATTTCGAGTTCCACCGGTACAGTCCAGTACTTATCCGATGTCGTACCTTCGAGTTTAACGGCATCTTTCTCGGTCATCAGAATCTCGAAGGCATCGCCATACCGCAGGTCTTTGATGTCGAGTTTCGCATGGTCAGGCAGTGCATGCTCAATGACCTGGATACCATGTGATCGCAGCATGTCGAAGAAACGAGTCGGATTGCCGATCGCGGCAACGGCATGCACGGTCGTACCGGAAAAGCCCCGGATCGGTCGCGTCAACGAGCCATTTAGACGGCGAACCTCTCGTGCGACCAACTCAAAACCGATCGCATTCTGTTCAATAACTGTTGTCGCATCGGTCGATGCACGCATGCGTCCGTTGATCAGCACCTGGTCGACTTTATTAAGACGATCGATCGTTTCCCTTAGGGGTCCGGCCGGAAGCAGCCGGCGATTGCCAAGCCCGCGCGATCCATCGATTACGCAAATCTCATAGTTTCGTTTGAGGCGATAATGCTGCAGGCCGTCATCCGCAATGATCACGCTGACGCCGTCGTCCACAAGCATCTGTGCCGCGCGGGCGCGATTTGCGTCGACAACAACGGGGCACTCGGCTTTTTTCGCAAGCAACACCGGTTCATCACCGACAACATCGGGATCGCTTGCTGCGTCAACCCGCATGGATGTCGACGACTTGCTGCCGCCGTAGCCACGACTGACAATGCCAGGCGAGAGGCCCCGCTCCCGCAATTCGCGAGCCAGCCAAATCGTAACCGGTGTCTTGCCGGTGCCACCCGCCGTAATATTGCCGACTACGATGACCGGCACAGCGGCACGGTGACGACCGAGCATGCCGATGCTGTAAAGGCCGCGTCGCAGTGTTATCAGCAACCAGTAAAGACCGCTGAACGGCAGCAGTAGCTGATAGAACGGGGCCCCTTCATACCAAACACGGTGCAACCACTTGTACATACCGCCCCTCCACTACTCCTCGGAAAACTGCATGTGATAGAGCGCAGCATACTGACCATCGTGGGCCAGCAATTCGCTGTGCGTACCGACTTCGACGATACGCCCGCGATCGAGAACGATAATGCGATCTGCCCGTTCCACCGTCGACAAGCGATGTGCGATGACGAGCGTCGTACGGTTCTTCATCAGCTTGTTAAGCGCATCCTGAATGCGTCGCTCCGACTGCGTGTCCAGAGATGATGTCGCCTCGTCGAGAATCAACACCGGCGCGTTTTTCAGCAGTGCGCGACCGATCGCAATGCGCTGCCGTTGGCCGCCCGAGAGCAGCACGCCGCGGTCCCCCACCCAGGTCTCGAGTCCATCGGGCATTTCGTCGGCGAAATCGAGCACATACGCGGCTTCTGCCGCTTGCATCATTTGGTCGTTCGAATACTGCCGCAACTCGCCATAGGCGAGGTTGTTGGCGATCGTATCGTCAAACAGAATCACGTCCTGACTGACCAGACTGATGTTGTCCCGCAAACTTTTCAGCGTGTACTCGCGGATCGGACGGTCGTCCAGCAATATTTCGCCCGCGTCCGTATCGTAAAAACGCGGCAGCAGGCTGACAAGCGTGGACTTGCCGCTGCCCGACTGGCCAACAATTGCCAACGTCTGGCCAGGTTCAACCGCGATAGAAATACCGTCGAGCACCGGTTTCGTATCATCATTGTAGGCAAAACTGACGTTGCGAAACTCGACGCTGCCTTTTGCTCGACCGATCTCTACCGTACCGGTGTCGAGTTCATCCGGTTCATCAATCACAGCAAACAAGCTGTCAGACGCCGCCACGCCGCGCTGCAATGTTGCGTTGACGTTGGTAATCCGCCTGACCGGCTGCAGCATCAGCATCATTGCGCTGAAGAACGAAATAAACTGGCCGGGGCTCAGGTTGCCAGCAACTGACTCCCTGCCCGCCATGTAGATTACGCCCGCTACACCCAGGCCAAATATGGACTGCGTAACGGCAACGCCCATCGAGCGCACGCGAATCAGTTTCAGATTTTGCTTCTTGTTGCGCTCGTCAACTTCGTCGAGACGGTCTTTCTCATATTCGTAGCCTCCGAATATTTTTACGACACGATTGCCCGTGACGATCTCCTCTGTGACCTGGGTTACCTCGCCGACGGTATCCTGAATTCGGCTGCTG
>JAOTUB010000062.1 GCA_029864095.1 Gammaproteobacteria bacterium | reverse complement strand
GCAAATGCAGGAGTGGCTCGCTCGCCTGGAAGAAGCCGGAATCAGCGCGGCAAGACTCGTGCCCGAAAACCATGGTCTTGCAAGAATACCCGGGACATTCAGTCTGCTCGTTGCTGACGACGAAATCATGTTCAATGACGGTGCGGACAATGAGTTCGTCATGCAGGGAGTCAAGCCGAGCGACGTGCTGGCCGTCGCGGGGGCGCTAGACGATGCCGCTGCCGAAGCGGCAGAGGATTCCGGCGGAAATGGATCCGGAGCACATCTGCTCGTCTACTGCCAACCCAGCGACGAAGAGCGGTTTCGGCATGACTGGATCGCCCTGCGCAATGAACTCGCAAGCGTGGATATCAACCTGCTCCCTGACGGCGTCTTGCCACGGCTTGCCGTTACGGTCGCCAGCGGCCGCGGCATCAATTTGTTGCAGGGACGATATGGCGCAAAAGCTGAAATCGGCGCGCTGTTCAGGCCGTGGCGTCATGCGGCAATTCTGCTGCTCGCACTCGGCGTGGTCGGTATTGGCGGCAAGGCCGTCGACTATTACCGGCTGAGCCAGGAAGAGAGTGTTCTCAAGCAACAGTTCACCGAGGAGTACCGACAAATTCGGCCTGACGATACGCGAGAGATCGTGGACCCGGTCGGCATGGTCAATTCGGTTCGTCGCGGTTTCGGTGGCCCAGCGGCAGCGCAGGTATTTCTGCCATCGTTACAGCAACTCGGGCTGGCGTTGCAGCAAAGCGGAACAGCCGATATCGAGGCAATCAGCTATCGTGCCGGCGTCATTGACGTTCGCCTGACCGCGCCTGATGTCGCGACGCTGGATAAAATCCAGAAAACGGTCAGCAGTTCCGGACGATTCAACGCGTCGATTGAATCGACCGACCAGGTTGGGGACAAGGTGAGTAGCCGCATCCAGATTCGGGAGTCCGGCGTATGAAAGACTGGTTCGAGACCCTGGATTCGCGGGAGCAGATTTTCGTAATCAGTGGCGGCACTGTTGCCCTGATCGCATTACTTTATGCGTTCATCTGGGTACCGCTAGACAAGGGGCACAAGGCGCTCGAATCGAGCGTTGCCGCCTGGGAGCGTTCGCTCGCCGAATTGCGACCGCTAAGAGGAATGCAGCAAGCAGGTCGCACTACAGGCCCCTCAGCCCCCCTAAACACGAACCAGACGCCGGTCGTCATTGTCGACCAATCCTTGCGCGCACGCGGTCTCGGTGGCTCTTTGAAGCGCAGTCAACCGACGACAAGCAGCGGGATACGAGTCGAATTCGAGGGCGTCGCATTTGACGATCTCGTGCTCTGGCTCGACGATCTGAGCACCCAGTACGCCATGCAGGTCGCGGCCGGAAGCATGTCAACAGCGGCCAGGGCAGGCCCTGGCCGCGTAAATGCGACGCTCACCCTCGAGCGCGCTCTTTGATGCAAACAAGGTCACGTTTGCTGGCCGTCGGCTCGATCACGCTCCTCGTGGGGATTTTGGCGTTCTTCCCGGCGCGCGTCGCTTATCAGTGGTTCGCACCGGACACGATCTCTATCGCCGGAATCAGCGGCTCGATATGGAGTGGACAGGCGCGTGAAGCACGTGTCAGTGGTATTTATTTGCGTGACTTGCGTTGGCAGTTCAGGCCGTTCTCATTGTTCAGCGCAAAGCTGGGATATGCCGTCGCGGCGCGTCCCTCATCGGGCTTTGTCGATGCCATTGTCGCGGTCGGCCCAACCGGGACGATCACGTTGACGGACGTCAAGGCGTCGTTGCCGTTGCAAGCGTTGCGGCGGGCCGTCGAACTGCCGGAACTTCGTGGCAAACTCAATCTGCAATTCGAGCGCATCAAGCTCGACGGAAATGTTCCGGTCGCCGCAGATGGCGTACTGGAGGTAGCCGATTTGACCGTACCACTCGTTTACCGCTCGTCGATAGGTGGGTATCGGGCCGAGTTCTTCACCCAGGAGTCCGGTGTCATGGCCAGTGTCGAGGACACGGACGGCGTCATAGACCTTGCAGGCAGCCTGCAGCTGTCGAGCGACCGTAGTTACCAATTCATTGCCCAGCTTGCGGCCAAGAGCAATACGCCGGCCAGCGTGCGTCAGCAGCTGCAGTTTCTCCCGAACGGAAATAAGCCCGGTCAGCACGAACTTAGGCTCGAAGGACAGCTGTAGGAGCGCCGCGTCGACCTTCGCATGCGGAGGCTGGCTTTTACAGCTGTACTTCCACGAATTCGCGCAACAGCGGAAAGTACAGAGCGCAACGGACATCTGCGTCCGCATAGTTGCGGTACAACTTTGCGTATTTTGTCAGTTGCGGTCGGTAGCGGTCGCTTTCGGCGCGCAAAAAGTTGGCAAGGTCGCCGCCTTCGTGCGAGCTCGTCTTGTAATCGATAATCCAGTGTGTACCGTCATCGTCGATTCGAACGCGATCCAATACGACAGACTCGATGTGGCCATGAAGCACACCGCTCAGAGCCAACTCGGCGTACCCTTCCCCATCCAGTAGCCAGCGGCCCTTCTCGTCACCGATTATCCCTTGCAGCGCATCGACGATGCGCTGGACGATCGGTGCCGCCGCATCGGCATCGATACCAGCCTCCTGAAGCCAGCGCTCACTCGTTCGCAAAATCTGCGCACGTGACGCCGCGCGCAAATTCACGCGCCCTGCTGCGGCCAGCTGCACCCAGCGATGCAGCAGAGTTCCGGCCAGCCTCGCCCCCGCGCCAACCCAGTAGAACTCAACCTGGGCATGGTCGTCGGCTGCGCCACTGATCTCGCGCCTGACAGGCGCTGCGGGCGCCTCGGGCGTTGTCCAGGGAGGCTCGAAGCGCATCAGTTCGGGCATCAGCCAACCATCAGCCATGCCGTCGATGCCGGCATGTGCGTCAGGATCAAAGGCGCTCTCGAAATGCTCCGACACCACCGGCCAGAGCAGGTTCAACAGGCTGCGCGGATCCGGTCGCAGGCCTGCCTGCACTACCCGTGCATTGCCGAGCAAGTGCAGAGATTTGCGCGCGCGTGTGCAGGCGACATACAGCAATCGTCCTAATTCGTTCTTGTCCTTCTCCGTCTCTACCTTGCCGATATAGCTATGCACGGGATCCCGGTCGAGTTCCGCCCGAGGACCCACGGGGCTGATGACTTTTTGTGGTCTGCCGTGCTCATCAGGAATATCGAACCAGCTCAGAACGGTTTGTTCTCGAGATCGAGGCACACGACCGAGTCCGGTCAAAAGTACGTGGTCAAACTGCAGGCCCTTCGCACGATGCATCGTCATTACCTGTAATCGCGCATTGATGTCGCTGGAGACATGTTCCGAGTCGAGCGCGGCCTCCAGGTCCGCGATGTCGGGTATCGAACCGGCAACTTCGATCTTGCTGATCACATCGAGGTATCGGTAAATATTTTCTATCGCGTGCGGATCCGAAAGGATTGCCGGCCCGCCAAGATCAAACCACGCCTTTTCGACCCGACTGCGCAACGGCTCGACGCGACAAGAGGCCAGGATATCCGTCAGCTTGCCGCGCAATATCGCGACCGCGGCCTGACCAAACCCCGAAAGTCGCGCGACAACGCCCTCGTCGTGCAGTTGTTCCCAGATGCTGCTATGCACGTCATTTTTCACCAGCGCGTGCAGATCGCTCCAGTCAAGACCGAGCCAGGGCGCCCGCAAAACCGCCAGCCAAGCGAGGCGATCGCCCTGGTGCGAAATCGCACGAGTCAATGCCAGAATGTCGATGATCTCGGGCAAATCCGTCAGACGATCGATTTCCACGGCCCGATACGGAATGCCGTTCCGACGCAATCGATACAGCAGTGCTGGAAGGTGCGTGCGGCTGCGCACGAGCACTGCCATGTCATCGTCCGGGTTCGCAGCCAGAGTTTTCTGAATGACATGAAGCCCTGTGGTCGCTTCGATCTTCGTGTCACTGACAAAAAGAGGATGCACCACGCAGCGCCCCTGCCCGGCGAACTTGGGTACGGATACTGCCGCCGAGTATGAGACTGCGCTGCGCTGCGGATCATCTCTTGGCGGCAGAACGCGCGGAAAAACCTGGTTAAACCATGCAACGAGTTTTTCGCCGGAGCGGAAGTTACGTCTTAGGGTCAGCGTGTCCAGCTGTACATCGCCAATTCCCGAATGTTTGGCAAGCAGAAATTGCCCTACCTCGGCATTGCGAAAACGGTATATCGACTGCATTGGATCTCCGACACAGTACAAACTGCGACCGTCGCCGCTCTCCCAGCCGCCGGTCAGCGCTTCAAGCATCCGGTATTGCGCGCTCGACGTATCCTGCATTTCGTCTACAAGCAAATGCCGTACCTGATAGTCCAGCAGTAATGCGGCATCACCGGGTGCATCGGCTGTGCCTAGTGCGTCGCTTGCGCTCAGGGCTACCTCGATATGATCGCTCACACTGCGTTCCGCAAACAGCCGTTTCAACTCCGTTACCGCAATCGGCAGCAGACGAAATAATGCCAACAGCACAGACCATTGCTCGTCGCTATACGTTTGCGGCGGCAGGACACGGATCTCATGCAGCAGCCGGCGGCATTCGTCGTGATCCTGCAGCGCCTCGAGCAAGTCGTTAAACGCATCTTTTTGACCGGCGTCGCCGGGCGGGAACCCCTGGTTCTTGTTAACCCGCTTGCGCCATTGTCCCTGCTTGGTCTGGAGTATCTCGACGAGACCCAGCCACTGCGGCAACGCGTTTGCCATCGCGGCCGGCAAGCCAACAATATTCGACATGGTTGCAATGTGATTATCCACCGTCGCGCCCGCGGGCAGATGTTCGGCCGCATACGCGCAGAGCCGCGTCATCTCATCGACGATCGATGCCGGGATCGCATTGGTGGTGTTCACCAGATGCCGCTCCACGACATTTTCGAGATTTGCTTCGAACCTGTGGCGCAGCTCGCTGGCTTCCGGAGCGTCGATAAGACCAGCGCCGACAAAGGGCAGCCACTGATCGCGCGTTGCGAGCATGCGCGCAAGGTAGCCAACGTACAGCGTCGTATTGTTGTCGAGATGGAGCAGCACTTCCTTCGTTATGTGCTGCATTTCGCCCTCTTCCGCCAACTGGTCGAGCGTCAATGCGGCAGCGTCGCGATACAGGATTTGCATCGACGCGTCCGCAATGATGTTGCTGCCGGCTCCGCCGCCGGTCGAAGTCAATGGCTGGGTTCGTGCGATCATTGCGTTCAGTGAGTCGAGTGTCTGAATACGCATGCGGCGCGGATTCTCGATCAGGTTCCAGTCTCGCTGCTCGTCGCATCGCAGTGCGGCTCTTGCGGCGTCAACAGTAACGCGTTCGTGAGGCTCATCTGGTTCGGCCCCGCTGCTGGCCCGTTTGAGCGCTTGCAGCACGCGCAGCTGCATCTCGGCCGCGGCCTTGCGCGTAAACGTAATCGCAAGAATTTCTTCCGGGTGGTCGACGGTCGGCAACAACTTCAGATAGCGCTGGATCAAGAGTTCCGTCTTTCCCGATCCGGCGGGCGCCTGAACGATAAAAGACCGCGACACGTCCAACGCCGCAGCGCGTGCATCCAGATCGTCTTGCAGGAGCTGCTCGTCAGACCTCACGGCGCAACTCGGCGATGCGGCTTAGCAGGCTCAATGATCGTGCGGCTTGTCTATCCAATAATCCATTGATTCGCACATCGCCGCGCCGCAAATCCTTTGCTGCGACCTGCACCTCCTGCTTCCATCGCGACAACGTCTCCGACCAGTCGAGTTCCGGCGTGAACTCTGTTCCCGCCGCATCGATATCGACCGATCGGCTGTCGACATTTATCAGCCCCAATCCAATCACGGGTTCGCTGACGGCACACGCATATACGACAAGCTGCATGTCATTCGGCATACCGTCACTACGGCGGAATGCTTTTCGCAGGCCAGTCTTGTAGTCAAGGATTACTGATTTACCGTCATCGCGTTGATCGATCCGGTCGATACGCAATACCAGTCTGATGCCATCAAGAAGAACATCCAGGGACGCTTCTACTTGCGCGATCCTGAACGGTTTTCGCGCGGTGTCGAGTGTGATGACCTGTCTCAGCAACTCGGCGTCACGCTGCCGCTCTAGCTGCAGCAAGGCGCGCAAAACCGGATCGGCATAGCGTTCATGCCGCACAAACGCGGCCCGAAGAGATAACTCGATTCGTTCCTGGCGGCTCGCCTCATCCCAAGACGCAATTTCTGCCTGGGACGGGCTTTCGGAGTACAGATTACTCAACGCATCATGAATCAGACTGCCGCGCAAACTTGCGACGAGTCCGCTGCTAATCCCCAGCAGCGGACGAATACCCAGCCGGCCGTATGCAAATGCAGAGAACGGCTCGCGCAATTGATGATTGATCGTTGCGGCTCCACCAGAAATCGATTCATCATCCGAGACGGGCGGAACAGGATCCATGGCGACAAATACCGGATTCGTTACGCTGACGAGTTTTGTGGCATACCAGCCGGGATCTGTCGGGTCTGCCGCGCTTTGCGTTGACAGGTCACGAAGCAAGCCAGTTTCGGTCTGCTCGGCATCACCGTCAGTAAGCGGATAGCTGCCTTCGACATGCACTGCTGATGCGACAAGCCTTGCGAGTACTCGACGGGCATAGTCGAGCGTGTCATCAGGATCGGCATCCGGCATCCCATAGCGCCGTTGCAACTCTCGCGAGAGCAGCGCCGACGGTCGCCCCGGTGGCGGCCAGTTCGCCGCGCTAAGGCCACTGATCCAGAGCCGATCGAACTGCATCCCGGCGGCTTCAAGCGGGCCAAGCAGTTGCACCATCGCGCTACCGGACTCGGGCTGAAATACCGTCTCCGCAGCCATTGTCGTGAGTCGCTGCAAAACCTCGGCAAGTGTCATCGTAGAACTGACAAGCTGCAATCGGGCCAGGTCATTCAACAGCTCTCGCCAACGATTGGTGAGCTGGAATTCCTGGCTGTCGAGTGACCGCTCACCGGGCCAGTTGAGCTTGCTGAGCGTGTTATCAATCAGCTCAACCCATGCAGACGGTGTGGCGCGACGCGGCAAGTCAGCGCGCAATTTGTCTATCGTCTTGACGCGACGCAGCCAATCCCGCGCATCAGGAGTATCGTCGCAGCCGTCCAGATATCCCAGCAACATCGCCGGTGACCAGCTGCGGTCCGGAACACGACGCAACGACAATTCGAGGCGACTGCGGCCGCAGGTCCTGTGGCTACTGATAGTCGAAGAGCGCAGCAACAGGCTGACATCGCGACCGGTCAGATCGTTCTGCAACCAGCGCAAGGCCAGCAATGCTATTGCTATGGCTGGATACGCACTCAAGCGGCCACCGTAGGACACGTTGACGGCGGCCTGATGCTCAGGGCCCCCATGCTGCCACCCAGGCGCAAGACCCTCCCTGACCAACCGGGCACAGCGCTCGGCGTTCTGCTCGAGGTGTGTCGCAACGATCGCGATCACCTGATCAGGCGACTCTTGCAGTTCGTTGCGCGCCCAGGCGCCTGCGGCACGCAATTCCGCATCCGGGTTTTCGTAGCGGTGAATAATGGCTTTGCGAACCGTTGTCGGCCTGGGCGCCTCCGCGGCAATTACACCGATTTCGCGAAGCGCATCGATAACCGCCATTACTTGCGGCGACAGGCGATCGAAGCCGGCGAAAGTTACGCGCTGGGGCAAATCAACAGACGCGTTCCTGATCAGGCCCGTCACCTGTCCGGCGATGCACGCCTCATCCACCCAATTCTCACCCGCGAGAATAGACTGGTAGCTTCTGGCAGCTCGCGCGAAAATATGCTGGTCTCTGCCGATCGCAGATGCCTCGCAGGCGCTTAGCGGTGCGGTGAACTCGTGCATGCGTGCCCACGATTCGCGAGCCTGCCTAACGAGCATCGACATGTTCAGCAGTGGATCAGCAACTTCCCTGTGCAGGCATCGCTCCCAAAGCACTCTGCTTTGATGCGAGTTGATGCGCGCTGGCATCGATTGCGTTAAAGCCGCCGTTGCAAGTAAATTGCCCAGCCAGTCCTGCCATGATCGAATCGTCGGAGTGCGCCAAGTGGAGCGCCCTAGCGCAAGCTGTTGTCGCGCAAATTCGGCTGTTAGGACGCGGGCAAGTCGTCGGTTTGCGGTGACAACATGCGATGACTCGCGCAGTGCTTCAGTCAGCCACGCATGCATTGCTCAGGTGCGTTGCTGCAACAACGAGTCGATTTTGTCGAAAACCAGATTGATCGTCTCGCTGTCAGGCAGCGTCGTGATGCGGAAGTGGTCCGAATACGGTGTATTGAAACTGCTGCCTGGCGCGACCAGCACGTGCTGCTCTTCAAGAAGTTCCTGTGCGAATTCTCGGTCATCGAGCTTTCCAGCGAAGCGATCGTCGAGCTTGATGAAAGCGTACATTGCACCCATCGGCCGCTGCAGGCTCAGGTACGGGCTTGCAGAAACGCGCTCGATGACCACGTCACGCTGCTGATGCAGACGCCCGCCCGGGCGCACTAGTTCCCTGATGCTCTGAAAACCGCCGAGTGCAGTTTGAACGGCCCATTGCCCCGGTACATTGCTGCAGAGCCGTAGCGCTGCCAGCAACTCCATGCCGTGCACATACTCCGCTGCCCGCTCCAGATCACCACTGAACACGCACCAACCCACGCGATAGCCACAGGCTCGGTACACCTTCGACAGCCCCGAGAATGTCAGGCAAATCGCATCATCGACGAGCGTAGCCATCGGGATGAACTCAGCGTCATCGTAGACCATCTGGTCATAGATTTCGTCGGCAAGCAGGACGATTCCGTGCGTTTCCGCAATCGCAACAAGTCGCTGCAGGACCGCCAGCCCGTAGACGGCGCCGCTGGGATTGTTCGGGTTTATCACGACTATGGCCTTGGTGCGCTCGCCGACAAGCGATTCGAGTTGCGCGGTGTCGGGCTGAAATCCACGCTGCGGATCGCAATCGTAGTAACGCGGCGTACCGCCGTTAAGCGATACGGCCGCAGACCAGAGCGGATAATCAGGGCTGGGTACGAGGACTTCGTCTCCCGGATTCAACAGCGCCCGCAGCGACAGGTCGATCAACTCGCTGACCCCATTACCGATAAAGACCTCTTCCACGCTGATACCGTGTATGCCGCGATCCTGCTGCTGCATGACAACGGCTTCTCGGGCTGGAAATATGCCCTTCTGGTGGCTGTACGGCTCCGCCTGGCTTAGATTCTCTATCATCGCCAGCCGCATGGTTTCGGGCGTGCGAAATCCGAACAGGCCTGGGTTGCCGATGTTCAGCGAAATGACCTCGTAGCCGCGCTTCTCGAGCTCATAGGCTCGATTTGCCAGTTGGCCGCGAATTTCGTATTTGACGTCGCGTAGCGCCGCGCTGGTCTCGAGTTCTTTGTGCATGCGGACATCTTAAAGGCAATATTAAACCCGGCCAACCTTGCGGTTGGCCGGGCGGGTCCGCACGGAGATTGCGGATTGCGTGACCGAATCGTCTTACCGGGAACCGGCCGTCGATTCAGTCCAGCTCTTCTACCTCGGCGGGTTGAACTGCTTCTTTCGCCGGGGCTGGTTTAATTTCCGGTTCCTTTTTGCCGAACCGGACCAGCAAATCATCAACTTCCTCGCGACTCAGCTGCCGGATCGAGCGGATATTTATCCGCTCAGGCCCGATGCCGTCGTCAACGATCACCTCTGCGGACATTGGGCAAATCATTCCCGTAGGTGACCGGAATCCGATATTCCACGTCGAGCGCAACCCGACTGCACGCCGCGCCAGGACAACGTGATATTTCCGTTTAACACCGGCCGTGACGATCAGATTGCTGTCGTCCAAGACTCGATAGTCTCGGATAGACGATTGCGATATGCAATCGCGGGGTCTCGCTTCGGCGTCATAATCAGCCGTGTCAACGGCCTCACCAGGCGCCGCACAGGCTGCTAAATAACATGAAAAAAAGACAATAAGATAATGTTTTAAAATGAAATTATTCATGCCAAAAAGGGTATGTTTAGTAAACTGAACAGCGCTCTAAAGCAAGTTCCACAGTCTATTCCGACCCGATCAATCTGCATTAAGTTCACGCGGCTTCCGCGTCAAATCTCACCAAATTCGACGTGTTCAGGAGTCCCCGGTAGCGATCGGCCGGTCGGGATCGGTAATCCACTCGCTCCAGGAGCCGACGTAGACCCTGGGCTCCGTCAGACCGGCCAGAAGCGCCGAAATGACCAAGTGGCACGCTGTCACCCCCGAACCGCACATGACGCTGCATGGAGCCTCCAGATCCCGACCCAGGACGGTCTGCCAGACGCGTCTGAGTTCGGCTCGCTTCCGCCAGCAGCCGTCATTGTCAAGGCTCTTTGAGAACGGCAGGCTCAGAGCACCCGGAATATGACCCGCGACCGTGTCGATCGGTTCTGCCTCGCCACGAAATCTGGCACTATCGCGCGCGTCGATAAGCCGCAGTTCGCGGCAATTTTCGCCGGCTGCGACTACCTCGCCGGTTTCGAGGACCAACTCACAATCTGGCCTGGCCACAAAATTCTGCGCTGTGACTTTGACAGGCCCGCTTTCGACAGGACCGCGAAGCGCTCTCCAGCGCGCGAAGCCACCGTTCAACAAGGCCGCCCGAGCGTGGCCGAGCCATCGGAGCAGCCACCATCCCCTTGCCGCGACTGCGCCGCTGCGGTCGTCATACAGCACTACGCGTGTGGTCGAGCCGATCCCCAATCGGCCGAAGGTGCGAGCGAGCTCTTCTGGGTCAGGCAGCGGGTGTCGCCCGCTACCGGGTTCGGTCGCGGCCGAAAGATCCATGTCCAGATCGGCATACACGGCACCCGGAATATGAGCCTCTTCGTAGTCGCGGCGTCCTGCCAGCGGCTGCATAAGATCAAATCGGCAATCCACAATGCGCAGGCCACCGCGACCAATCTCTTGCAGTAGTTCTTCCACGCTGATCAATGGACTGTTCTCGCCCACCGTGTACTCCCGATCACTTGGCATGTTCGGCCTTGTACTGGCCCTTGGTCTTGTAGACAATAGCGTTACACAGCGGGTATCGCCCGTTTTTTTTCGTCTCCGGAGCATTGAGGGACTCAATTCGTGGACAAAATATTGGTCGGCCTCAAGCGGGTCGTAGACTACAATGTGCGCGTGCGCGTCAAGACCGATGGCAGCGGTGTCGAAACCGACGGGGTCAAGATGAGCATCAACCCATTCGACGAAATCGCCCTCGAAGAAGCGCTGCGCATCAAGGAACGCGGTGCGGCAACCGAGGTAATCGTCGTGTCCATTGGCAGCGCTGAATCGCAGCAGCAACTGCGGACCGGCCTCGCGATGGGTGCAGATCGGGCGATACTGATCCAAACTGATGATTCGATCGATGCTTTGAGCCGGGCGCGGGCGTTGTTGGAAATTGCCAACCGGGAAGATCCCGGGCTGATCATTCTCGGCAAACAGGCGATCGATGACGACAATAATCAGACCGGACAGATGCTCGCCGCACTTTGGGGCCGGCCGCAGGCCACGTCCGCATCCAAGGTCGAGCTCGACGGGACGCATGCGCGCGTAACCCGCGAGGTCGATATTGGCCTGGAAATCATTGACGTCGACCTTCCGGCGGTCCTTACGGTGGACTTGAGAATGAACGAGCCGCGCTACGTCAAATTGCCGGACATAATGAAGGCGAAGAAAAAGCCGCTCGAGGAAGTGCCTCTTGCAGACATCGGAATCGATCCGAGTCCCTCACTCAAAGAAACCTTGTTCGAGCCGCCTGCCGAGCGCCAGAAAGGCGTAATGGTTGACGATGCTCAGGGCCTGCTTGCGGCCCTGAAAGACAAAGGACTGGTGTAATGTCAAAAGTACTGCTTATCGCCGAGCATGATGGCTCGACACTTAATGCGAGCACGGCAAAAGTCGTGGCGTGCGCCAGGCAAATCGACGGCGCTGAAATAGACGTCGTGGTGCTGGCCGAGTCGGCAGCATCGGTCGCCGCCGAAGCGGCTGCGCTGGAGTCAGTGAAGCGCGTGCTTACTGTTGAGAACGCGGCAAACAAAACGGCCATTGCCGCTGTCCTGGCCCCTCAAATCGTCGCGCTCGCCGACGGCTACAGCCACATATTCGGGCCCTCAACGACATTTGGCAAAGACCTGATGCCGCGCGTCGCTGCCCTGCTCGGCGTCAATCAAATCAGTGACGTCATGAGTGTTGAAGGCACACATGTTTTCAAGCGACCAATCTACGCGGGTAACGCCGTTGTTACTGTTGAAGCGCCTGCAGACTCGATATTGGTTGCAACGGTGCGGACCGCTTCCTACCAGGCTGTCGATGGCGGCAATTCGGCCGTAGTCGAGAGTGTCGATGTCAACGTCGAATTGCCAACGCATACACGCTTTATCGAACTGCAGGCTGGGTCTTCGGATCGTCCGGACCTTCAAACAGCGGCCAAAGTGGTGTCGGGTGGCCGTGCGCTGGCCAGCGCTGAGAACTTCGATCTCATTCTTACGCTCGCCGACAAACTCGGCGCTGCGGTGGGCGCGTCGCGTGCGGCTGTCGATGCGGGCTACGTACCTAATGAAATGCAGGTTGGGCAAACCGGCAAAATCATCGCGCCGGACCTGTACATCGCGATCGGCATCTCAGGCGCGATTCAGCATGTCACCGGCATCAAAGATGCCGGAACGATTGTTGCTATCAACAAAGATGAAGAAGCGCCAATATTCGAAGTTGCTGACATCGGCCTCGTAGCAGACCTGTTCAAAGTCGTGCCGGAGCTTATCGACGCTCTCTGATCGGCTAGAGGTTTGCGAGTATGGATTCAGCCTTGCTGACCTCGAACTGACCGGGCTCCTCTACAGCAACGTGCGTAGCAACTCCGTCGTCGACAACGATGGCGAAGCGTTGTCCGCGCATGCCCATTCCAAACCCGGTTCCGTCGAGTTCCAGCCCCAGGGCCCGTGCATACTCGCCATTGCCGTCTGCCAGCATCCGCACCTTATCGCCAACGCCGCGGTCCTTGCCCCAGGCGTGCATTACGAATACATCATTCACAGCCATACAGGCAATCGTGTCAACGCCCTTAGCGAGTAACGCGTCAGCGTGATCGACGAATCCGGGCAAGTGATTCATCGAGCAGGTTGGCGTAAATGCACCCGGTACCGAGACGAGAACGACCTTTTTCCCGGCAAACAGTTCGTCCGTGGTAAGGGCCCCCGGCCCTGTCTCGGTCATTACACCGAATGATCCTGCGGGCATTTTATCGCCGGCTTGTATCGACATCACAATTCTCCTAACAAATTATTCGGTCTGCGGATCAGTACTCGTTGTCCGCAACATGGATAACCAGGCCGTCGAGCTTGTCAGTAACTTCTATCTGACATGTTAGCCGGCTATTGTCTTTGCGTTCAAATGCGGCGTCGAGCATGCTGTCTTCCATGTCATCCATGGCCGGCAACTGATCCAGCCATGCTTCATCCACGTAGCTGTGACAGGTTGCGCACGCGCACGCGCCACCACATTCAGCCACTATTCCTGCAATATCGTTATTGATCGCACCTTCCATGACGGAATAGCCGCTCTCCACCTCCACATCGTGTCGGTTTCCGTCGAGGGTAATGTACGTAATCTTCGGCATGGCTCGGTTGCTTCTCATCGGACGGCGCCAAATTTTAGGGGCGTTGACGGATTGCCGTCAACGCCCCTGGTCGTTCAGACGAAGGTAGTGTGGGTCTAGGCTCGGCCGCTCTTTTGCAGCCGCTCATTGATTTCCTGGCGTTTCCTGCGGGCCGCTTCTTCAGCGAGACGGATCTGTTCATTGCGCTCGATGTCCGCTCGAATGACGTTGATCCACTGATTCGCCACTTTACGTGAGCGCGGCGTCTTGGCAGCAGCCTCGAATGCCTCGATCCCGGCGCGGTACTGCCGCAAGTTGTAAAGACACATTCCGAGTGAAATCTGTGCATTATCTGGGCTCTTGAGCCCGCCCTTACGAATGCCGTTGTTAACCGACGTGACACATTCTTTGTACTCGCCAATATTCAACAGAGCATTACCCAGACGAACATCGAGTTCACCGTCAGTGCTAAGCCGAGCCGCTTCCCTGAGCGCAGGTATCGCTTTCTCATCTTCCATCGATAGCTGCCAGGCCTGCGAGAGCAACCGATAGTTTTTGGCGTTCTTGGCTACGCGACCCGCGGCCATCTCTTTCTCGAGCAGCTGCCCTGCCTTGTAGGGAACCTCTCGCTGCATAAAAAGCTGTGCCATCGTGACGAGTTCGGACTCTTTTTCGAGCATTTTTTGGTCGAACGCGGCGGCATATGCATTGACCAGTTTGTCATCCTGGCCGAGCTCGGTGAATGCACCGGCCAGCGAGAACCAGTACCGTTTCTTCGGCCAGTTCTGCAGCAGAATCTTCTGGATATCGCGTACCTTACCGTAATCTTCCTGCTGAAAATACGCGAAGTTCAACAGCACGTACCAGTCCTCTTTGACCGGGTTCCCGCGCTTCTCCGCAACCCGCATGGCGTTCTCGATCGGCTCGATCATGTCCGAGTAGCGTTGCACCTGGTACAGGTTTTGTGCTTTGAGAATGAAGGGCTCAGGAGCCGGATTTGTCTCCATCATGAACCACCGATCCAGGGTGGACAGCGCTTTCGTATACTGCTCCTCCATCGTGTATAGCTGCGCCATCGTATACGTCGTCTGTTTCTTCATCTGCTCTTCGAGACTGGGTATCGCGACCATACGCTCGTAAGTTCGAATCGCATTCGCTGTGTCGTCCATGCTGTAGTAAACGAAGCCGATGTAATTCAGAACGTTTGCCTGCTCGTACTCTGTTAGCTTGTCAGGGTTGTAAAGACTATTCAGGCTTTTCAATGCGCCTTTAAAGTCTTTGGCATCGACCATTTCCTGCGCATTCTGAATTCGGTCGTAGACTTCCTTACTCACGGCTTGCGCTTGTTTCGTCTTTTGCGCTTCAGACTCGCGTCTGGCGGCATCTTCGTCATCCTGCGCAGCGACGGAACCCATTGCCAACACACCGCACATTAGTGCCAGGCAAACCTTAAGAGAGAATCGATTCAAGTTGTACATATCGTTTTGTATCCTCTGCGATCACCAGGAACTCGTCAGGGTCGCTAATCCTCAATTTGAAATGAGATACGCGTCTTGACATTTGGGACATCAACCGGCACGCCATCGACTACCCGAGGTTTGTACTTGAACTTCAGTACGGCGCGTAACGCCGCTCTTTCGAAAAGACTGCTGGTCGAAAATATCACTACAGGATCTCGAACGGTGCCCGCAGTCGTTACTGTGAATGATAAATCCACGTAGCCTTCCAATCCACGCGACAATGCGCGCGCCGGATAGACTGGCGCTACACGAACGATCGGCAGATAGTCGCCTTCAGCGATATTCATGCCACCGGGGCCGCCAATATTCGTTTCGGCCGTCATGGTCGGCGGAGGAACGTTTATCGTCGGTGCGTCCGGATCCATGCTATCCATGTCTTGCGGTGGGGTTTCAGGCGGGGTCTCCGGCGGTTTGGGCGGTTTCTCGGGCGTAAAGTCCTCAACATTCAAATTCTCGTTGCGCTTGACCCGGACAAATTCGAGCTTCGTTCGGTCTCGCGGCTTCGTAAGCGCCGATTTGCCGCTTGCAATCAGCAACTGCATGACAAACAACAGGCTCAATGTGACGACGACACCTATCACAACGGAAAACGCGTAACGGCCTAACATGTTTCAGCTCTCCTCAGCGACCTCGGTCGCAATCCAAATGCTTACTACTCGGCCTCGGTCGCAATTGCAACGTTGGCTACGCCCGCCTGTTTTGCTGCTTCCATCACGACAACGAGCGCATCGTTCGTGGACTCTCTGTCAGCCTGTATGACGATCGACCCTTTGGGGTTTTCAGCATGCAAACGCTCTATCATTCCACGCACCGCTCGCGGGTCCGTCATACGCCGGTCGATCCAGATCTCGTCGTTTTCGCTGATCGCGATCAGGATGGCAGCATCTTCCTGCTTGTCGGCGGTTATCGCGCCTGGGCGATTCACGTCGATTCCGGCTTCCTTGATAAAAGATGCGGTCACAATAAAGAATATGAGCATGATGAACACGACGTCCAGCATCGGCGTCAGGTTGATCTCATTCTCTTCCTCATCGGCACCCATCGCACGTCTTTTTTTACGCATTGCCTGAGTCCTTAGTTGCGATTGTCCGCAATCGAAATATTGTAGACACCAGCTTGCCGCGCGGCGTCCATTACTGTTACGAGCATCTTGTTGGTCGACTTCCTGTCTGCCTGTATTACGACAGACCCTTCCGGACTCTCAGCGTGCAGTCGTTCGATGTTCGCGCGAACAGCGCGTGGATCGATCAGGCGCCGGTCAATCCAGATCTCATCACTAGCGTTGATCGCCACCAGGATATTCTGCTCCTCGGGCTTTGACTCCGTAACCGGTGCGTCGGGGCGGTTTACATCGAGACCCGCTTCCTTGACAAAGGAGGCGGTTACGATGAAAAAAATCAACATGATGAATACAACATCAAGCATAGGCGTGAGGTTGATTTCGTTCTGCTCCTCCTCCGCAACCTCAAGTAGGTGATGATCACGCATGGCGACTCCTCAGTGGTCCATCGTCAGTGAGTCCTCGAGGAACTGCACTTCACGTGCCGCGCGGCGGCTAAGTATTGTGACAAGCAGAACGCCCGAGAGTGCCCCGACCATTCCTGCCATCGTCGGCACGGTTGCCTGCGACACGCCTGCAGCCATGGCGCGCACATTACCGGAACCCGAAACGGCCATCACCTCAAACACTTTGATCATACCCGTCACGGTACCCAGCAGGCCGAACAATGGACACAACGCGACAAGCGTCTGAATCATGGAGATGCCCTTGTTTGTCTCTAAACTGAACCGCGAAATCATCAGCTCGCGAATCTGCTCGGCATTCCATGAACGTCGCTCGGGGCGCGTTTCCCACTGTTCGTAGATATCACGAGACATGGCCTTCATTCCCGTGCGGAAGAAGACCAGCCGCTCGACAATGAGAGCCCACATTACAAAAATCGTAAATGCGATCGCGAGCAATACGGGCCCCCCGAGACCCATGAAGTCCCGAACGGCTTCAAAAGCGTCAATCAGCCAAAGCATGGCGACTCCTTGCGGCGCTAGCCGTTCTTTTCGGAATGCTCAGCAATAAGGCCTGCACTCTGCGATTGAATCACGTTAATGACTTTGCGGCTTTGGCCACTGACAACCGTGTGTAGCAAAACCATCGGTATCGCGACCACAAGGCCAAGAACCGTCGTCACGAGCGCTTGCGAAATACCGCCAGCCATCATTTTTGGATCACCGGCACCATAAAGCGTGATCACCTGGAAGGTCTTAATCATACCGGTAACGGTACCGAGCAGACCCATCAGCGGTGCGACCACCGAAATGACCTTGATGAACAGTAAGCCCTTGGTGAGGCCAGGCATTTCCTTAAGTGCCGCTTCGCTGAGCTTGAGTTCGATGGTCTCGGTATCCGCGCCCTTGTTGCTCTCGTATGCAGCAAGTACACGGCCCAGCGGATTGTCAGTACTCGCCGTGTCTCGCTTGAGCTGAGCCGATACTTTGCGGCTGGCAGTGCTGAGCCCCATGAAACGCCAAATCGCGATCAACAGACCAATGGCGCCGAGGGCAAGGATGCTGTAGCCAACGATACCGCCCTGATCGACTTTCTCGCCGAGCGTCGGCGTTTCGACGAGCAGTCCGAGGATGCCGCCACGCGTAACGTCCACACCAAAACCGACATAACCCGATTCCGCGTCGAACAGGTCGCCGGCAGAATTCGAAAATCGACCTGGCGGCTGCCGCTGCAGCTCACTGATGGACCCCTCGTTCGGATCATGCTCGAGATAGCCAATGTCCGAGATCAGATTAAACAACCCAACGCGCACGACTTCCATTTCTTCCTGCTCACCGTTGGCCTTGGTAACGAGTTTATTGAAGCGGACGACCTTGCCTGACTCTGTAATTTCTCGCTGTAATTCGAACCACAGGCGCTCGATATCCTCGATTTGCGCAAGCTCCGTGGCACTAGCCATCTTGCTGCCCAGAGCGACAAGAAAATTCTCACGATCGGGGAATTGCAGATTCGTCAAGGACGAGGTAAAGCGGCCCTGTGTATCGCCCGATACAGTCTGAAGGACGCCGAACAGCTCTTTGAGGGCGCCAAGGCGCTCATCCAAA
>JAOTUB010000061.1 GCA_029864095.1 Gammaproteobacteria bacterium | reverse complement strand
GGTGTATTCCGGTCACATGGTTTACACCTTATTCCGGACAGATGGTTAACACCTTGTCCGGTACGAACGGATCAGGACCGGGCTCGACCCGGTCCTGTTCTTTATCGAAGAAGCCCAGATCATACTCCATAAAGCTGACCTGCCAGACTTGGTCGTCCACTTCGCGGATGCCCACGAGCTGGCCGGCGAACACGTTGGAGAAGTTGATCTTGCGGCTGTTGATGCAGATACGGCCGCAACGCGTGACGCGGATCGTGCGGTCGTGAAACGGGTACTCGGGATCGGTCGGCGGCTCGTAGATGCGAGCTGAGGGTGTATACACTTCGCCGGGATAAGCACCGCCTAGAGCCTGGTGCGGGCGCTCGTTGTTGTAAACCTGCATGAAGTCGTCGAAGCGCTCTTGTTGCTGCAGGAAGTTGAAGGCGGCGGGCTTGGTGGCTTCCTTCTTCAGCGTCAGGTGGATGCGTTCGTGACGCCCGTTCTGTTCCGGGTGGCCGGGCTTGATGCGCTGGATGCGTATGCCGAGGCGCAGCCACCACACCGAGAGCTTGGAGAGGCCGAACAGGGCGCAGGGAGACGAGAACGGGTTGCCGTTGTCGGTGCGGATCGCGTGCGGCAAGCCGAAGTCCTTGAATGTCCTTTCGAAAACGCTGAAGGCGAAGTCACTCCTGGTGGACTCGAGGCCGTCACAGGTGAGCAGATAGCGGGAGCGGTAATCGGAGATGGTGAGCGGGTAGCAGTACTGGCGGTTGCCGAGCATGAACTCGCCCTTGTAGTCGGCGCACCAGAGGCCGTTGGGCGTGTTGGAACCGACCAGCGTCATGCCGGCGGCCTTGTGGCGCCTGCGCTTTCTGCGCTTGACGAGGTTGTTGCGGTCGAGCACGGCATGGATGGTGCTCACTGCCGGGGTCGGGATCATGGGGTAGTCCCGGATCAGCTTGGCACGGATCTTGGGTGCGCCCCAGGAGCGATGTTCTTTCTTGATGCCGAGGATGGCGCGCTCGACCTGGTAGGGCAACTTGTTGGCCTGCCGATAGGGTGCCCGGCTGCGGTCGTAGAGGCCGTCGAGGCCACAGTCCTTGTAGCGGTTGTAGATCTTGTAGCCGGTGACCCGGGAGATGCCGAACTCGCGGCACAGGGGTGCCATCTTCTCGCCTTGCAGGAGCCGGCCTATGAACTTCAGTCTCTCATCCATCGGTTTACACTCATTCCAGGGCATCCGGGTTCTCCCCAAATGCCTAAATGTGTAAACCATGTGTCCGGAATAGTCTGTAAGCTATCTGTCGATAACCACAGGAAGGGGCGCGCCAACAGGCGCGTCCCGCTTTTGCCGCTTTGATATCACGATCACGGATTCAGAAACCATGAGCCTGGAACTGCCGGCCGACAAGAGCATCGTCATCCTCGGTGGGGGCACCGCAGGTTGGATTAGCGCGAACGCGATGATCGACAGCTGGGCGGACAAGGGTTTAGATATCACACTTGTAGAATCTCCGGATATTGGCACGGTCGGTGTCGGCGAGGGTTCGACGCCGCGATTGAAAATCTTTTTCGATCGGATCGGTGTCGCGGAGTCGGAATGGATGCCGCGGTGCAAAGCGACCTACAAGAACGGTATATCTTTCGTTAATTGGTCGACCCGTCCCGGTTTCGAGCGGTATTTTCACCCGTTTGCCACCAACATCGACAAGCATACGGCGACAGCGTTCTACTTCAATACGCATGCACGGCGTCAGGGCGTCGACGTCCATGCACATCCTGATCGTTTCTTCTTGTCGGCGAAACTCGCCGAAAACAGGCAGGGCCCGAAGCCCAACGAGAACTTCCCGTTTTTTGTTGAGTACGGCTATCACTTTGACGCCCACCTCGTCGGGGAATTTCTTAAGGAGAGAGCCAAAGCACGCGGCGTAAAGCACGTGCAGGCCAAGGTATTGGAAGTGAAACAGACGCCTGCCGGCGATATCGCCAGCCTGTTGACTGATCAGGAAGAGTTGATTGAGGGCGATTTCTTTGTAGATTGTTCCGGTTTCCGCGGAACACTGATCCAACAAACGCTGCAGGTGCCGTTCCTTTCGTTTGCGGAAAACCTGTTCAACGACTCGGCTGTGGTGCTGCCGACCGAGCAGGAAGCGAAGATCGGCGCGCAGACGGTGTCCACGGCAATGAAGTACGGCTGGGCCTGGGAGATTCCACTGACCCATCGCATTGGCAACGGCTATGTTTACAGCTCGAGTTTTTGTTCGTCCGACGATGCCGAGACGGAGCTACGCGCGACCCTGGGGCTGCTCGGCAGCGGCGTCGAAGCGCGGCACCTCAAGATGAAGGTCGGGCGAGTAGAGACCCACTGGCACAAGAATTGTCTGGCGGTCGGACTGTCGCAGGGATTCATCGAGCCGCTGGAAGCAACGGCGCTGAATCTTGTTTGCAACACGGTCTACGATTTCATCGATACTCTTGAAGCAGCGGATTTTTCGGACGAGGGCCGTGAAGGGTTCAACGATAGGGTAAACATGGGTTTCGAGAAGGTGCGTGACTATATCGTTGCGCACTACATAATGAATTCGCGTGACGATACGGACTACTGGCGGCAGAATGGTGAAAACAGGCACGTATCCGACCGGCTGCAAAAGATCCTGCAGATATGGAAGGAAGGCAAGAGCCTGAGCCAGGAAATGGAACAGCAGCAAATTCCGTCGTCATACACTGCCACGTCCTGGTGTTGCCTGCTCGCCGGCTACGGCTTTTACCCCGACATACGGCCGGTGCCGGTGGACCATCCGGCATCCAGAAAGGTTGACATGAGCGAGATCGACGATTTTATTCGTCGCTGTTCGCTGAACTTCCGATCTCACAACGAGCAGCTATGTTTCTGAGTCCAACGCAATCCGCTTAAGCGCAGTCGGCCTGATTCTCCGGAAGCGCATTGACGAACTCGGAGAGACTATTGCAATGCTGGTCGATAGCCGCGAGCCGCGGATAGTCATCCAGCGGCACGTTGAAACGCCGCGCGTTGTAGATCTGCGGTATCAGGCAGGTGTCCGCGAGTGTCACTGACTCACCGAACACGAACGGACCCGAGCCGGCGTGCTCCAAGGCCGTCAGCTCGGCCGAGCGAAAGCCTTCGTGAATCCAGTGCGCGTACCAGTCATCGCGCTGCTCGTCCGACACGCCGAACTCCTCTTTCAGGTAGAGCAACACGCGCAGGTTGTTGAGCGGGTGAATATCGCAGCAGATCGAGCTGCAGAACGAGCGGACGACGGCGCGAGCTTCTTTGCCCTTTGGCAACAGCGCCGGATCGGGATAGGCCTCTTCGAGGTATTCGAGGATCGCCTGCGACTGGCCCGTGCCAAAATCACCGTCTTCGAGGAAAGGAACGAGCATCTGCGGGTTACGCGCCCGGTAGGCTTCCTGCCGATGCTCCGAGTCGCCCGGCAGCAAGGAGACGGGGACAGTCTCGTACTCGAGTGACTTCAGATTCAGCGCAAGACGGACGCGATACGCGGCAGACGAGCGCCAGTAGCCGTAGAGCTTGATCGACATTCGGGTAGTTTACCCGTCGTAACGCACGACGGTCTGCTCGATGGCGCCGAATATCGAGTCGCCGTTGGCGTTTTGCATCTCGATGCGTACCCGGTCGCCAAATTTCATGAACGCAGTTTGCGGCGCACCCGATTCTATGGTTTCGATCATGCGAACCTCGGCGATACAGGAGTAACCGACGCCGCCATCGGCGACAGGTTTGCCCGGACCACCGTCGAGCTTGTTCGATACGGTGCCCGAACCGATTATTGTGCCGGCGACGAGCGGTCGGGTTTTCGCCGCATGCGCGATTAACTGACTGAAGTCGAACGTCATGTCCACGCCGGCATCGGGCTTGCCGAATACTCCATTATTCAATGCCGACAACAGCGGCAGATGCACCTTGTTGTCGGCCCACGCGGAACCGAGCTCGTCGGGCGTTACTGCGACAGGCGAAAACGCACTGGAGGGCTTGGACTGGAAAAAGCCGAAGCCCTTGGCCAGTTCGCCCGGTATCAATCCGCGCAGCGAGACATCGTTAACTATCATGATCAACTCGATGTACTTGCCGGCATCGGCAGCGCTGAGGCCCATCGGCACGTCGCCGGTAATAACGGCGACCTCGGCTTCGAAGTCGATGCCCCAGGCTTCATCAGCGGCCGGAATATCGTCGCGCGGTCCCAGGAATGAGTCCGACCCGCCCTGATACATGAGCGGGTCGGTCCAGAAACTCTTGGGCATCTCGGCGCCACGCGCTTTGCGCACGAGCTCGACGTGGTTCACGTAAGCGGAGCCGTCGGCCCATTGATAAGCGCGTGGTAGAGGCGAGGCGCAGGCTTGCTCGTCAAATGCGTCGCCGTCGTCACTGGATTCGAGACGGACAGCGAGCTCGCCGAGCCGCGGCTTGACCTGCGGCCAATCGTCCAGCGCGGCTTGCAGCGTCGTTGCAACGGCGGACGCGTCAAGACAGCGGCACAAGTCACGCGATACGACGACCAGCCGGCCGTCCCGGCCATCTTTGAGCGAGGCCAGTTTCATCAGTGATTACCCCGAAATTCGAGTTCGTGCAGCCACGCCGCATGACGCGGTGCCTTTTTCGTCCGGCTCCATTCTTCGAGCATTGCCGGCGCGACGCGACGCAGCTCGTCGAGCTGTTCCTGCGTCTGTGTATTTGCGACGAGTTCGAGGCGATGGCCATTTGGGTCGAAGAAGTAGATCGACTGGAAGATGCCGTGATTGGTCGGTCCGATCACGTCAACACCTTCGGCTTCGATGTGTGCTTTCGCCGCAAGCAGCGCATCGTAGTCTTCCACTTCGAACGCCAGATGCTGCACCCATTCCGGGGTGTTTCGATCGCGATCCATGTCGGGCCGTGTCGGCAGTTCGAAGAAAGCCAGCACGTTGCCCATGCCCGCATCGAGAAACACGTGCATGTAAGGGTCGGGTTCCTTTGTCGAGGGCACCTGGTCTTCGGCAAACGCCAGCATGAAATCCATATTCAATACGCGCGCATAAAAATCGACGGTTTCCTTTGCATCTTTGCAGCGATACGCGACATGATGAATGCGTTTCAGTTTCATGAGGCCTCCTGTCCAGACTTGTTGGACTCCCCGCCGACGACGCCGCGCGCAATCTGATCCCTTTCGATAGACTCGAACAAGGCTTTGAAATTGCCCTCGCCAAAGCCATCGTCTTTTTTGCGTTGAATGAACTCGAAAAAAACCGGTCCGATCATATTCTCCGAAAAGATCTGTAGCAAAAGTCGCGGGTCGTTGTTTTCGGTCGAGCCGTCGACGAGAATGCCACGGGGCTGCAATTCCTCGATGGGTTCACCATGTCCGGGCAGGCGATCATCGAGCATCTCGTAGTAGGTATCGGGTGGCGGCGTCATGAAGGTCAGACCGCGTTGCTTGAGTCGATCCCAGCACTCAATCAGGTTGTCGCAACTCAACGCGATGTGCTGAATACCTTCGCCGTTGTATGACATCAGGAATTCTTCGATCTGGCCCGTGCCTTGCGAGGCTTCTTCGTTGAGCGGAATGCGTATGCGCCCGTCCGGCGCCGTCAGTGCCTTGGAATACAGTCCGGTGTACTCGCCTTTGATGTCGAAGTAGCGAATTTCGCGAAAGTTGAACAGCCTCTCGTAGAAGTCGGCCCAGAAACCCATGCGGCCCCGGTAGACGTTGTGCGTCAGGTGATCGATTTCCTTGAAGCCGCAACCTTCGGGATGCCGCTCGACGCCGTCGAAGAATTCGAAGTCGATGTCATAGATCGTACTGCCGGTTTTGTAGCGGTCGATCAGGTACAACGGTGCGCCGCCAATACCTTTGATGGCAGGGAGACGCAGTTCCATGGGTCCCGTCGGCATCTCGACCGGCTGTGCGCCGAGTTCCAGCGCACGGTTGTAAGCAAGATGTGCATCTTTGACGCGGAACGCCATGCCACACGCGCTCGGCCCGTGCTCGTGTGCGAAGTAAGCCGCAAGGCTGTGCGGCTCCTCATTGAGTATGAAGTTGATGTCACCCTGACGATACAGCGTGACTTGCTTGGATCGGTGCCGCGCCACGGCTTCAAAACCCAGAAGATGGAATACCGGTTCGAGCAGGCCGGGCGTTGGCGATGCGAACTCAACGAACTCGAAGCCATCGAGACCCATAGGATTTTCGAAAAGATCTGACATGGATATCTCCCGCTGGTCAACCCTTTTCGACAGTATGCGCAGTTTATACCGATTTTGTGCCCAAAAATGGCCTCAAGGACAGAAATTATGAAACATAAATAGCAATTTATACCTAGAAAAGGCAAGATCATTGCATGAAGTTGTCCAAAGCGGATCAGCGCCTGCTCGACGCGCTGCAGCAGGACGCGACGCGCAGCCAGAGCGAGCTGGCCGAGATCGCGGGCATGTCGCGAACATCGTGCTGGCGCCGCATTCGGGATTTCGAGGACAGCGGCCTGATCGAGCGCCAGGTTGCACTGCTCGATCCGCATCTGGCCGGCTTCCAGATTCAGGTTCTGCTCGCCGTCGCAATGACGGAGCACACCGACGAAAATCGTCACAACTTCGAGCGTCATGTGGCATTACTACCCGAGGTCACCGAGTGCTTTTCGGTCTCCGGCGAACGCGACTATCTCTTGCACGTCGTCGTTCGCGACATGGATGCTTATAACATGTTCTTGAATTCGCAGATTCTGCGGCATCCGGCGGTACGTTCGGCAAGTTCTACGTTCGTGCTGCGGCGCGTTAAGTACACGACACAGCTGCCACTGCAGGCCTGAAACGAGCTTTTTTGTTGCGCAAATTGGCGCGCGACGAACCACTTCGGCCGACAAAGTGTGACGTGCTTCTCAAAATACGTCTTATGTTCAAGGCGTTGTTTTATTTCCACAACATGTCTGACAACAACGGTTTTTGACAAGGATGGCTGTTGGCAAATTACAAGGCGCGCCTCGTCGTCTTTTAATAACGTCGAATTGGGAACCGTTTCGTCGCGACGTGGAGGTCTGAACAAGTACCAAGGAACCGTCGGCTCGGACTAGTGGGACGACAGGGAGGTACGGGAAATGAAAGGCATCACGATATTGGCTTTGCTCTTGTTGAGCGGTTGCGGGTCGTTCACAACGCTCGAGCAGCTGGAAGCGACAGCGATGTTGACAGGGGATTGGAGCGAAGTCGAAAAGCGAGAGCGAATTATTCAAAAGCGCAATATGCGCGCCGGTCCCCAGTGTCCGCCAGGGACGACAGCGTACTGCCAATCCAGGCTGTCGAGCGTTCGTTGCTCTTGCGTCAGATCAGAACTTATTCATTCCTTATTGGGCGGCCGATAAATCGACTGTGCGAGTAATATCGCAATCGTCTGCTGCGGCAGTTCCGCTACGCGCCCTTGGAGGCATGCATCCGCGTCACTGGCAAACGCCAGTTGCCAATCATGTTGCACAGGAAGCTCGAAATCGGTCGCAGTATGTGAACCATTAAACAGTAGGGTAACGGCGGCCGTCTCGCCGTCGCATTTTCCCTCTTTGACCGCAACCGCAAACGAGCGGGTTTGCTCCCAATCCTGATCGGGCATATCTTGCCCGTCCGGTCGACGCCATCGGATTTCAATTTCACCACCCTCTGTCGCCAGCGTGCCGTGTACAAATTGTCGCAGTCGCAGTAGCGGCGTGTTGTGGCGGAGCCAGATTAATTCGCGGACCTGTGCCGTGAATTCAGGATCCTTGTCGATGTTCGACCAGTCCAGCCACCCGATCTCATTGTCCTGGGCATAGGCGTTGTTGTTGCCCTGCTGAGAATGGCCGAACTCGTCGCCACCGAGTAGCAGCGGTGTGCCCTGTGAGGCCAGCAATGTCGCAAGCAGGTTCAGTCGGTGACGTCTGCGATTGCCGAGGATAGACGGATCTTTAGTCGGACCTTCGACGCCATGGTTGCAACTGTAGTTGTGCCCGTGACCATCGCGGTTGTCTTCACCATTGGCATCGTTGTGCTTGTGCTCGTAACTCACGACATCGGCCAGCGTGAATCCGTCGTGACAGGATACGAAGTTGACGCTGGCATATGATTGACGGCCGCTGTCCTCAAAAACGTCGGCGGAGCCGTGCAGTCGTTTTGCCAGCTCGCCGGCGGTTCCAGCATCGCCGCGCCAGAAGCGGCGCGCGCTGTCGCGGTAGCGATCGTTCCACTCTGCCCACCCCGACGGAAAGTTTCCTAGCTGATATCCGCCGGGACCTGGGTCCCAGGGTTCTGCGATGAGCTTCGCTGTGCGCAATTCCTCGTCGGTGCTGATCGCCTCGAGCATCGGATGCTTGGCCGAAAAGCCGTGATCATGGCGGCCAAGCACCGGCGCAAGATCGAACCGGAACCCGTCAACGCCCATCTCCCTGTGCCAGTAACGGAGACTGTCCAGAACGAGTCGCCTTGTTTGCGCGTGGTCAACGTTTAAGGTGTTACCGCAGCCGGTGTCATTGATGTAGGTACCGGGATCATCGGGCTCGGTGCTGTAGTAAGCGAGGTTGTCGATGCCGCGAAAGCAAATAGACGGACCGGCCCGATCGCTTTCGCCTGTGTGGTTGTAGACGACGTCAAGAATGACCTCGAGGCCGGCGTCGTGAATCGCGCGGACCATGTCGCGAAATTCCGCAATCGCGTCCGACTTCGCATACCGCGACGTCGGCGCGAAGAATGAAATCGTGTTGTAGCCCCAATAGTTTCGCAGCCCCTTGTCTTCGAGATGCTGCTCGTCGATGAACGCATGCACTGGCATTAGCTCTAGCGACGTGATGCCGAGCGCCTTCAGATACGCCAGCACATCCTTATGGCGCATGCCGTTGAAGGTGCCGCGATCGGCAGCGCCGACGGCCGGGTGACGCATCGTGTAGCCGCGGACATTCGCCTCATAAAAAATGGTGTCTTGCCACAACACCTTGGGACCGGGAGCTAACGCCGCGGCGTTCGTGTTGCAGACGATGCTTTTTGGTACGTACGGCGCGCTGTTCGTCGTATTCATCTGCAAATTGCCGTCGGCGCCGTGCGATTCATAATCCAGAACGGCAACGTTTCGCGAGAACGTGCCACCAAGGGCACGTGCGTAAGGATCAATCAGCAGTTTGTGCGGATTGCAGCGCAGACCTTTTTCGGCGTCGTAAGGCCCGTGCACGCGATAGCCGTAGCACTGACCGGGTTTGCAACCTTCGACATAGCCATGCCAGATGTCGTCGCTGCACTCTGGCAGGAAGTGGCTTTGCTGTGGCGTGCCATCGTTATCAAAAAGACACAGCTCGACGCTGTCGGCGACGGATGAAAACACAGCGAAGTTGGTGCCTTTCTCGTCAGTCGTGGCACCAAGTGGGGCTGGACGACCGGTCTGGATCATTGCTTGATGAGCTGAATTGGGCTGAGGTTCCAGATGTCATCGTTGTAATCGCGCATCGTCCGATCGGTCGAAAACTGGCCGGAGCGGGCCGTATTCAGGATGCTCATGCGCATCCAGCGCTCACGGTCTTTGTATGTTTCGCTGGCCCGTTTCTGTGTATCAACAAAGCTGCGAAAATCCGCGGCGGTCATCCACGGGTCAGAAGGCTCGCGAATCGACTGGGTGATCGAATCGAAGATGCCGGGCTCGAAGTGATTGAAAAACCCGCTCCCCAGTAAGCGCATCACGCGATGGAAGTCCTCGTCGGCTTCGATAATCGCCTGCGGGTCGTATTGGCCGCGTCGCTCGTTGATCTCATCGACAGTCAGCCCGAACAGCAGGAAGTTGTCGGCACCCACGGCGTCGCGGATTTCGACGTTGGCGCCGTCGAGGGTGCCGATCGTAATCGCGCCATTCATCATGAACTTCATGTTGCCGGTTCCCGACGCTTCCTTGCCGGCCGTCGATATTTGCTCGGACAGTTCCGCGGCCGGGCAGATCAGCTCCATCGCCGAGACGTTGTAGTCGGGATAAAAAATGAGTCGCAGCTTGTCGCGCGTCGCGGGGTCAGAGTTAATGACGCGTGCGACGTTGTTAATGAACTTGATGACATTCTTGGCCATCACGTAGCCCGGCGCCGCTTTGCCGCCGATAATAATCGCGCGCGGCACCATGTCGGCACTGTCGCCGCGCTGAATACGGTCATAGAGATGCACGGCGTGCAGCGCATTCAGTAGCTGGCGCTTGTATTCATGGATGCGCTTGACCTGAACGTCGAAGAGCATGCCGGTCGGGATGTCCAGGCCGGTTTTCTTCTCGATGTCCTTTGCCAGACGTTGCTTGTTGGCGAGCTTGATCGAACTCCATTCTTTCTGGAATTCTCTGTCATCCGCAAATTTCTCGAGCTTCTTCAGCTCGGCAAGTTCGGTAATCCATGCCGGGCCGATCTTCTCGGTGATCAGCGCCGACAGCTTCGGATTGCACGCCGCCAGCCAACGGCGCTGTGTGACGCCGTTTGTTTTGTTGTTGAATTTGTGCGGCCAGAGCTCGGCGAAATCACGGAAAAGGCCCTCGGTCAGCAATTTCGAATGCAATGCCGCAACGCCGTTTACCGAGAAACTGCCCACGATCGCGAGGTAAGACATGCGAATCGCAGGTTCGCTGCCTTCCTGTATCAACGACATACGCCGGATACGATCGTTATCGCCGGGCCAGCGATGGCTGATGTCCTCGATAAAGCGCGCGTTGATCTCGTAAATGATGTCCAGAATGCGCGGCAGGAGGCGCCGGAACATCGACACGGGCCAGGTCTCGAGCGCCTCGGGCAACAGCGTGTGATTCGTATACGCCATCGTTCGTATCGTAATGTCCCAGGCCTCGTCCCAGTCGACGTGAAATTCGTCGATCAGCAATCTCAAGAGTTCCGGCACGGCAATAGCCGGGTGCGTGTCATTGAGCTGAAAGCAGTGCTTGTCGGCAAATGTTGTAACGTCATTACCATGGTGACTCGTGTAATTGCGCAACGTGTCCTGCAGGCTGGCCGAGGCCAGAAAATACTGTTGCCGAAGCCGCAACTCGTGAGCCTCTTCGGTGGCTGTGTTCGGATACAGCACCATCGTAATGTTCTCGGCGAGGTTCTTCGATGCAACCGCATCCGTGTAACCGCCCGCATTGAACTCCTCGAGATCGAACTCATCGGTAGCTGCCGCGGACCAGAGACGTAGCGTATTGACAATGTCGTTCTGGTAGCCCGGAATCGGGATATCGTACGGGATTGCGAGCACGTCGTGAGTGTCCGCCCACTCGACACGCGTCTTGCCCTGTGCATCCCTGTAGGTCGACGTGTGGCCACCAAATTTCACGATCTGTGCGAACTCGTAACGTTCGATTTCCCAAGGGAAACCCTCGCGCAGCCAGGGATCGGGTTCCTCGACCTGGTAGCCGTCTTCCAAATGCTGACGGAACATGCCGTAGCGATAGCGAATGCCATAGCCAATGACCGGTAGCGCCAGCGTCGCACAGCTGTCGAGAAAACAGGCTGCGAGACGGCCGAGCCCGCCGTTGCCGAGCCCCGCATCATGTTCCCGATCATAAACATCTTCGAGATCCAGACCGATTCGCTGCAGCGCCTCGTTCGTTTCATCTTCGATGCCGAGGTTCAAAAGCGCATTGCGCAGCAGCCTGCCCATCAGAAACTCGAGGGACAGGTAGCTGACGCGTCGTGTATCTGCACGCTCGGCCGCCATTCGCGTCTTGTTCCAGCGTTCCATGAGACGGTCGCGGGCGGCATACACCACGGCCTGATACAGGAACGGCGACTTGGTGCGAATTGTCCGCCGTCCAAGCATGCGCCCGAAATAGTGTGTGAAATCCTTGAGGATCGCGTCGGCCGTCATGGGCAGGTCGGGCGCTTGCAGCAGCTCGATCTCGCCAACATCTATTGTTTCGTCAGAACGCACAGACATTCATCTTTCTCCGTTAACAGCCATCGTTTCGGCGTTGCAGTATAAGTGTAGCGAGCGGCGGTATCGTCACGCGCAGCGAGTGCGGCCTGCCGTGCCAACCCATATTGTCGGCCGTCACGATCGCATTGCCGCAACCGCTGCCACCGTAGCTTTCTGCATCCGTATTGATAACTTCCTCAAATTGACCTTTGTCCGGAACACCCAGCCGATAATCGTAACGAATAACCGGCGTGAAGTTTGTGACGCAAATAACGTAGCCGCCCGATTTGTCGCGGCGGATCCACGACAACACGCTGTTATCACGGTCTTCCCAGTTGATCCATTCGAAGCCATCGCTGGCGAAATCGACCTCATAGAGTGCTGGCGTGCGCCGGTACAGGTCATTGAGATCGCATATCAGCCGCTGCACGCCGCGGTGAGAGGGATAGTCGAGCAGGTGCCAGTCAAGCGACCGATCGTGGCTCCACTCCTGATACTGAGCGATTTCGCTGCCCATGAATAACAGCTTCTTGCCCGGATGCGCGTACATGCTGGCATAGTAGGCGCGCAGGTTCGCGAAGCGTTGCCACTCGTCACCGGGCATGCGGCCGAGCAGGGATCGTTTGCCATGGACCACTTCATCGTGGGACAGCGGCAACACGAAATTCTCGTTGAATGCGTACACGGGGCCGAACGTCATCTTGTCGTGATGATGTTTTCGATGCACCGAATCCTCGCCCATGTAAGACAAGGTGTCGTTCATCCAGCCCATGTTCCACTTGTAGGTAAATCCGAGGCCGTCCTGGTCGACCGGGCGCGATACACCGGGCCAGGCCGTCGATTCTTCGGCGTAAGATGTTGCGCCATGGGCGTGCAGTTCGGTGTTGAGCCTGCGCAAGAACGCAACCGCTTCGAGGTTCTCATTGCCGCCCAGCTCGTTAGGCAGCCACTCACCGTCTTTGCGCGAGTAGTCGAGATAGAGCATCGATGCTACGGCATCCACGCGCAGCGCATCGATGTGAAATTCGTCAATCCAGTACAGCGCGCTGCCAATCAGGTAGTTGATGACTTCGCGACGGCCGAAATTAAAAATGAGCGTGCCCCAGTCGGCGTGCGCGCCTTTACGGGGGTCCTCGTGTTCGAAGAGTGCCGTGCCATCGAAGCGGCGCAGGCCGTGTTCGTCCTGGGGAAAGTGCGCAGGGACCCAGTCGAGAATGATCGCAATACCGGCCGCATGGCAGTGGTCAACGAAATAACAAAACTCGTCAGGCTCGCCGAACCGCTGCGTCGGGGCAAACATGCCGATCGGCTGGTATCCCCAAGAGCCGTCAAACGGATGTTCGGATACCGGCAACAACTCGATGTGGGTGAAGCCCATCTCTTTCACGTAACCGACCAGTTCGTCCGCAAATTCGCGGTAGGTCAGGTAGCGATTGTCCTCGAGGGAGTTGCGGCGCCAGGACCCCAGATGCACCTCATAAATGCTGACCGGCTTGTCGAGGTCAGGAACCGTACTGCGCTTGCCGGTCCAGTCCCCATCCTGCCAGTCATAGCGGCTTTCGTAAACGATCGAGGCATTGCCGGGCGGCGGCTCGTGAAAGCGGCCGTACGGGTCTGTCTTCAATGGCAGCATCTTGCCGTTGCTGTCGAGCAATTCATACTTGTAGCGGCAGCCTTGTGCAACGCCCGGAATGAAAATTTCCCAAATGCCGTTGGCCGGGTGCACGCGCATGCTGTGCCGGCGGCCGTCCCAGTCATTGAAATCGCCGACGACGCTGACGCGCGACGCGTTCGGAGCCCAGACGGCGAACCGCGCACCGCTGACGCCGGCAATCGTGCGCAGCTGTGCACCAAGCTTGTTGTAGATTTTGCTGTCCGATCCTTCACCGAGCAGGTACAGGTCAAGATCTCCGAGCGTCTGTGGAAAGCGGTACGGATCTTCGACCTCGTACGTTTGTCCCTCATGGGTTCTTATGCGCAGCAAATAGTGCCGCTTGCGCGGTGGCACGACGGCCGTGAACAGGCCGCCGTCATGAACGCGCTGCATCACGGCAAGATGTTCGCCATCGACGTCGACAAGATGCACGCGCTCGGCCTGCGGCTGCAGCGTTCGCACAACGCAAACGTCGCCGACGTTGTGTACGCCCAGAAGCGAAAAGGGATCGCCATGGCGCCCTTCGAGCAATGCGGCGAAGGCATCGTGGTTCTGCTGTGCGTCGGTATCAAGCGTGTTCATAGAGTTGCTCGATCGTCTGCCGTGCGGCCTGTTCCCAGCTGAATCTTGCGGAGGCGGCGCGAATGCAAATGCGCTGCCACCGATCATTCTCTTCGGTTTTGACATTCAGTGCGCGGCGCACGCTCGCGATGAAACCATTGGCCTGATCCTGAGTCGTTATGCCATCGAACACAAATCCTGTTCTTTCGTCCTCCACGGTATCTTTGAGGCCACCGACACCATGAACGACACAGGGTTGCGCCGAACGCATGGCAAGCATCTGGCTGATGCCACAGGGCTCGAAGCTCGACGGCATCAGGAATAGGCTACCTGTCCGATAGAGGGGCAGGGCGACGGACTCAGAGTAGCCGCACAGGAATAGAAGGTTTTCGGCGCGCTCGGCAATGTATGTCATGCGCTCTTCGTAATACTTCTCACCATTGCCGAGGACGATGAAGACACCGTCCTTGCCGAGATCATCGAGTACTGTTTCAATCGCCGTCCGTCCGTCTGGCATGTCTTCGAGAAACAAGCTGACCTTTTGCCCGACGAGACGGCCAATACTCGTCAGCACGTGCTTCGGCCGGCGTTTGGGCATCGCCGCAAGCCTCGTGCTGGCGACCCTGTGAACGCGCGCAGTCGGGTTCGCTGTTCGCCAGGTCGTCACCTGATCTGCTACGAGTGACAGCACGCGCTGCCAGCCAGGCTTGCGGCCGGGCCGTCGCGCATAGCTGCATCCGTTCAGGATGCCCACCAGACGACCGCTGCCTCGTGCTTGCGACAGTTCCTGCTCCAGACCCTCGCCACCGATAAAGCCCCGCTCGTGATCGCTGGGTTCGCAGATTTCCTGCGCATAGGTTGGCGATACGGTACCAACTTTGTCACTCAGGCGGATCGCCGTCGCCATCGGGTTGAAGCACTCGGCATGATACGGATCGCGAATCGACGAATGGGTATAACGCAGGAACGGAAACCAGGACTCGAGCGATGAGTCATCACCGCTGATCGGCCGGATGGCCTGATATGAAAGGTTATGTATTGTGAAGATTGTCCGGATCTTGCGCAGGCGCTCATAAGCATCGGCGTACTCGCGCAGCACGCAGTAGACCCCGGTATGCCAGTCTTGCAGGTGCACGACATCCGGCCGTTTGGGCAGCTTGTCGATCCAGGCTGCCGCGCTGGCACAAAAAAACGCGAACTTGTTTGCGTCGGTGGCGAACGGTCGCGCGGGCTCATCATCGCAGTACACTTTGCCTGCGCCTTGTGGTGAGAACAGCGGGTGTTCGATGGCGATATTGCAAACAGTCGGCTCGCTTCCGGGCACCTCGTATACGTCCACCGTCTGCGCAATACCGCGAAACACGACCTCGACCCGGTCGATCAGCTTCGTGCCGGGCAGCTCGTGAAGCATCCCGTAAGAAGGTGTCGCAACGCTCGCTTGCCAGCCTGTGTTGGCCAGAGCGGCAGGCAGGTCGCGCATGACGTCGCCGATGCCGCCGACCTTGCCGCGTGGCAGCGAGCCGTTTTCGGCTGCAAGGAAAATTACGTGCTTATTGCCGATAACCGGGTCCCTGCGCTACCGCGTGTAATGCAGATGCTGCCCAAGCATGTCGGGCGTGACGAGCGTTAGTCCGGAGCTCGTTACGCGGAAACCGCGTTCCCGGTCTGCATCGTGGTCTTCACCGATAACCGTGCCATCTGCAATAATAGCGCCGCGGTCGATGATTGCGCGATTGATGCGACAGCTTTGACCGATCGTAACTTCAGGCAATATCACCGAGTTGCTCACGCTGCTGTAGGAGAGCACCTTGCTGTTCGAGAAGAGCAGCGAGCTCGTGAGGTGCGCTCCCGAGACAATGCAGCCGCCCGACACCATGGACTGAATCGCTATACCGCGCCGCTCGGGTTCGTCAAAAACAAACTTGGCTGGCGGCGCCTGAACCTGTTGCGTGAACACGGGCCAATTCCGATCGTAAAGATTGAGCTGCGGAGACACGGACACCAGTTCCATATTGGCTTCCCAATATGCCTGCAACGTGCCGACATCGCGCCAGTAAGCTTGCGCGTCGGTCTCGGGATCGCGAAACGCATAAGCGAAGACCTGGTACTCCTTGATAATCGCCGGAATGACATTGCGGCCGAAATCGTGCTGCGTGTCGGGTGTGTCGGCATCCTTGATAACCTGTTCAAAGAGAAACTCGGTATTGAAGATGTAGTTGCCCATCGAGGCCAGACACAGATCCGGCTTGCCCGGGATTGAATTCGGTTTTTCGGGTTTCTCGTCGAATCTGATGATGCGCCCGGTGTCGTCGACCGTCATGACGCCGAACTGGCCCGCGGCTTCGTCAAGCGGCATCTCGATGCAGCAAATGGTCATGTCGGCTGCGAATTCAACATGCGCCGCGAGAAACGGGCCATAATCCATCTTGTAAATGTGGTCGCCCGATAGAATCAGCACGTAACGTGGGTCGTGGGTACGGACGATGTCGAGATTCTGATAGACAGCGTCGGCCGTGCCGCGGTACCACTCGCCGCCGACGCGCTGTGAGGCTGGCAGTATTTCGCAGAACTCCTTGCTCCCCGCGCCTGCCTGAAACCGTGACCAGCCGGCCACCAGATGCCGGATCAGCGAGTGCGCCTTGTACTGCGTCAGCACACCCATGCGTCGAATCCCGGAGTTGACGCAATTCGACAGCGGAAAATCGATGATCCGGTATTTGCCGCCGAAATACAGTGCGGGCTTCGCGCGCCAGTCCGTCAGTTCATGCAGGCGCGACCCGCGCCCGCCGGCCAGGACCAGCGCGAGCGTATCCCGAGTCAGGCGGCTGACGAAACGTGCATCTACAGAATGTTTTTTTTCAGGCATGCAGCAATTTCCGGCAGTGGCTTGGTATTCCGCTAGTCTGCCAGACTTACGACGGGAGAGGGCGCTCAAAGGCGAGATTTTGCGCAGGTTTCAGTTTTGTAGTGCGCGCCCGGATGCACGAACCATGTCGGCAACATGTTGACATAAACCGTGGCTGAGCTGGTCGGTCCGCACGCGCCAGCGCCAGTTATTTTTTGATGTCCCGGGCGTGTTGATGCGGGCTTCAGAGCCGAGCCCGAGAAAATCCTGCATGGGCGCGATCGCCAGACGGGCATCGGTCGAGAATGCGGCACGAATCAGATCGTCGTGAATCGTCTCCGGCATGCCGCCTGTCATCCGCAGCACGGCTTCTTGCGTCTCCTTGATTTCGCGTTCGGTACGGATGTCGTCGGGGCTGCCGTTGAACCAGCCGATCGTCGTGTCGTTGTCATGTGTGCCCGTGTAACAGACAGCGTATTCCGCGACTTCCTCGAGGTCGAAGTCTTCGGAGACTACGTCGAACTGCAGTACCACCATGCCGGGAATGTTGTGACGATCCCTGAGCGCCTCGACCGCGGGCGTTATGACACCGAGATCTTCGGCGACTATCGGCAGATTGCCCAGAGCATTCCGCATCGCATCGAAGATCGCGTCCCCGGGTCCAGGCTCCCAGGTGCCATGACGTGCCGTAGCGGATTCCACCGGCACCGACCAGTACGCTTCGAAGCCGCGGAAATGATCGATGCGCACAATATCTGCTAGCTCCGCGGAGGCGCGGAGGCGTTCGATCCACCAGCGGTAGTCATTCGCCGCGTGATTCTCCCATGCGTACAGGGGATTACCCCACAGCTGGCCGTCCTCGCTGAAATAGTCGGGCGGCACACCTGCCACGTAATCAGGGCGGCCATTCCGGTCGATGCGCAGGATCTCTGGATTCGCCCAGGCATCGGAGCTGTCCAGTGCAATGCATATCGGCATATCGCCAAACAGCCGCACGCCATGCGAGTTCGCGTACTCGCGTAGCTGCCGCCACTGGTGATGAAACAGGAACTGGATGACTTTCGTGTCCGCAATTTCAGTTTCAGCCATCAGCTCAAGCTTGCGCAGCGCTTTCTGCTTGCGGTGCACGAACCGGGGTTTCCATTCGGGCCACGGCCGCTCGCCATGCAGCGTCTTTAGATAGCGAAACAGTGCGTAGTCGTGCAGCCAGGGTTTGTCGTGCTCCTCTACGAAATCGTCACAAGCCAACTTCAGTGCAGCATCGGCACGCGTCTCGAAACGACTTGCTGCCAGCCGCAGCACGCGGTTCTTGAC
>JAOTUB010000200.1 GCA_029864095.1 Gammaproteobacteria bacterium | reverse complement strand
ACATGAGTGGCCTCGAACTGACCCGTATGCTCAAACGTAATTCGGAAAACGACGATCTCGCGATCATCATGCTGACGGCCAAAGCGGACGAGCACGACAAAGTCACTGGTCTCGAGAGCGGCGCGGACGATTACATCACCAAGCCTTTTTCTCCACGCGAACTGCTCGCACGTATTCAGGCTGTATTGCGGCGCGCCGGTACCAGCGACGGCGAGACGCTTTCAGCCGGACTGCTGGAAATCGACACGGCAGGGCACCGCGTCACCGCAAACGGCCGCGAAATTCGGCTGGGGCCAACCGAGTACCGACTGCTGAAGTTCCTGATGACGCACCCCGATCGCGTTTACAGTCGCACGCAGCTGCTTGACCGCGTCTGGGGCGCTAATGTGTATGTCGAAGAGCGTACCGTCGATGTTCACGTGCGTCGGCTGCGTAAAGCGCTGGGCGCAGAAGCGGCGGACACTTATATTCAGACAGTCCGAGGGTCGGGATATCGGTTTTCGACTCGCGGTCATTGAGCTTATGCTGGATTCAGGGCAAAAATTCGTTTTGCGGTTGCTGTTACTTCTCGGCGCGGGGGTACTGATTGGCTGGCTGTATGGACGAGCCGAGATCGGCCTGCTACTAGCGGCACTGCTGGGACTCGTCTGGCAGGTTCGACAATTGCTTACATTTGAACGCGCTCTGCGGACCGGCGATTTCGACGCATTCCGGGTCGGAGAGGGGATCTGGCAGCAGATGTTCTCAAGATTCCATTACGCACACGAGAGAGGCAGCCGCTACAAAAGCGAGTACCGCAGGATGCTCAAGGAGATTCGCAAGTCGACTAACGCCATGCCCGATGGTGCGGTAATCATCGATGCCGAGAATGAGATTATCGTCTGCAACCGCGCTGCCAAGCAGCTCGCCGGCCTCAAGCGCAAGAAAGATCGCGGCCAGCGTGTGGATAACCTCCTTCGCGACCCCGGTGTTGCAAAGCTACTGCGCGCTAACGACCCGAAACAAAGCACCGACATCGCTTCACCGGTTAAAGATGGTGCGTGGCTGAATTGCCGGGTTGTGCCTTATGGTGCCAGCGAGAAGTTGTTGTTATTGCGTGATGTAACAGAGCGCATGGCTCTCAACAAAATGCGGCGTGATTTTGTTGCAAATGCTTCGCACGAATTGCGTTCACCTCTCACGGTCTTAACTGGTTATCTTGACACGATGGCCGATGACGAGGCGCTCCTTGCGACATGGGAGCAACCGCTGGCGCAGATGCAAGTTCAGGCCAGCCGTATGGCACACATCGTTTCGGAGCTGCTCGAGCTTTCACGACTCGAAGGCGCTGGCCGGGCCACCACAGAGGAAATAATCGACATTTGCGACACGCTTGCCCTCAGCCGCAAAGCATTTCAGGGCCGGCCAGACACAGCGGCGATCGAAATCGAGTGTGAGTCCAAGGCTCAGTTGCGCGGCAAGAGCCGTGAAATCGAATCGGTGATCGGCAATCTGCTGTCGAATGCGCTTCGGCATACGCCTGCCGAGGGCCGCGTAACGCTCGCCTGGCGATCAGGGCCGGACGGTGCCGATCTCGTTGTCACCGATACCGGTGAAGGCATAGCCGAAGAGCACATTCCCCGGCTGACGGAGCGTTTCTTCCGCGTTGACCGCGGCCGTGCGCGGACAGACGGCGGTGTGGGCCTCGGACTTGCCATCGTCAAGCACGTTCTCACTCGTCACGATGCAGAGCTACAAATCAGCAGCGACGTCGGCGCCGGCAGCGAATTTCGATGTCACTTTCCGGCGGCACGTGTGGTTGTCGATCCGCCGGTTCCGCTCGCCGGCGGCAGTCAAAGCGCCTGATTCCTGCGTGTTAAGACCAGATGACGGCTCTGTAACAATATTGTAAAGAACTCGCGGCAGAATCCACTTCGTGCAATCGAGCGTGAATCACGCCGGCTGCCTGCAATTTGTGAACCAAAAGGACATTCGTGGTTTCGCAATCTCCTTTCCAGAATACCCGGAGTACACAATGAAACGAAAGCTTCTCCTGTTGATCGCAATCAACGTATTTGCCTTTTCCACCGCACTCGGCGCGGTCAGCGACGAAGACTTCGAGCAGCTGCGTAGGCAGCTTGCAACCATGTCGCAGAGGCTCGATGAGATTGCGGCGGAGAACGCAGAGCTGCGACGCTCCCAGGCTGAGACGGCAACCACAGTCGCCGATGTGCAGACGAGCGTTGCAAAGGTGCGAGCAGCGGATACGCCGGCTGCGGAGTCGTGGTCAGACCGGGTCAGGCTGGACGGCGATTTTCGATACCGCTATGAGAACATCGACGCCGAGGGCAGCTCCGAACGTAACCGTAACCGGATTCGCGCCCGCGCAAACATTCGAGCGGACCTGTCAGATGATGTCGAAGTGGGTTTCGGCCTGTCCACGGGCAGTGATGACCCAGTGTCGGCGAACCAGACTCTAGGTGATGGCGGTTCGTCGAAGGGCGTCGTTTTGAATCTGGCGTATGTGGACTGGGAAGTGACTGATGGCCTGCATTTGATGGGTGGCAAATTCAATAACCCGTTAATGCGAGTCGGTAAACAGCAGCTGCTTTGGGACGGCGACTGGACGCCAGAGGGGCTCGCACTGACATACAAGCGTGACTGGTTCTTCGCGAACGCGATCGGTACTTACCTCGAGAGCGACAGCAGTAAGGGCAACAGCAACTTCAGTTGGGGCGGGCAACTCGGTGCGTCGGGCGAGATCGGCGGCGCGGAGGTCATGGGCGGCATCGGCTATTACTCGATAAAGACCAAGGGCGAGGGCACGACATTCGGTGATTCTGCCGACGCGGGCGACTATTTCGGCAATACTGCGGTCGAGGCTGGCGGCCTGCCCTGCGGCAGTACGCCCGACACGAGTTGCACATACCTCTACGACTACTTGCTGACCGAGGTTTTTGCTGAAGCTTCATTCGATCTGGGCGATTGGCCGACCGTCGTCTTTCTTGATTACGTGAATAACAGCGATCCGTCTGACAACGATACGGGATGGGCTGTTGGTACGCGGATAGGACAGACGAAAGATCGAGGCCAGGTCGAGTTCGCCTATCTTTACGCGGACAAGGAAGCCGATTCCGTGCTCGGCTTGTTGACAGACTCGGATTTTGCCGGAGGCGGAACTGACAACAAAGGTCACTTGCTGCAGGTGAATTATGGGATCAGCAAGAGCTGGTCGATTGGTGCTCAGTACTTCATTAACGAAGCCGACATCAGCTCAGGCAGCAAGAGCGACTACAACCGGCTCATGCTCGACACCCAATGGAAATGGAAGTAGCGGGTGTGTGCGGCCTTGACGTCGGGTTCAAATTCAAGTGACATAGGCACCGCAGCCAATAGCGAGGGCGACGTATAAAATGGAAGCATCTGACTTAACGCATCATATATCCCGTCGCTTCAATAAGGACATTGAAGATCTGAGAAACAGCGTTCTTGCAATGGGTGGCCTCGTTGAGGCGCAGCTGGCTCGCGCCATATCGGCAATCGTCAGCGGCGACAGCGAACTGGGGTTAAAGGTCGCGAAAGACGACCACAAGGTCAACGACCTCGAAGTCAATATTGACGAGGAATGCAGCCGCATCCTGGCGACGCGAGCGCCTGCGGCTGGCGACCTCCGCCTGATTGTCGCAATTATCAAGACGATCACGGATTTGGAGCGTATTGGCGACGAGGCCGAGAAGATCGGTTTCCTGGCCTCGAAACTGGCGGGCATGGACCGGCCGTCGGATGCCTACCGCGAATTGAAGTCGCTCGGTACGCATGTCTCACACATGTTGCGGGACGCGATGAATGCTTTTGCGCGTCTCGACGTCAATGATGCGTTCGAGGTCGTGCGTGAGGACGAGCAGGTCGACCAAGAATACAATGCGATTCAGCGTCAGTGCATCACGTTCATGATGGAAGATCCGCGCAGTATCAAACGCGTCATGAATGTCACCTGGACGGCCCGCTCGTTGGAACGCATCGGCGACCACGCAAAGAATATCTGCGAGTACGTCATCTACATGGTGAAGGGCAGGGACGTACGTCATACCGGCATTTCCGACGCAGCCGATCTCGAACCTGAATAACAAACAATGAATCTTCCCGGACCGCGCATCCTTAATTTTGCAGGCTTTTTGTGCTGTGTCGGCATGATGGGTTTCGCACTTTACGCCCAGCACGTTTTGCTCCTCGACCCGTGCCCATTATGTGTCCTGCAACGGGTTGCGGTGATTGGGCTGGGTATCGTATTCCTGCTCGCAGCCCTGCATGACCCGCGCGGCTGGGGGCGGCGCGTCTACGCGATACTGATACTGTTGTTTGCCGGCGACGGTGCAACGATTGCCGGATGGCACTGGCGGCTGCAGAATCTGCCGCCGAGCGAGGTCCCGTCCTGCGGCCCGGGTCTCGACTATATGCTCGACAACTTCCCGCTCGGCGAAGCTCTGCGCATGGTTTTTCAGGGTTCGGGAGAATGTGCCGAAGTTGTCTGGAGCTT
>JAOTUB010000199.1 GCA_029864095.1 Gammaproteobacteria bacterium | reverse complement strand
AGCATAAAGCGGACGCCAGCAACATCGGCAACGTAACGTTTGAGCAATCGACTATCGAGGAAATCGGCGTGGCCAACCAGTCGCTGGACGCGGTGTTGGGGCTGAGCATTCTGCACCTGCTGGACGACAAGGAAGCGGCGATCGCCAAGGTTTACAAGATACTGAAACCGGGCGGTGTCTTCGTCACCAGCACCGCGTGCCTGGGCGACAAGATGAAGTTTTTCAAGTTCATCGCGCCGATCGGAAAATTCTTCGGCTTGATGCCGCTCGTCAAGGTGTTCAGCACGCAGGAATTGCAGGACAGCTTGACCGGTGCGGGGTTTGAGATCGACTATCAATGGCGGCCGGACAAAGGGCAGGCCGTGTTCATCGTGGCGAAGAAGGCCGTGTAGGGTAGGTTATCCCCAAGGTGGAAAACCGACGATGACAATGGCGCGATGCGCGACGTAATAAACGGTTTGCACTTTTTCGGCCGCTTTGCCTACAGCTTCAGCAAACTCGGCTACAGCCAGCGGCGCCTGCTTTGGAGCAACCCGCCCGGAGACTTTCACGGTCAGAACTGGCTGGTCAGCGGTGCATCGGGTGGCATTGGCCGCGCCATCGCAACCGCCGCGGCGGAGCGCGAGCTGCTTGCTGACAATGCGGTCATCATCAACATGACCTCGGGTGGAATGCACAACGTGCCATTAAGGGTGGACCGGCTGAATAAGCTGAACCCCGAGCGTTACGACGGCGTCCAGGTCTATGCCTACCATACGCGGGCACAGGTCGAACTTAACGCCGGGTGGCGCCGGCGCCACGCCGATCGCGGCTGGCAGTTCTACGTCGTGCATCCGGGTTGGGTCGATACGCAGGGGGTCAAGACATCGCTCCCCGGATTTCGGGCGCTGTTCAAGCATGTATTGCGTGATGCTGCTGCGGGTGCGGACACGGCAGTTTGGCTGGCGGCGGCGCGGCCGCCTCAGGAGGACGACGGGTCGATCTGGTTTGATCGCGAGGAGCGCCCCGCGCACATTGGCCAATCAACTCTGCGTAATGCGGACGATGCGGAGGAACTGATCGATTTTTTGCAACAATGTAATCATTGACTCTGCAACACGCAGCCGCAGAATCCGCGTCCCACTGATTGCGGCGACTGCGCTGTGGTTGTCCGTGTCGTCGGTTTCGAGCGCCGATACAAACCTCGAGGTCTACTACACCGGCGAACTGCTGCACAATGCCAAAGGCGGCATCGATACTGGCTCCGCATATCTGTCCGACGCAGGCCTGACCATTGAATCGGGCCTCGACGCGCTGTTCGGTGGCTCCGGCGCCAAGATCTTCGCGTATTTATTGTGGAACAACGGCAGTACTTTTTCGGACCGTTACGTTGGAGACCTGCAGGTTGTCTCCAACATAGACGCGGCCCGGGCGGTGCGCGTCTACGAACTCTGGTACCAACAGACGGTAGCCGATAACTTATCGCTGCGTTTCGGCTTATACGATCTGAACTCGGAATTCGATGTGATCGAGAGTGCGAGCTTGTTCCTGAATAGCTCACACGGTGTTGGCGCCGAGTTCGGGCAGTCCGGGCTCAATGGACCTTCGATCTTTCCAGTCACGTCGTTGAGCGTCCGACTTGAAACCTCGATCGGCGAGTCTGGCAGCCTGCGATATGCATTGCTGGACGGAGTTCCCGGTGATCCCGACGACCCGAGCGACACGACAATTGACCTCGGCGGCGGTGACGGCGCGCTGCAGGCGCTCGAATACAGTTACGGGAATGTCGGTGGCGCACGGTTTGTGCTCGGCGGATGGCTGTACTCGGCCGATTTCGACCGTGTCGGTGGCGGTCGCGACGCAAATGGCGAGCCGTTGCGCGACGACGGCAACGGCGGCGTTTACGCGTCCGTCGATGCGCCGATCTATTCGTCACCCGATTCCGGTCTCGAGATCAACGGTTTCTTTCGCTACGGCATTGCCAACGATACGCTAAATCCGCTCCGATCCTACCTCGGCGCGGGCACTGTACTGACGGGTCTGATCACATCGCGTCCGGACGACCAGTTCGGCATCGCCGTAGCCAGCGCCCGGGTGGGTGACCCGTATGCACGGCAGTTCGCGACAGATGGCGTCGATAGCCGCGAAACGAGCATCGAACTGACTTACAGTACCCAAGTCACTGACTGGCTTAGACTGCAGCCAGATCTGCAGTATGTGATTAGTCCTGGCTTGAATCGGGATCTGGATAATGCTCTGGTATTGGGTCTGCGTTTTGAGCTTAGCGCGACACGTGAGTGGAATAACCGCTGATGGTTACAAGTGACTGGCGTTGACATTGCGGATCAATGAATAATTCGCGCAAGAAAATCATTACAATAATAACCGACTGAAATCTGATACTTATGAATATCCTCGGCTGGCTCGATTACCAACTATTCGGCAATCCGTTGCGTGAATGGACGATTAGTGTCGTCGTCCTGATCGGCACGCTGGCGCTGCTCTTCATTGTTCGCCGCTTGTTGCGTGGTCGCCTGCAGAAACTCGCCGTCGAGTCCGATCGCGTGTTTTTCAAGGTCGCGAGACATGTAGTAGGACAGTCCAAAGGCTGGTTCCTGCTGCTGGTTGCGATGAACGCGTCGTTGCGAAGCATCGATGCAAGTGAGTCGTTCGACCTGATGTTCGGCCGGCTGCTGGTCATCGGCATGCTCATTCAGATGGGCCTGTGGGCGGTCGCCGGGTTCGGGCGTTTCATGCTGTTGCGCCGGGAGCAGCAGCTCGAAGAAGACGCCGGCGCCGTTGCCGCCATGGACGTTGTCAGTTTTCTGGTCCGGGTCAGCGTCTGGGTCATTGTATTCCTGCTCGCGCTGGACAATGCCGGCGTCAATATTACGGCGCTCGTGGCCGGTCTCGGGGTCGGCGGTATCGCTGTCGCGCTTGCGGCGCAAAGCATTATCAGCGACCTGTTTGCGTCACTGTCGATTGTGCTCGACAAGCCCTTCGTGCTTGGCGATTTCCTGGTCATCGACGATCTATACGGAAATGTCGAAAAGGTTGGCCTCAAAACTACGCGTGTGCGCAGCTTATCGGGCGAACAGCTCGTGTTTTCCAACAACGATCTGTTGCACAGCCGTATTCGCAACTACGGGCAAATGGTCGAGCGCCGGATTGTGTTTAAGCTTGGCGTTGTGTACCAGACTCCACACGAGAAACTGGAGCGGATCCCAGGCATCATCGAGGACATCATCGTCAAGCAAAGCTCGGCGCGATTCGACCGGGCGCACTTCCAGCAATACGGCGATTACTCACTAAATTTCGAAATCGTGTATTACGTGGAGTCGTCAGACTACAAGCTGTATATGGATATCCAGCAGGCCGTCAATCTCGAAATTTTCCGACGGTTTGCGGAGGCCGGCATCGAATTCGCCTATCCGACTCAAACGCTGTTCGTCGATCGTGGTGCCGAAGCCGCTTCCTGAAGAGCATAAACGATTGAAAAAGTGACCCGCGTGAAATAGCGTTGCGCCATTGCGGACGTCGCCTTGTTATTGTTTTCCCGGTCGGTCCAGTCGTCGACGTATCTGCAGCATAAACGCGGCCAGCACAATGACGCCAATTCCGACAAGAATGAAGGCAGTACCGTCCCCCTCCAGAAAGGATTCACCGAGATAAACCGTGGCGATGGCATAAGGTATTTCAGTGATTGCCAGGGCAGCAAGATATAACAGGAAGCGGTAGCGGAGGATGCCGAGCAGGTAGCCGGGAATTTCGGAAGGCACGACGGCCTGAAAGAACAGTATGTGGACGAATCTGCTACGTTCACTGACCTGGGTCTCCCAGCTCGCGATTTTTTCTTCGCCGATAATCATCGATACGACAGAACGCCCGAAAAATCGTCCGATGCAAAATGAAGCGATGCCACCGAGAAACCAGCCGCACCAGAGGAGAACAAGGCAACCCACTTGTCCCCAGGCGTAGATAGCAACCGGCGCGAGCAGAGCGCTCGAAAAGAAAGCCACCATTGCTGAGATCATCGCGAGTAATACGAACACCAGCATACCGAGAAGCGGTGCCTGGGCGATCAGGCTCTCGGTCCAGAAAATAATTGCTTCGGTCTTGTCGTGCAGGGTATCTGACGCCGCGATGAAACCTGCCGCGATGATCAGGGTGCCAACGATGAGTAAGCGGAGTCGTAGATTACGGCGGAGGGCCATAGCCTGTACACGTTAACACGGCGGTGACTCAACCTCCCGCGGTCAGGAGTTTGATCCGAGACCGGCAGCGCTGGCCGATCGATGCGTTCGCCTTTGCTCTACGCATCGGGGCACTGTGTTGGCTATTACCCCGAGTACCTACTATGCTGCTTTTGTGCTTCGTTGATAACTATAACCATGCTTTGCCTACGCGTTATAGAGCCTAGGAAATTCTCACATGTCGCCGGTTGACAAGACTCTACGCGTTGATCGATGGTTGTTTTATTGCCGCTTTTTCAAGACCCGAAGCCTGGCGACTGCCGCCGTGACAGGAGGGCATGTGAAGA
>JAOTUB010000198.1 GCA_029864095.1 Gammaproteobacteria bacterium | reverse complement strand
CCAGGAGTGCAACTTGTCGTGGTCCTCGAACCAGCTGTCGCCTATGTCCTTGCGGTAATACATGTTCGGGATGAGTATGTTTTTGACGCGCTGGTAAGCCTGCGCCTGGGCCTGTTTCACTGAGATGCCGAAACCGGTGACGATCAAGATGACGCCGGACTTTCCGGTTATGAGCCACTCGCCGTTCACGAGCTTCACATCTTCGATATGAATGCCTTCAAGGTTGGGCTTGCGGAAGATTATGACCCGGTCTTTGGAGTTGGCGTCGAAGGTCTTCGGGTCGTTGTAGGGAAAGGGCGGCACAACAATGCGAACGCCGATCTGGAAGCCCCGTTTGGCCTTGAAATTTGTCAGCGAGCCCTCTGCCATGCCGTGCAGAAAGTCGCTCACGCGCATCTGCAGACCGTCCGCCTGAATACTGATTGTGGGGTAGCCGAATCTCGCCGTAAACTCGAGGGGGTATATGCCGTACCCGTTTACAATGCAATTGACATCGATGTAGCCAACATATTTTTCCTCGGCCAGTCGGTCTCGTAACTTGGCCAGCGTCGCAGTGAAGATGCGATTTGGCGCGCTCCAGTACATCAAGGTTCCCATCTCGCCGGTTGCTGGTCCGATGTTGCCCGGAAAGAGCGGCTTGTGCTCGAAATTGACGTTGATGGGCAACATGAAGTCAGAGCCGTTAAAGAACGCCCCGACGGCGACCTCGACACCGCGTACGCGCCGCTGTAGCTGAAAGACCTTGACCGTATCCGCGTAGGCTGCCTTGTAGGACTGGAGGACGTGAATGACATCTCTGCCATCGTCTTCCTGGCCGACGAACAGCAAACGCTTGATATTCTGCGCCTCACCGCTGGGCTTGATCACGTAGGGCCCAGGGTTCTTGCTGACGTAGTCGATCGCGCTATCGAAATCGCTGAAATCCTGGAATGGAATTATCGACACTCCGTGGCGTTTCAGTTCCTCCTGGCCGAAACTGCGGTCGTCTTCGAGCTTGTCGGTGTAGGGTGTGCCACCGACGACATTCTTGCCGGCGTCCCTTAGTGCTTTGGCTTTTTCTCCTTGCCCGAGAACGTCGTCGAACACGATGACATCTGCCCAGTCGAGATGACTTTCCCAGTCATCAATTTTTGGAACAAAGCCGTCGGCGATCGAACGTTCCGACTCCGTCTCGATGAAATAACGAACATCGTTGCCTTCTCTTGCGACCTGCCAGGCGATGTCGCCAATCAATGAGTCGATGGATACAAACAGAAAATTTCGGGCAACATCGGGCATAGTTTATTCCGCCATAATTCCTCGTCGAGGGCTGATTCAGTCAGCGTTCCAGGCGCATCCTACTCCATTTCGAGGTAGCGATCAGACATCGGGGCAACCCTCCCGGGATCATTGGCTGCCGTGCATTCATCGAGAGTTCTCACCGCCTCCGCGAATAGCCGGCTGGCCGCTTCCGGGCTGTTGCCGATGCAGGTCATGCCGAGCTTGCCGTATTGCGACAAAGCACCAATCATATAAAAAAGCACGCCGGTTCCGGTGGCATGCCGATAGCCGATGCCGCGATGCCAGACAATGTCGAAGAGGTCTTCGGGTAACAAGCCGCGGTATGCGGGAGACTTCAGGTTGTCGGTTGCACTGTAAAACTTCGCCTGACCATTGGGCGCCAGAAACTTGCCGCTGCCAGCATCCAACTCGCCGCCGGTCAGGAATTCCAGCGCATGAAACGGCGGCGTCGTTCCGCCCATGCGCAGATTGATTTCGATCGCATGCGTGGTCCAGCTCCCGTTGTCGCGCGATGCCAGGAAGTCAATGCCGAAGCGGCCGATGATGCCGTTTTGGCTCAACACCTCGCCGATCTTTTGAGCCTCGTCCTGTAACGACGTTCGGTAATCGTCATTGGCTGGAAATCGGCAGCCCAGATACGCCTGACCTGTCGATCCGCCGAGAACCTGCTCGTGACTCGACACGAGATGCGTTTCGCCGTCCGGCAATATGCGCATCTGGACGCTCGGCGATCGTGTCTCTTGCGCGGCGATGAGTTCCTCGACAATTCCGCCCATCGCCGCAAACTTGTGCATGAAGTTTTCATACGTCTCGTTAACTGACAGCCAGGACAACCCGTGCAATTGCTCGCGGAGTTCATTCTCGCTCGCTGCAGCGGGCGGATAGGTAAAAACAGCGTTGCCCTCGCCGCCGAAACCCTCGTTGATTTTTACGACTGCCCGTTCGATCCGTGGGCGCTGCCCACGCAGCTCCAGCAACGCGCGCACAATGTCGTCCTCGCTGTGCAGGTCCTCGAACCCCGCAGGATGATTGACACCTGCTTCGGCAAAGACTTTGCGGTTGCCGGATTTGGTGCCGAAGCGAAGCAGATCCGGGTCGAGCCCATTCAGCGGGATGTCCAGGCTGATGGCAAGGCGCCGCTCGAGTACCGTACAGTTGTAACAGGTCAGGTATGCTCTCTGCGTGTTGCCGATGTACTTGCGCAATCGCGCAAGCAGATATGGCCGCTCGAGAATTTTCTCGGAAAGCGGCCGCGGGCTGGAATCAAACACAGAGAGCATATGCAGGCGTCTGCGGGCATGACTGGCCGGCACGTTGTCGAGCAGCTGCAGGTAATAGTCGACGACGTCAGGGTGGACCGGTTGGCTCGTCAGGTAGATCAGTCGGGCGTTCGGGTTACGCAGGCGGATCAGGGCGAACATAAGCCGTTCTTCATAGAAGGCCGCGCCCGTAACTTTGGCCAGTTCCTCCTGGTTGACGCTCAACGACGGCACGATGACCGATGTGCACTCGTAAGAAGGATCGTGCTGCAGTTCGCGCCAGACGGTCTTGAGCTGTCGCTGCAGATCTTTGAATTTCGCGCCCTCGGCCTCCAGTGTGCTCATGCAGCGTGCACCTTGAGTGTCTGGCCAATGTCATCGAGGATGCGGCGCAGCTGGTCATAGTCAGGGTGCCTTACTCGAAGCCACGCATTCGCCATGTAGCCGGCCTCGACCGGCTGTGTCGGCGTGTCCGGATCGGGCAGGTGCGCCGCTACGATGCAGTCGCCGTATTTCCCGTGTACGTAGTCGACGCCCGAATAGCCACTGATGCGGCCGTCCCGGTCCGGCCGCAGTGCGATCATCCCGGCCGCATATCGACGCGACGGCGGCGTGTGCGTGTGGCCGCGCGTTAATGCACAGGCCCATTCGAAATACAGATCGAATTCGTTCGCGGCGTTGTAAACATCCCACTGGCCTACGCCGGGAGGGCGACAGCCGATCTCGGAGAATTTGAGGCCCTTGGGCCCAAAGAACCACTCCATGTGCGTCGCCGACGTGCCGATGTCGAGGATCTTGATGACCTTGCGCGTCATCTCGCGCACTTCCTCGTAACCGGGCGCATCAATACGGTTCGTGGTCACCATCTGCGGCGAAATCCAGCGCTCGCGCATCGCTTCGAGGACGTTCGGATAGTAATGGGTGATGAACTCGTGCGTAACGTCTCCGCCGATCGTCAGCGTATCGATGTAACCTTCGTGTCCTTCGATGAACTCCTCGATGGCGACCGCATTGCCATCCGCTAGCCCACATTCGTTGATTACGCTTTCGAGGCTTTTCGCATCGCGCACTTTGTAAGTTCCGGACGCACCCGCGCCGGCCGGCGGTTTGATGATCAACGGAAAGCCGACGGCAGCTGCGAAATCACGCGCGTCCTGCGGCGTTTCGGCGCGCGTCGATTGCGCGCAAGCAATACCAGCCTGACGCAGGGCTTCTTTCATCGCCGGTTTATCGCGACACAGGAATGCGGTCCTGGTCGACGTGCCCGGGATACCGGTGGCCTCACGCACTGTGGCCACTGGCATGATGTGGGCTTCGATCGTCGCTTCGAGGCGATCGACCCAAACCTGTCCCTGGATCAGTTGCACGGCTTTGAGCAGCGACGGTTCATGAACGACCGAGCGAACCTGGACGTAGTCGTGCAGCCAGCCCTTGACCTCACTGTCCAGGTAGTCGAGCGGACGTTCGCCGATGCCGATTACGTTTGCGCCGGCAGCGTGCAGCGCGCGAACGAATTCGCGCTGATTGTGCGGAAACGACGGTTCGATAAAGATGATGTTCATGAGCCCGATAAGCGGCGGAATAGGTTCACGTACTGCTCCCCCTGACGTTGCCAGGAAAAATCCATTGCCATGCCGTTACGCATGATCTTTTGCCAGAGCGTCCGGTTTTCGAAAAGCTCGAGCGCCCATAGTATCGCCCAGGCAAGACCCGCTTCGTCGTAGTCGCGAAACAGGATTCCGGTGCCGGTTCCGGCAGCAGGATTGATCAGCTGCACCGAGTCGGCGAGGCCACCGGTTTCACGAACGATCGGTATCGTGCCGTATTTAAGACTGTACATCTGATTGAGGCCGCACGGCTCATAAATTGACGGCATCAGGAACATGTCGCTGCCGGCTTCGATCCAGTGTGCGAGCCTTTCGTTGTAGCCGCGATAAAAGCTTACGCGACCGCGTGCCGCACGCTGCAAGGATTCGAAGAACAGCTCGAAGCGTGACTCGCCGCTGCCCAGCAAAGCAAGTGAGAAGTCGTATCGTGCCAGAAGTTCG
>JAOTUB010000197.1 GCA_029864095.1 Gammaproteobacteria bacterium | reverse complement strand
TTTCGCCTTCAAGAAGGTCAACGCGCAGATTCTCGGGGTGAGCCTTGACGATGTTGAGTCCCATCAAAAATTTGCTGAGAACCACAACCTGCCTTTCCCGTTGCTTGCGGATACGGAAGGCCAGGCGGCGGAAGCGTACGGTGTCAAGACACGGATGCTCGGCATCAAGGTAGCCAAACGACAGACATTTCTGATCAGACCGGACGGCACGCTCGCCAAGCATTACAAAAAAGTCGATCCTGGCAAGCACTCCAAACAGGTACTCGCGGACTTGCAAGCACTCGGAGCGGGCTCCAAGAGGTAGCGTGACGGGGCCGGACTTAATGCAGGGCTTTCATTCCTGCGTCGAGGCCCGCAATCGTTAACGGATACATGCGGTCGTCCATCAAATCCCGCGTCAACTTGACCGATGGCGTATAGTCCCAACGGTTGCGTGGCTCCGGATTGATCCAGATTGCTTTCGGATACGTGTTTAGCAGGCGCTTGATCCAAACCGCTCCGGGCTCTTCGTTCCAATGCTCCACACTACCGCCCGCGTACACGATTTCGTATGGACTCATCGTCGCATCACCGACAAAGATCAGTTTGTAATCGGCGCCATACTTGTGCGTGATGTCAACGGTTGGAATGCGCTCGGCGTGGCGACGATGATTGTCTTTCCACAGACTCTCGTAAATGAAGTTGTGAAAGTAGAAATACTCGAGATGCTTAAACTCGCTGCGTGACGCAGAGAACAGTTCTTCGCAGACACGTACGTGGTCGTCCATCGAGCCACCAATGTCCAGGCAAAGCAGTACTTTTACCGCATTGTGACGCTCCGGAACCATGCGAATATCCAGAAGTCCCGCGTTGCGGGCTGTCTTGTCGATCGTGTCTTCAAGGTCCAGCTGATCGGCAGCACCTTGACGCGCGAATTTTCTGAGCCGCCGCAGCGCAATCTTGATGTTGCGCGTGCCTAACTCGACGGAGTCATCCAGGTTACGGTACTCGCGCTTGTCCCAGACCTTTACGGCGCTGCGATTCCGCGATCCTTGCTGCCCGATGCGTACACCTTCCGGATTGTAGCCATAGGCACCAAACGGTGACGTGCCGGCTGTGCCAATCCATCGGTTGCCGCCTTCGTGACGCTCGTTCTGTTCTTCGAGTCGCTCTTGCAGTGCCTTCATCAGTTCTTCGAATCCACCCAGGGCTTCGATTTGCGCACGCTCTTCTTCACTCAGCATGAGTTCGGCCTGCCGTCTAAGCCACTCATCGGGGATGTCAGCCATAAGGTCGGCGAATGAGTCCTCCACGCCATTAAAATAGGCGGCGAAGATGCGATCGAAAAGGTCCAGCTTTGACTCGTCCTTTACGAGACACGCGCGCGACAGGTAGTAAAAATCGTCGACGCTTTGTCCCGCCACGCCTTTCTTCATCGCTTCCAGCAGCGTCAGCAACTCGGTGATCGACGTTTTCATGCCGCCGTCGCGCAAAAGATAAAAAAACGGGATCAACATTGCACTTTACCGCTGGTTCGAGCCTGCCCTGCGGTCCAGAAATACGAGCTGCTCGAACAGATGCACATCCTGCTCGTTTTTCAACAGTGCGCCGTAAAGCGGCGGGATTGCTTTGCGCGAGCCCTCTGCTCGCAAGGCCTCGGGTGGAATGTCCTCGGCCAGAAGTAACTTGATCCAATCCAGCAACTCGGATGTCGATGGTTTTTTCTTCAGCCCCGGCACATCGCGGACTTTGTAGAATGCGTTGAGTGCCTCACTCAGAAGACTTTTCTTAAGCTTTGGGAAATGTACATCGACGATCTTTTGCATCGTGTTCTTGTCAGGAAATTTGATGTAGTGGAAAAAGCAACGCCGCAGAAAAGCATCCGGCAACTCTTTTTCGTTGTTGCTTGTAATTACGATGATCGGGCGATGCACGGCTTTAATGAGTCGCTTTGTTTCATAGACGTAGAATTCCATTCGATCGAGCTCGCGCAGCAGGTCATTCGGAAATTCAATATCCGCTTTGTCTACTTCGTCGATAAGGAGCACAGGTTGTTCATCGGACTCGAACGCTTCCCACACTTTGCCGCGAACAATGTAATTTGAGATGTCATGCACGCGGTCATCGCCGAGTTGCGAATCACGCAGCCGCGCCACCGCGTCGTATTCGTAGAGCCCTTGCTGCGCTTTGGTTGTGGACTTGATATGCCACTCGAAAAGCGGCTTGCCCAATGAGCTTGCAACTTCGATCGCGAGCTGCGTTTTGCCCGTGCCGGGCTCACCTTTTATGAGTATCGGCCGCTCGAGCGTGACGGCCGCGTTCACGGCCGTCATCAGGTCGTCGGTCGCGACGTAGGTACTGGTGCCAGAAAATTTACTCTCAGCCATGCTTTAGTCCGGTCGTTATCCTGCAACGGCCATCTTACCGGAAATCAATCGATTTTCGCCTCTAGTTCGTGGCTGGCAACAGGATCAGCTTATGTTGTGTCGTACCCGGCAGGAACGGGCTTGGTTGGCCGCGCACCCAATCTTCGTGACCACGGCGGTAATAGTCCGACAAGGGGTGGCCACTTTGACCCGTCGGCATGTGCATCAGACTATTCGCCTCATCACCGGGTGACACCGAAAACCGTTCCGACGCGCCGAAATCCGGCCCTTGTGCCTTGGGCAGATCGACGTCGCCAGCCAAGGGCTCGCGTGGCATATCCAGAAACTCCGCGAGCACCGGCAACGCGCGACTGAGCGGATGCTGGATCGCCGCCATATTACGCTCACCCCAGGTCCGGTTCGCGAGTGATCCCTCAAAATTCTCTTCGAAATAACGAATGTTCTCCTGCACGGCCGCAACCATCAGTTCGCGCCAGCTATCGTAATTGGCGGGCAGCAGATGCGTCGGCTGCTCGGTTACGAGTGACCAGAGCGGCGCTTCGAACTGGTTGCTTATTCGCAGCTTCACATCGTCTCCGTACGCATCACGCACCGGCGCCATCAACGCATGAAAGACGCGCGCCTGAACCTCGAGCCGAAACGCACGAACGAGTCGGTATCCCACCGACTCCGGAGCCGCACGCGGAATCCATTGTTCGGCGAGACGCCGATACTCCGCGAGTTGGGCGTCTCCGGCAATTGTGTCGTTATCGAGCACGTCAACTAACAAATCTCGCCACCGAGCCAAAAAGAGTGCCCGGTCATCGATCTGAATAGCCAGCATATCGGCCGGTGTGAAGGTGTCCGTGGCGAATAGTCGGTCGCGAATTTGCCGCGCCCTCGCGCCGAGGTCGTAGCCGCCATCGCCAATAATGTCCAGAGCCGGCCCATCCGCGACGCGCGCGTTCGCGGACCATATGCGCCCACCCTCGGGATTGACGATGCGCGGGTAGTCCTCAGCCGCGACCCAGCCTGACCAGCCCCCAGACTCGCTCCAGTCCGCGGGCAACATCGGATCAAAATCGCCACGCTTCGGGATCTTGCCCGTAATCGTCCATGCGACATTGCCGCTGGCATCGCCGACAACGAAATTTTGCGGCGGCATCCCCATCGTATTCGCGATATCGAGAGCGGCAGACACTGAATCGGCGTATTCGAGGTCAATGATCCGCAGATTAGCTGCATCGATATTGTGCGCAATCCAGCTGACGGCGATCTCCCCATCCGGGTAGTCAACACTCTCGTCCACCGGACCCCATATCGTTTCACGAATCGTGATATCAACCGGATCCGCATTCTTGACGTTGATACGCTCCTTGAATTCGGAGAAGAGCAGGTCGCCAGCAGGTGTCTTGTAGGTATCGGGAATCGTTCCCGGACGCAAAATCACGGCGTCCGACCAGTCACCGTAGCTGTTCGTATAGCCCCAGGCCATTTTTGTATTGCTGCCTGCGACGACAAATGGCGCCCCGGGCAAGGTTACGCCGGCAACGTCGCGCGGCTTGTCGCCTGCAACGACAAGCCTGGCCTGGTAGTAAATATTCGGTGCCTGAAGACCCAGGTGCATATCGTTCGATACGATGGCGCGGCCCGAAGGCGTCAGCATACCGCCGACCGCCCAGTTGTTGCTGCCGTTGAGCATGGGCTTGCCAAGCTCGTGCGACGGCGGCGCGTTGTCAGGCACATCGCGTATCGACATGACCGCAGCCGAGGGCACGGCGGCGACCGGTCGCGCCTGCCCCATCATTGGCGCGTCCCAAGGTGTGCCCTGCGGATACATCCATGCATAAACCTCATGCGGCAGGATGCGATGCGCGAGCCCGCGCTGCACGTCCCTGGTCGCGCGCTCATCGGTGAGGTTAATGAACATCGTATAAACGACCAGTAGCGAATCCTCCGCCACCCAGGGTTCGGGATCAACGCGCAGCATAAAATACTCGAATGGCTTCGCGGCGAGGCTCGCGAGCCCGGCATTGACGCCGTCAGAATAGTGTCGCAGCAGCGCAGTCTCACCTGTCGGCATAGCGGCCATGGCCGCCTTGGCGCGGGCGCGGAAGCGATGAAAGCGCAACCGTTTGTCACTTTCAACCGCAACGCCACCGAACAATTCTGATAGCTCGCCGGCCGAGCGGCGCCGAATCAAGTCCATTTGAAAGAAACGGTCCTGCGCGTGCGCGAACCCCGTGGCAAACGCGAGATCTTC